>CAYFRZ010000115.1:0-5396 GCA_964345675.1 uncultured Methanobrevibacter sp.
CAAATTTTACAATTTACAATAATGCTTAAATAAATATTTTTATTAGTTTTAATTTTTACTTATTAAACTTTATAACATAAGATTAGCATATGTAAATATGATTAATAAATAATTGATATTTTGAAATATTTGAATGTTTTAATAAATATCAAAATTAGGAGATATTATGAGCTTAATTATTGCTTACATAGGGAAAAAAGGATGTGTAATGGCTGCGGATAAAAGAAGAATTGGATATTTTGGTGATAAAAAGAATTTAGATTTATTGGAAACAGAATTATATGAAGGATCCATTAATAATGATGATGATTTTTTAGCGAGAGCATCAGAATTTGGTATTTCAGTTAAAATCACTGATGATGCAAGTAAGTTAAAAACAGTTGGAAATTGTATTCGTGGGGAAGTAAGTACAAAGGGAACTATGGAAACAAAAAGAAGAAGGATTTATGGTACCACTAATGGTTATCAAATTATTGAATTATTGGGTTCAGAGACAAAATCACGGAATGCTGGTGAAAATGGAATTATTATTTTTGGTAATAATTTCGCAAAACAAATGGCCCATAATTTAATTTCAAAAAAATTAAAAGGTTCTAAAAGTTTAAGATACATGGGGGAAGTATTTGAAGATATTTTAAAAGAAATTTCTTCTAAAACTCCTACTGTTGGAAAAAACTTTGATGTTTTAATGCAACAACCTAATTTCAATAAAATGGAAGCACAAAAACACTTAAACGTAACTATTGATCATGACATTAAAGTATTGACTAAATTTAGACAGGAATTGACTGAACAAATAGTCCAACAGTCTATTGAAATTGAAATGGCAAATAAAATTATTAATAAAGGTAGTGTTGGGCATGTTGTTAATATTGATGGGAACATGTTATTTGTTCAATTAAATGATAACACACAAGCAATGGATGGTAATTGGAAACAATTGGCGGCACCGGGTCAGAATGTGTTAATGTTCACTGAAAGTAATGATGTGGCAATTGGTGATGAAGTTGTCATTGAAAATGAAGATTTGTGCCTCCAAAAAGATAAATCCTCTCTTAAATGTGATATAATTTTATGTTCTTTGTAAGGCGATTTAAATGAAAATTACATTTTTAGGAAGTGGTGGGGGAAGATTTTCTGCTATTTCTCAGAGAAGAATGACTGGGGGGTTTAGAATTGATAATCTTGGCGGTAAGAATTATCATATAGATCCAGGTCCAGGGGCACTTGTTAGAACATATCAATTTGGTTTTGATCCACGTAATTTAAGTGGGATTTTTATATCTCATGCCCATACAGACCATTATAATGATGCTGAAATTTTAATTGAATCAATGACTAGAGGCATGACTAAAAATAACGGGACTATTATTGGAAGCAATAGTGTTTTAAATGGTTATAAAGAGTGGGGTCCATGTATTTCAAAATACCATCAATCAAAATCAAAAACTGTTGTATTGGAACCAAATAAAGTTGATGAATTTGATTCAATTAAAGTAAAAGGTACTGCAACACAACATGGTGATCCTGCAGGATCAGGATTTCAAATTGATTATAATGGTTTTAAAGTATCTTATACTTCAGATACAGGATATTTTGATGGATTAGCACAAGATCATGAGGATTCTGATATTTTAATCGCTAGTGTATTGAGACCTGGTGAAAAATCAATACCTGGACATATGTGTTCACGTAATTTCATTGATTTAATTGAAGAAGTGAAACCAAAAGTTGCTATAATGACTCATTTGGGTCTTAAAATGATATCTAACAATCCGGTTGTTGAAGCTAAAAAGATTTCTAAAAAAACTGGTGTTAAAACAATAGCTGCATTTGATGGATTATCATTTAATATAAACTATAATAATCCAAGAAAATTCAGATTAATCTCACTTAAAGATGTTGAATCCTCAATACATAGTACTACTCATTCATTGTTCAATAGTGGTAGGCGAAACTCATATCAAACTTCTTTTAAAAATAAAGAGTTTGATGAGCTTTCTATAATGAAAAGAAATTAGATATTTCTATCTAAATTTGTAGGGTGTATAAATCCTGAGCGAATCATATGGTCTGCAAGAACAATCGCAGTACTTGATTCGGCCACTACTGTCACTCTTGGGCATATGCAAGGGTCATGACGTCCTTTAATTTCTATTTTTTCTTTTTCCATTTTTTCTAAATTAATTGAATCTTGACATTTAGAAATAGATGGGGTAGGTTTAACAGCAATTCTTGAAATAATGGGCATTCCGTTACTCATTCCACCAATAATTCCACCAGATTTGTTTGTTTTTGTAGTTATTTTCTTGCCTTCAATTTGATATTCATCATTTATTTCAGAGCCTGTGTGGGTTGCCACATCAAATCCAAGACCAATTTCAACTCCTTTCACTGCTCCAATATTCATTAATATTCTTGCAAGGTCTCCATCCAATCTACCGAATATTGGTTCACCTAATCCTTTAGGAATTCCAATTGCTATTGTTTCTACAACTCCGCCAACGGAATCTCCTTCTTGTTTTTTATCCAAAATCAATTCTTCCATTTTTTTTGCAGCTATTGGGTCACCACATCTAATTGGATTTTTTTCAATATTTTCTTTAATGGTGTTGTAATCTTTAATATCTGCTTTTATATTTCCGATTTGGGTAACATGGGATGTAATTCTGATTCCTTGTGTTTTTAAAAGTTTTTTAGCTATTGCCCCACCAATAACATGTCCAATTGTAACTCTTCCACTACCTCTACCGCCTCCGTTGTAGTCATAGTTTCCATATTTCATCATCCAACCGTAGTCTCCGTGAGATGGGCGAGGGGTATTTTTAAATTTAGAATAATCTTTTGAATGTTGGTTTTTATTAAAAACAACACATGTAATGGGTGTTCCATCTGTTTTTCCTTCAAATATTCCAGAAAGTATTTGAACTTCATCACTCTCTTTTCTAGGGGTAGTTACATTGCTAGTTCCAGGTTTTCTTTTATCAAGTTCTTTTTGTATATCTTCTGCAGTTAATTCGAGATTGGCAGGACATCCATCAACAACTGCACCTACACCAACTCCATGACTTGATCCAAAACTGGTTATTTTAAATTTTTCTCCAATTGAATTTGACATTTTTGGCCTCTTTTTTAAATACTATTGATATATTATTATTTTTAAATTATATTAAATTAATCTTCTTTCTAGTTGCATTAAATCTGACAGTTGTAGATTAAAATCATTAAGAACCTATAAAGTAATTTATGCACATTATATTAATCATTAATAATTATTTAATGGGTGATGTAATGAATTTATTGTAATGTGGTGGTGTGGAGCATATTTTAATGTGTTATGGATAACTGATATTTTTATTTATTTTTCTATTTTTCCATAAATTTAATTAACTATCTAAATCAAACTTTAAATATCGTACAATTAGTTATAATTTAAGTGATTATTTATGGAATTTCCAACTACAAGAATGAGAAGACTTAGAAAAAATGCCAAAATTAGAGATATTGTTCGTGAAACTAAACTTCTAAAAGAAGACTTAATTTATCCAATTTATTTTAAAGAAGAATTTCAAGGTGATGAAAAGGAAGAAATTTCATCGCTTCCTGGTGAATTCAGATACTCTTTAGATAGTGGTGTTGAATTTGCAAAAAAACTCGAATCTAAAGGATTAAGATCAATTATTGTATTTGGAATACCGAAAGAAGAAACTAAAGATGAAATAGCTTCTCCAGATTATTCAGCAACAGGAATCGTTCAAAAAGCAATTAGAAAACTTAAAAAAGAAACAAATCTTGTTGTAATTAGTGATGTATGTTTATGTCAATACACTTCTCATGGTCATTGCGGTTTGATTAAAGAAAATGAAGATACTGATGATGGAATTGAAATTTTAAATGATGAGTCTCTTCCTTACATTGCAAAAGTAGCCCTGTCTCATGCTGAAGCTGGTGCAGATATTGTTGCTCCTTCAGATATGATGGATGGTAGAATAAAAGCCATCCGTGAAATTTTAGATGAGAATGGATATTATAATGTAATGATTATGTCATATTCAGTAAAATATGCTTCAGCATTCTATGAACCATTTAGAGTTGCAGCTTGTTCATCACCACAATTGGGTGATAGGAAATCCTATCAGATGGATCCAAGTAATGCAGTGGAAGCAATTCGTGAATGTGAACTTGATGTAATTGAGGGATGTGATTTTTTAATGGTAAAACCAGCACTTCCGTACCTTGATGTAGTTCGCATGGTTCGTGAAGAATTCATGTTGCCTTTAGTTGCTTATAATGTAAGTGGTGAGTATGCAATGATTATGGCGGCTATTGAAAAAGGATTTTTAACTGAAAATGCTATCATCGAATCATTATTGTCTATTAAAAGAGCTGGAGCAGACTTAATAATCACTAATTTCGCCCCATATATTCTTTTCAATGATGTGATAATATGAACGCATCTGAAATTGCAAAAATGGCTCAAATTGCATCGGCACTTGAGGTAAGTGGATATCCAAAACCGGGAAATGTCCATAGGACTCGTGATTATGATGATATGGAGTTTGAGGATTTTATAATAAGTGGAATTGTAATTGGAGATATTATTCGTGAAGCATGCACAAATGTTGATGTTGAAAACCCACAATTAGGTAAATACATTTTAAACGCAGTAGTTGAAACTGATAAGTGGATTAAAAATAACACTAACTTGGGTATTGTCATGATGACAACTCCTATTGCAGTTGCAGCAAGTATTAGTAATTCATTTAATGAAATTCGTGAAAATGTAAAATTGTTAATGGCGAATACCTCAGTTGATGATGCATGTAACTTGTATGATGCAATTAATATTGCAGATGCTGGCGGAATGGGCGATCAAGATGAATATGATGTAGCTAGTGATAATGCTAAAAATGAACTTAGGGAAAATAAACAGACTATGTTTGATGTTTTAAAGATTTCAGCGCCATGGGATATGTTAGCTCGTGAAATGACTTCTGACATGCCTGCAGTTTTTGAAATTGGTTACCCTACTTATCATAAATTATCTCTAGAGAAATCTAAAAATGAGGCTTGTATTTTAACATTCTTGACAATACTTTCACAAGTTCCAGATACTTTAATTTCAAGAAAATATGGTGCGGATGAAGCTTTAAAAATATCTATGATGACTAGAGATTTACTTAATTTAAAAGATGAAGCTGATTTTTCAGATAAACTTAAAGAATTTGATGATTTTTTATCTGAAAATAAATATAATCCTGGAACAACTGCTGATTTGACTGCTGCTTCTATTTTTGTAAGTTATTTAAAAGATAATTTTGAATAATTTTGAAATTATTTTAATTTCTTTTTTTTATTTTTGAGTGTCTGCCGAATGTAAATTAATTTATGTAAAA
>CAYFRZ010000116.1:0-5362 GCA_964345675.1 uncultured Methanobrevibacter sp.
AAACTAATTTTCATTAAAAAATTTCAAATCAACAAAGTTTTTGAAAGAGTCAAATTAATATATCAAAATTTTAAAAAAAAATATAATTTTTTTAATTTGAAAAATAAGATTTTATTTATATATTAAAATTAAAATAATAATAAGACAGTAGCTATTTATAAATGTTACTACTTTTTAGTAACTTTTTTAAAAAAATATTAGTTTATAAAGATTAACTTAAAAATAAATTTATGTTAATTAAGGAGGATAACATGATTGAAGTTGAAGTGAAAGCTAAAATCACAAGTTTTAGTGAAATGGAAAAAAGATTATCCGAAATTGGTGCAACAAAAAGTAAAAGCGAATTTCAAGAAGATATCTACTTCAATAGCCCTATTGTAGATTTCGCTGAAAGTGATGAAGCATTAAGAATTAGAACAACAAAACAAAATAAAGATATCAATATTTTTATAACTTACAAAGGTCCTAAAATTGATAAAGAATCAAAAACCAGAAAAGAAATTGAAATGAACATAGAGGACAGTGAAAAATGTTCAGACATATTCGAAGCAATCGGATTTAAGAAAGTAAGAACAGTGCGGAAAAATAGACAGTACTATACTTATGAAAACTTTGAAATATCCTTAGATGACATTGAAGGACTTGACCCATATATGGAAATAGAAATCGGATTAGATGATGGAGAAGATTACTCTAATGCTCAAAAATCTATTTTTAAATTATTTGAAAAATTAAATGTCACAGAAGGATTTGAGAGAACTTCATATTTAGAACTTTTAGAAAACTTAAATATAACTAATTAATATATATTATATAATTCAAATTAATTTTTTAAGATGTGATTATATTGCAATATTTTATTAGTCATTATAACAAAGAATATGAGTTAAACTTTCCTGAAGATTTACTCATCTATGATACAACATTAAGAGATGGAGAACAAACCCCCGGCGTTTGTTTTAGTTTTGATGAAAAATTAGAAATTGCTAGAAAACTTGACCAATTTAAAATTCATCAGATTGAAGCAGGTTTCCCAATAGTTTCTGAAAAAGAAAAAGAAACCGTAAAAGCAATTGCTAATGAAGGTCTTAATGCCACAATATTAGGTTTAACTAGAACTAAAACAGAAGATATTGATGCTGCTCTTGATTGTGATGTAGGTGGAATCATTACATTCGTTGGAACATCAGACATTCACTTAGATCACAAAATGCACGTTACCCGTCAAGATGCAATTAATTTATGTGAAACTGCAGTTGATTATGCCAAAGATCATGGATTATATGTTGCATTTTCAGCAGAAGATGCTACAAGAACAGATATAGAATTCCTGAAAAGAATTTATTCAAAAGCACAAGAATGTGGTGCTGATAGAGTCCATATTGCAGATACTACTGGTGCAATTACTCCACAAGGTATTGATTATCTTGTAAGAGAACTTGTAAAAGATTTAGATGTAAATATTGCACTTCACTGCCACAATGACTTTGGTCTTGCAGTAATCAACTCCATTACAGGTATTTTAGCAGGTGCAAAAGGTATTTCAACAACTGTTAATGGTATTGGAGAAAGAGCAGGAAATGCATCATTGGAAGAATTAATCATGGCTTTAAAAATTCTTTACGGTAAAGATTACGGATTTAAAACCAAATACATCAAAGAATTATCAGATATTGTATCAAAAGCCAGCAGACTTCCAATTCCATACAACAAGCCCGTTGTTGGAAATAATGTATTCAGACACGAATCTGGAATTCATGTAGATGCAGTTATCGAAGAACCATTATGTTACGAACCCTATGTTCCAGAATTAGTTGGACAAAAAAGACAACTTGTTTTAGGCAAACATTCAGGATGCAGAGCAGTTAAAGCCAAATTAAGTGAATGTGAACTTGACGTAACTGATAATGAGCTTATTCAAATTGTAAGAGAAGTTAAAAAGTCCAGAGAAGAAGGAAAATACATTAACGATCAAGTATTCAAAGAAATTGTTAAAAAAATTAGCAAAAAGGAATAGGTCACAATGAATATTACTGAAAAAATATTATCTGCAAAAGCAGGTCATGAAGTAAATCCTGGTGAAATCATTGAGATTCCAGTTGATCTTGCAATGTCCCATGATGGGACGTCCCCACCTGCCATTAGAACTTTTGAAAAAATATCAGAAAAGGTATGGGATCCGGAAAAAATAGCTATTATTTTTGATCATAACATTCCTGCAAACACAATTGGTTCTGCGGAATTTCAAAAAGTATGTCGGGACTTTATTAAAACTCAAAATATTACTAAAAATTTTATTCACGGTGAAGGAATTTGTCACCAGGTGGTTCCTGAAATGGGATTAGTTGAACCTGGCATGGTTATTGTTGGTGCCGACTCACACACATGTACTTATGGTGCATTTGGAGCATTTTCAACAGGTATGGGTGCAACTGACCTTGCAATGGTATGGGCAACCGGCAAAACATGGTTCATGGTTCCTGAAGCCATCAAAATGGAAGTTGAAGGTGAATTAAACCCTTATATTGCACCAAAAGACGTGATATTAAATATCATCGGAGAAGTTGGAATTGCAGGTGCAACATATAAAACTGCGGAATTCTGTGGGGAAACCATAGAAAAGATGGGGGTTGAAGGAAGAACGACCATGTGCAATATGGCCATTGAAATGGGTGCTAAAAATGGTATAATGGAACCAAATCGTGAAGTCATCGACTATATTTGCCAAAGAACCGGTAGAAAAGAATCTGAATTAAATATTGTAAAATCAGATGAAGATGCAATTTATTCAAAAGAAATGCATTTTGACATTGCAGACATGGAACCCCAAATTGCATGTCCAAATGATGTTGACAATGTCAAGGCAATTTCTAAAATTGAAGGTACATCAATAAATCAATGTTTAATAGGTTCATGTACCAACGGCAGACTTTCTGATTTAAAAGATGCAGCAGAAATATTAGAAGGTAAAAAAATTAACGATGACATTAGATTAATTATCCTTCCAGCTTCAAGAGAGATTTACAAACAAGCAATGCACTTAGGATATATCGATACATTTATAGATGCGGGAGCTATCATCTGTAATCCTGGATGCGGCCCATGTCTTGGAGGACATATGGGAGTACTATCCGAAGGAGAATCATGTATTTCAACTACCAATAGAAACTTTAAAGGTAGAATGGGCGACCCAAAATCTTCAGT
This sequence comes from uncultured Methanobrevibacter sp., assembly GCA_964345675.1. GTDB lineage: Archaea > Methanobacteriota > Methanobacteria > Methanobacteriales > Methanobacteriaceae > Methanocatella. The sequence goes on from CAYFRZ010000116.1 coordinate 3,205, forward strand.
ATACTTATCTAATTCAAAAGTAGTAGCAGCTTCAGCAATTAAAGGTGTTATTACCAATCCAAAAGATTTATAGTGATTAAAAATGTCTGAGCCAAAAAATGAAGCAAATAGAGACCTTATTGATAAGATAACTCAAGTAGAACAAGAATATGGTAAAACTTTCTCAAATACTCAAAAAATTTTATTGACAACTGACGGGTCAATTACTGCAATTTTAGATGTATTATATGGAAAAATAACCCTTTCCACACTTGACCAACATTTCGAAGATGCAGATGAAGACCATGCAAAATTAGTTAATGTTAATAAAGGTGATGAGATTAATTACCGTGAAGTTATAATGCACAGGGATGGAAAACCTTTAATATATGCAATATCACACATCCCATTATCTAGATGCACTAAAGAAGTTTGTGCTGATTTAATTAGAGCAGACATACCAATTGGTAGAATCTTAAAAAATTACAACATTGAATCAAGAAGAGAAATCAATAACATATACATTGAAAAACCTAATGACACTTTGAAAAAATTATTTGGCACTGACGAAGATATGCTTGCAAGAGACTATGTCATTATCAACCATGACAAAATCCTAATGTGGATTAAAGAGGTATTTCCAATTAGCTATTTTACCGAAATATAAGTATAGGTGTAAAAATGGGTGTTAAACTAAAAGACATAATTGAACCAGAATCAATTAGTTTTAAAGATTTAGAAGGAAGAACTGTATCAATTGATGCATTCAATACACTTTTCCAATTTTTATCCACAATCAGACAAAGAGACGGCAGACCATTAACTGATGAAAATGGAAATATTACATCCCATTTAAGTGGAATATTATATAGAAACTCATCAATGATTGAAAAAGACATAAAACCAATTTATATCTTTGATGGAAAAGCACCTGAACTTAAAAGCGATACTCAAGCTAAAAGAAGAGAAGTTAGAGATGAAGCTGAAAAAATCTATAAAGATGCGTTGGCTAAGGGAGATACTGAAAAAGCACGCAAATTTGCAATGAGATCATCAAAATTATCACCAGAAATTATTACATCTTCTAAAAAGCTATTAACATTAATGGGAATTCCATACGTTGATGCTAAGGGAGAAGGTGAAGCTCAAGCAGCTTATTTGGTTCAAAATGGAGATGCATATGCTGTTGCATCACAAGATTACGATTGTTTATTATTTGGAGCTAAAAGAGTTGTTAGGAATCTTGCAGTTAATTCAAATCTTGGAAACCTAGAGTATTATCAATTAGATAAAGTTTTAAGAGAATTAGATATAACAAGAGAAGAATTAATCGACATGGGGATATTAATTGGAACTGATTTTTGTGACGGGCTAAAAGGAGTAGGTGCAAAAACAGCACTTAAATTAGCCCATAAAGGCCAATTAAAAGAAAAAATAGCAGAACTTCAAAAAGAGTCACCCCACGACTTAGAAGAAGTTCGTGAAATTTTCCTAAACCATAATGTGAATACTGATTATAAAATTAAATGGGAAAAACCTCAAAAAGATAAAATTATCGAGTTCTTATGCTATGAACATGGTTTTTCCGAAGATCGTGTTTCTAAAGCATCAGATAAACTTAAAAATTTAAATTCATCACAAGGAAGTCTTGATGCTTGGTTTTAAATAAAAAAAGTTTAGAAGAAAAGATTTCTTTTAAATTATTTATTTTTAATAGCATTAGCAATAGCTTCTGCATTTTCAATTCCTTTTTCTTTTTCAGACAACTCTAACTGATTAAAAATATCATTATAGAATGTTTGACCATCACGAATATATCTAAACTTAAATTTAGAAGAAGTTGTTGCAATTTGGACAGTTCCATAACCAATTATTTTACCAATTATACTATTGCTGAATGATACTGAATCAATTTTGTTCAATGGGCTTTGCATTTGAGTAGTGAAAATTAAGCCACATTTACCAAATACTCTTTTATTAGTTAAAATCAAATCATTATTAATATAACCATAATACCTTATTAAGAGCCAAAGTATGCCTATAATAACAAAAGGATTAAAAAATGCAAATAATAAAAATCCTCCATAATAATTATAATAATATAATATATTAGACATGTAAATTAATGACTCTTTCAAAAACTTTGTTGATTTGAAATTTTTTAATGAAAATTAGTTTG
>CAYFRZ010000117.1:0-5353 GCA_964345675.1 uncultured Methanobrevibacter sp.
CAATATATTACTAAATACAATATTAATTTTCAATAATTATATCTTATTAATCGATTTGAAGTATGGTTATTATCATAAAGTCATTTTATTTCAAATAATTATTCATATTTGAAAACCCCAAATAAATGATATGCCATGCATCAAATACGATTAAATTAAACTCATTTTAAAATTATTTATAACATTAACTAAATATATTCAAACATGACAAATTGTATCATGGTTCAAGGAACCTCATCAAATGCTGGAAAAAGTATGCTGGTAGCTGCATTATGTAGAATATATAAAAACAGAGGATACAAAGTAGCTCCTTTCAAATCACAAAACATGTCTTTAAATTCATACACCACCAAAGAAAATGGTGAAATTGGAATAGCACAGATGCTACAGGCAGAAGCAGCGATGATTGAACCAAGCATACATATGAATCCAGTTTTACTCAAACCAAAAGGAGATTTCACATCAAATGTAATCATTCAGGGAAAATCCATCGGTGATATGGATTTCTATGACTACCAGCATAAATACCATGATACCGCATTAGAAGCTATAAAAGAAAGCTTCAATATTCTAAAAGAGGAGTATGAGGTGATTATTATTGAAGGAGCAGGCTCACCTGCTGAAATCAATATGCGTGATCAGGATATTGCAAATATGGAAATTGCACATCTTGCAGATGCAAATGTTATTCTAATAGCAGATATCGAAATGGGTGGTGTTTTTGCAGCAATAGCAGGAACTTACGTCTTGCTTGATGATTATGACAGGTCAAGATTAAAAGCAACCGTCATAAATAAATTTAGAGGCAATCTGGATATTTTAAAACCGGGACTTGACAGAATTGAAGAAATTACCGGCGAACCCATTTTAGGAGTTCTACCATATGATGAAACTTTAAAATTGCCTGAAGAAGATTCCGCATCACTAACCACACATAACTTTGCAGAAGATAAAGATATTACCATAGGAATCATTAGACTTCCAAAAATAGCCAATTTCACAGATATTGACCCATTTGAATATGAAGATGATGTTGCACTTAAAATGATTGACATCAACGACAACATAGGTGATGTTGATGCCATCATAATTCCAGGAACACGTAATTCAACAGAAGACATGTTTGAACTTCTCAAAAGCGGCCTTGCAGATCAAATAATTAAAAAATCAGAAAATGTACCGATTGTCGGAATCTGCGGAGGCCTGCAAATCCTAGGAAATGTCATTCACGATGAAAATAAACGCGAATCAAAACACGGGACAATAAAAGGTCTTGGCCTTTTAGATATTGAATCCCAATTTTCAAGAGCAGACAAAATCGTAACCCAATCAGAAGCCATAATACCCGATAATCTCGAGGGCATTACTGGTGAAATCTTTAAAAACATCACTGGAGAAAGTGTTACAGGTTATGAAATTCATGAAGGCACAAGTGAACTATTAAACTCAAAAGCATTACTAAATATTAAAAAAGGGCAGGGAAACAATGATGATGGAATGCTGGATGGTGCCTGCAACAATAACATATTTGCGACATACTTTCATGGAATATTCCACAATTATAACTTCAGAAGAGAATTTTTAAACTACCTACGAGTTAAAAAAGGTCTTGAAGTCAGATATGGTGAAGACCCATACGAAACTCAAAAAGATTATTCCCTAAATAAATTAGCCGAAATTGTTGAAGAAAATCTCGATATGGAAATTATTGATACATTATTATTCAAAAAAGAATAATAATACCAAAATTCTATTTGAAAAACCAAATTTAACTTGGTTAAAAAAAATCCAACGGTTTATTTAAATTCAAAAAATTCTATCCTCAACAAATTCACCATTATTTATGGCTTTTGCAGATACGAATGCATCATGAATTCCATAAATTTCTATTAAAATAAATAATATTATTCCAATAAGTATAAAAGCTAATATGAAAGAAATTATTGAAGCTATAATAAGACTAATTCCTTTGCTATTCTGATTATTATACAATTGACCCCATCCTGGGAAAAAGAACGATAAAGTCGCCGCTACCAGAGGATTTTTATTAATTACTTTTGCACCGCATTTTGGACAGACTTCAGCCATAAGATCAATTTTACTTCCACATTTATTACAATTCTTAACAAATTTATTAATCTTGTAACCGCAATTAGTACAAAAGTCCTCATTTACTGTTCTTTGTCTGCATTTTGGACAAAATGTTATGCCTGTCTGTTTTCCACAATCCGGACAATAGATTTCATCATTTAATTCAGCACCACAATTACCGCATTTTATTATAACATTGCCTCCACCATCATTTTTTTCATCAAGTAAAGTTCCACAATTTTTACAGAATTTAGATAATCCTTTTTCTTTGGTTCCGCACTCCGGGCAAACTTTAAAACCATTGAAATCATTATATGCCTTATCTTCAATTTCAATATTTTCTGATGAATCATATTGATTAAGATTATGCGAATCAATATTTTCTTTTTCCTCAGAAAGTGAAGTCCCGCAGTTTATACAGAATTTAGATGACTTCCCTTGCGAAGCCCCACACTCCGGGCAAATTTTCACATCATCAGAATTATTATTCTTATTTTCATCAACAAGTAAAGTTCCACAATTTTTACAGAATTTGAATGATTCATCTTGTTCTTTTCCGCATTCAGGACATGTCTTATTTGCCATTTTAATCATCCCTAATTTTGATTTAAATTTTTATTATTCCCTAATCCAGTGTTTATGAGTTAAACCCTATAAATTCAAGACATCATAGTTTTTATAAATTATTTATCATTTACCTTGAGCATATTATAGTTCCATTTCTTCATCATAAAGTAGTCACACTTTATTCAATTCATTATTCTATATATCAAACATCAATTATATATTTTGTACATCTATGACTACTTAAAATCAGAAGTCAAATAATAAAAATAATTTATGCAATTTGAAAACATAAAATATGAAAATCGGCATTATTATCCAAAAAAATATCGTTAAATCTCCCAAAAAATTTAACTTATTTAACATTGAATGCACTTAAACACAGATACATCCTTTTTCATTACAAGACGAGCAATATAAGTCATATTCATTGTTTCAGTTAATAGAAAAATTCTGAAAGCATATTTTCATGATGTGGACTAATGATATTTCACATGACTCCGATTCATGTATTTCAATTTCTAAAAGAATTAAATATTACTGATTATGTCCATAAATTATATACAACTTTTAATAAATTATTTAATATGTTTTGTGAACATTGCGGTAAAGAGATTCCATATGATGCGAAATTTTGCAATCATTGCGGAAAACAATTAAAAACAACACCCCCAGTGGAAAATAAAAAGAACATGCATCTTGCAATATTACTTTCATTATTTTTAATAAGTTTAGGAATATGCTATGCCGGAAATAAGAAAAAAGGAATAATTCTTTTTGTTATAATATTAATATTCACTAGATTAAGGCATGCTTCTGGAATATTTTTTGCAATTTCCATGATAATATGGGTATATGCATTATATGAAACATATAGGGAAGTCAAAATAGCAAATGGAGAACCCAATCCAAAATTAATTGAAGATATACAAAATCCATCCAATTTTGAAAAAATTGCCTCTATAGTTGCAATAGTATTATTACTATTAGTTTATTCATTTATAATAATGACAATATTTTATTAATAACAAAAGTTAAACCTGATATTTACTTTTTAATCCATAACAGTCGCAGTTATTTTAATGATTCTAGAAATCAAATTATGAATAGCTTAATGCAATCGTTAATGAAAAAAAGAGTTAACATTAACTTAATCTCTAAAAATCCAACTTGAATCATTAGTTATAATATAATCATCACAGCACATAATCTATATAATATTCTAATCCATTCATTCTGGCATGAAATATTCGAACCCATAATGTTCTGTTTTCATATCAAATAAAAGAGGATTAATTGTAAAAAGTATTTTTGAAGGTGGAAATGAAGAAATAATATTAACTGAAAAATATCAAAAATATGCAATAATAGTTTATAAAAATCCAATTACAGCTAAAACTTTAATTAATACTTCAGAAAGGTTTTATGGATATGCAAACTGGCAAGATAATATGGAAATAAACAATAATTGGCGATTTTAAGATAATAAATTACCCTACATATTTTAAAAATTTTTCAATTAATTCAGAATAACGTTTAATTTTCAAGTTATTTAAATCCATTTTCTTAAAACGATTTTTTAAATAGTTTAATCCATAAATTTCATCTAAACTTTTCTTAAAAATAATCTCATCAATATAAACATCAGAATCATTTAAAAAATCTTTAAAAACTAAATATAATAAATGCTCATCAGATAATTTATCAATATAATCCTTAAAACTATCATCCATAGATAAATCTTTCCAAAATCCTAAAATCATTTCACAATTATTAATTTCAGCTACTGAAATAGTTTCAAATTGATTTTTTAAATAATCAGAGCAAGTTTTATTTAAATGAACTTTTTGTTCATCATTAAATTGGTTAAATCTGTCCCCATACCAAATAAAATGAACTAAAAATTCATTTAATTCTGATTCATTAATTAAACTTATAATTCTATTTTTATCTATACTCAATAGTTTTTGAAAGTGAGTTTTAAATAAAAAAGTATAATCAACAAAAATATTAATATTTAATAATAGTCATCAAAATTTATTTTTTTAGTTTGTTTACATCCATCTTGACGATTTAAAGTACATATTAATTTATCTTTCTTATAATCCCTAATTAGAACTCCATCACAATTTTGATTAGGGCATTTTTCAATGAATATATAATCTTCCAAATCACCCCAATAAGGTCCACCATTATAATGGTAAGAATCATCAACATGATTGCTGCACCTAATATATTGTGTCGGAGGAGTATTAATATTGTTCCTAACAACAGTTATTTTTCCATCTTTACAATTAGGACATTTTATATCTGTTTTTCTATAATCAAAAGGTTCATTGGATTTACGAGGTCTATAAAAATTTTTTTCAAGATTTTTGTCAATACTCAGAGATAATAATTTCTTAACATTGTGCTTATTAACTAATTCTTCAATAAAAACAGATTCTTTAAATTTTGGAGCTAATAAGTACACATCGTTTAACGTCCTTGTTAATGCAACATACAATAATCTTCTTTCTTCAGCATAAGGACATTTTTCTTTTTCTTTTAGGAAACGAAGTACAGAATCATCTTCTATTTTATTTGGAAAACCATTTAATTTATCTTTAAAATTAAGAATAATAACATCATCATATTCCAAACCTTTTGATAAATGTATAGTCTTGAATGTTATATCTAATTTTGGATTTTGCAAACA
>CAYFRZ010000118.1:0-5294 GCA_964345675.1 uncultured Methanobrevibacter sp.
ACTAAATTTAAGGTGTTAATTCATGAGTTTTAGGAAAAAAAGAATAATATTTATTACACCATTTTATATGATATTTCAGTTTTTTTTATTAAAACATTTATTATTGTTATTTGGTGTGGTTGTTGATGAATATTCGATTATTCTTACGGTTTTAATTGGGGTTATTCATTGTATTCCAATGTTTTTTGAAGCTAAAAAATCAACTATCATTGGAAGATTTTTGACAACAATTGATGGTATTTGGATGTGGATGTCTTTAATGTTTTTATTAGATATTATTATAATTTATTTAATTAGAATGTTTATAACATTGCCATTTAAAGTAATTTTAGGTTTAATTTTGATAGTGCCTATTTTAGGTATTTATAATTTTTATAAAGCTCATAAATTAGTTATTAATGAAGAAACATTAAAAATTGATAATTTATATAGGGATATTAACATTGTTCATTTATCTGATGTTCATTTTGGATCTGTACGTCACAAAAAAATTATTAAACAAATAGCTAATAAATTAAAAGAACTTGAAGATACATGTGAATTAGCCATTATTTCTGGTGATTTAGTTGACGGTTCTTCAGTTGTTGAATCTGATGATTTTTTAGCATTTGGGGAAGTTAATATGCCAATAATTTTCACACCGGGAAATCATGATTTTTATCCGGGAATTGATGATGTAATATCTGCTTGTAAAAATGCAGGAATTATTGTTTTAGATAATGAGAGAAAAGAATTCGGGGATTTAAATATATTTGGATTAACATTTAGTTTTGGCGATAGAAGTGTTCCAAAAATGGATAAAAATTGGTTAAATCCAAATTTAATAAATATTATAAATTATCATGTTCCATATTATTGGGAAGATTTTTCAAAATTAGGTTTTGATATTCAACTTTCAGGACATACTCATGGGGGACAATTTTATCCAGCTATTTGGTTTTCCAATATAATATTTGGTTATAATAGAGGATTGTTTAAAAATAATTTCGGAAAATATTTGCATGTTACAACAGGTGTTGGTTCAATGGATACTCCAATGAGATGGGGAACTGACTCTGAAATTGTTATTTTAAAATTGAGAAAAACATAGAATTTATAAAAAGCAATGTTAAAATATTAAATATATGAATATTAATGATGACCATAATCATTTTTGCATTTATTGTGGAGCTAAATTGGATTTTGGCCAAAAATTTTGCATTCAATGTGGAAAAGAAGTTTTTTATGAACAACCAATTGAATTAGTTATATCTAAGTATGATGATATTTTAAAGGATATTGCTCAAGAATATGATTTAAAACAAAAAAGAGCTAAGGAATTAGTTTATAAACTTTTCGATTCAAAAAACATCACCTATAATAAATTTTTATCATCAATTAATAAATCCAATCGATTATTTGATATTCAACTAGATATTGCAAAAAAGATGATTGAAGTTGCTGATGGTAGTAATAAGTTTATTGAGCGTGAGATTGAAAACAAAATTAAAACATTAAAAACATTTATTGCTAAAATGAATGATTTAATCGATGAATTAGTTATTCATTTAAGTTTAAATAATCAAGATATTAATGAAATTAATGAACTTTTCAATGATTTGGATGATTTAATAAATTCTGTAAAAGATTATTAAATCATTTCTTCATATATGCTTTTCATTTTAAGTGAATCAATGTCCCTAAGTGGAGTTTCACATATAATATTTGCATTCCAACCATTGTCGATTAAATTTGAGAGTAAATCATGAATATTCGGACCATATTCATTTTCATCCAATGTGTGATGTTTCACTTCACCACCTTTGCCGTATTCAATAGTTGTAAAATGGCAATGTAATATATCAATGTCTAATTGATCTTCAATTTTTGAAAAAATACAATTATAATCTTCTTTTTTATTTAAAAAACCTCTACCTCTTGCATGAACATGGGCAAAATCAATTGTTGGTTCAAAATGATCAAAACTAGCACATAATTCTACAACTTCGCTAACGTTTCCGAGTTGTGTTCTTTTTCCAGTTGTCTCTGGTGCAAAAGTAAAATTTTTAATACCTTCGGATTCAAGTTCTTCAAATAATCTATTAACTGTATTTTTTGAAATTTCCATTGCTTTTTCAGGTTTTCTATTTAAATAAGCCCCTGGGTGGAATACTAATCTATAGGCTCCCATCCATTCTCCCGCACGTGCAGCAGCTATTAAATGACCAATACTTTTATCAAGTTTTGATTCTTCTTTTGCACATAAATTAATATAATATGGAGCATGCATTGAAATTAAAATATCATGTTTTTCAGATTCTTCTTTTAGAGTTTTTGCAGATGATTCTCCAATTCTCACTCCATAAGGGGATTGGTATTCATAAGAGTCAAGGCATTCTTCTGAAATATATTTTGGAGCTTTGTATGCTGCACCTTTATAATCAACTGGACTTCCGGCAGGTCCAAAAAGTACTTTATGCTTCATTTAAATCGTAAAAATAGTAAAAAAAGAAGGAATTTAGAAAATTCCCATAGCTTTGTTTGTTTTTGCAATAGATTTTTCATTATCACTTTCCATTTCCAAAAGTGCACGAATAGCATCAATGTTTTCTGGAACAACATCAGATTCTTGATGTACTGCTTGCATATAGAATAATTCGTTTCCTACAACATTGATGGATTCTCTCCAAACTGGAATTTCATACAAATCATTTCTGTTTCTTCCAAGTTCCTTAGCATATTCCATTAATTCTGCAGTAGATCCTAAACCATCTTCTGCAGAAACAACAAGTACTCTTGAACGTTTTTCTAATGCTTCAATAATTTCTTCAGTTTCTACTTCATTATTAATTTCAACCATGATGTTGTGTTGATGCATTAATGTAGTTGGAACAAGCAATGCCATAGTTGTTACATCAATACCTTTCATAACAGTTTTTACATCAGGACCGTGGTGAGAAGGTACTTTTGGAGGATTTGGAACAATAGCATTAATTGGACCTTTTTTAATTTCAGATGGATCTGATCCTCTTCTAACCATTACTGCTCTAACTTTTTTAATATCTGCAATTGGGTCAATTGTAGATAATGTACGGGTTAATCCGGTAGTGTTACAAGACACGACTCTTGTGTAATCTGCACCATATGATTCATCGTAATTAGAAATTGCATTAAATGAAAGTCCAGTTAAATCATGGTCTTCTCCACCTTGGTAAATTGCTTTAACACCTGCTTTTTTATACATTTCAAGATTTTGTGGCCCGATAGTTCCTGGGGTACAGTCAACAACAACGTCAGCTTCCAAAATCATATCTTCAACAGTACCTGCTATTTCAATTCCCGCATCTTTAAACATTTGTTCTCTTTCTGGAATTCCGATGTATAATGGATATCCTTTTTCTTCGACTGCGGTTCTTGCTTCGTAGTTTGGTCTAGTTTTACTTACTCCAATTACTTTCATGTCATCTTGAGCAGCTACAGCATCAGCCACCCTTTTCCCGATGGTTCCATAACCATTAATTGCAACAGTTTTCATTTTAATCCCTTTATTTATAATAATTATTATATTATTAAAGTTTGTTTTTTTAATTATTTATAATTTGATGGTTTTTATTGGGTTGTTCATAAATTTATTTTATTCATAATTGAATAGATATATTTAATTTAAATTTGCATATGGTAACATTGCATGTAGTATATTGTTGAAGTTGAAGGTACACGGATATTAAAATGATGTTGTTGGTAAAATGGGATAATAAACGTTGCTGGTTGATTAGTATAATGGTGGTTAGTAAAAAAAATAAATTGAAGAGGATTTATTCTACTTTAAATCCTGCTTCTTCAATAGCATCTTTGATATCTGCATCACTTACATCGCTAGACAATGTTAATTTGGTAATTCCAGAATCAAGATCTGCTTTTGCATCTTCAATTCCATCAACATCTTTTAAAGATAATTCAACTGCATTCACACAAGAATTGCAGTGCATACCTACAACTTTAATTTCTTTTTCAGCCATAATATCACCTTGTTATTTTTTATAAATTATAATATGACATTGTTGTATATAAACTTTTTTTTACTTTCATATTAGTTTTATAATTTAAGTTCGGACTTTTGTAATTAACTAACATTGAAGATAATCCAATAACAAGTACTGATCCAATGTTATGTACTAATGCACCTTCAATTGGGTTTAAAATTCCTAAAATTGCCAATATTATTGCAATTATGTTTAGAGATAATGCAAATCCAATACTTATGTTTATTGTTCGTATTGTTTTTCTTGATATTTCAATTAAATGAGGAATGAATTCTATGTTGTCATTTATTAGAGTTATATCTGCTGCTTCTATGGATATGTCACTTCCAATTTTACCTAGTGCAATTCCTACATTTGCTTTCTTTAAAGACGGTGCATCATTTATCCCATCTCCAATCATTGCAACTCTATGGTTTCTATTTTGTTCATCTTTAATGTAGTTAGTTTTATCTTTAGGTAAACAATTAGTTTTAACGTTTCTTATATTTGCTTGATTTGCTATGTATGTTCCTGTTTTCTCATTATCTCCTGTAAGTAATGCTGTTTTGATCCTTAATTTTTTCAAATCAGTAATTGTTTGTTTGGAACTTTTACGTATGGTATCCGCAAGTAAAATTTTTCCGATTAACTCATTTTCTTTTGCAACAAAAATCTCTATTTCGCCATTGTTTATTGTATTATCTGGGGGTATGGGAATATTTTCAGATTTTAAAAGTTTTTTATTTCCAGCTATTATTCTAATTCCATTTATCTTTCCAGTAATTCCTTTACCAATATGCATTTTAAAGTCAGATACTTCATATAAATCATTATTATTGTAATGGTTAACAATAGCTTTTGATATAGGATGTTCTGATTTAGATTCAAGTGAAGCTACTAAATGCATCATTTCATGAGTATTTTCGGAGATTACTTTAACAACTTTTGGAGTTCCATTAGTCAAAGTTCCGGTTTTATCAAATATTAATTCATCAACATGAGCTAATTCTTCAATGGACTCACCATCTTTAACTAAAATTCCATATTTAGTTAAATTACTTATTGATGCCATTATTGCTGTGGGTGTAGCTAGAACTAATGCACATGGACAAAATACTACTAATATTGTTACAGACCTTGTTATTTCGAATGTAAATAAATATGTTAATATTGCTGCTGTAAATGCTATTACAACAATCATTGTTGCCCATTTATCTGCTGTTTTAACAATTTTTGCATTTTCAGGCTTTGATGATTCGACTAATTTAATTAATTTTTGAAGTGAACTTTCTT
>CAYFRZ010000119.1:0-5260 GCA_964345675.1 uncultured Methanobrevibacter sp.
TTAATTTTATTATTTTTTCCAGTTTATTTAGATTGTGTTAGTTGTAGTAATAAATTTAAAGTATAATTTATAAAACATATAATTAATTTTGTATTATGTAATATTGATAAATTTTAAATAAAATTGTATAAAATTAATGATGAATTATTTGGTATATATGCTATTTAATAGCGGTGTGTTGATGTGAAAAATTTTTATAAATCAGTTTTATTGTTGTTTTTTTGTTTTTTTATTTGTTTGGACTGTGTTTGTGCAGTTTCAGATAGTATAGTTGAAAATGATACTTTTAGTGGTGATTGTCAAGTAGGTGAATTGTGCTCGGATACTATTGAAGTTTCATCAGATAATTATTATATTGATAATAAGGTTGTTAATTCATCAGATATTAACTTTACAGATGATTATTCAGGTAATGTTGTGAAAAAATCTAAATCTACAGTTAAAACATCGATTATTAGTATTGGATGAAAAATCATCAGATGATTATATTATTTCACAACTTAAAAATAATAGAAATTTTCCTAATAGGAATTTTAAGAATAATTACAATCTTAATACGATTAATAAAGAGTTTAAAACTAAATTTGGACCTATTCCTAGTGGAAAAGATCCAAAGGATATGGATGATATTAGTTCAGCTGAAGAAGTTGGTAAATATTTAAAAGAGTTATATAAGAATTATAAAGATGCAAAAAGTAAAGGTGAAGTATTAAAGTTTGTAAAATCTAATATTAAAGAATTATTTGCTTTATCTTTGTATTTTGAATCAATTGAAACTGTAAATTTATTAATAAATTTATTTTTATATGAACTAGAAAAAGGTAAGGTAGGTGATTTTCACGTTTAAGCATAGGATATGGTCATAATCATTTAAATAAAAAAGCAATTGATTGTGTTGATAAAATATTGTTTTTTGATAAGAATAATGCTAGGGCTTTGTCATTTAAAGGGCTTTATTATGCTTTTCTTTTTGAAAAGGAGAAATCGTTTGAATGTTTCAGTGAAATCCTTAAAAATAATCCTGATGATGTACATTGTTATTATAGAAAAGGATTGGCATGCATGGAGTTAGAAAATTATGAACAAGCAATGGATTGTTTTAAAAAAGTATTGGATGTTGATCCTCATAATATTATAATATTAAACGAGATTAGTTCATGCTATTTATATTTAGAAGAATATGATTTGGCTTTCAATTGTCTTAATGATATATTAAAAAAAGATGAGGAAAATCTTGAAGTTTTGCTTAATTTAAGTCTTTATTATAATGATTTGAAAATGTATACCGAATCATTAAATATTTTAAATAAAATAATTTAAAAAAATCCTAATGAAGATGGTGCATTATTACAAATGGCTATGGTTTATAGAAATCAAGAATTTTATAATGATGCATTAAAATATATTGAATTGGCTTTAAATATTAATGCTGATAGTATTGTGTTAAAATTAATGAGATATAATTTATTAGCTTATGTTGGTGATTTTGAACATTCTTTACAGGGTTTTGATGAGATTTCTAAAACATATTTTGATAGTTGGAAAATAATTCAGTTGCATTATATTTATTATGCAAGATCATTAGAGGCAATGAAAAAATATGATGATGCATTAAAGGTATATGATGAATATTTGGAAAAATACCCAAATTTCCCAAAAGAAAATATTGAAAATATGAAAACTGATGTCAAAAAATTAATTAAATAATGTTAATATAGGATGTATATTTTTATATAAAAGGATAATGGGTTCAGAAAAATTTATACAAACAGTTGAAGAATTATTCTTGAGTCTATTCCGTTATGATTTAAATGAAATATTTTAGTTTTAAAAATAATAACACATATATTAAAGGCAAAAATCTTTTAGAAGAAAGTGATTTTAAAAATTCTTTAAGATTATTCAAGGAATTATTAAATAAAAATGATGAGATATTTTCTGTATTGTTTAATTTGATATTAGTCATATGAAAATGAATTCATTAGATGTATTATTGAACCAACTGATGAATTATTAACAGATTTTAAATGGATATATTGCAAAAATCTATGGGACCAAAATCGAAAAAATAATTTTGAAAATCAACAAAGTTTTTGAAAGAGTCCAATTTTTTTCTAATTTGGAATTTAATCAAGGTTAATAGCTACAAATGCGGATAACATGGAATGATGGATTAAATTAATAAAATACTGCCTAATAGGATTATTTAAAATATGCTCATTATGAATGTATGAAATAAGCTCATTTTACAATTAGCCAGTATGCTCCAGATTCAATCGTTAACTCTTTAAATGATATGTTTCTGGACTTTTTTTGCCAATCTTTAAATACATTATATTGCTTTAATTTCTTCCATCATTATTTTGCAGGCATTAAACTAAATTAAATCAATTATGGTTATTTTATTTATCTTAGTAATGCTTTAAAATATTATTAATAAAAAAATAACTTCAAATTATTTAGGGTTTGACTTCAATTATTATATTATATCTTTTTATTTTAATTGAACTGATATTCAAGTAGAAGAATATATATAAGATATTGTTAAATGTTTATGTATATAGGGGTTGTTATTCTGGACTTTAAATTTGACTATGATATTGAAGAAAATATATTGAAAATTTATAATATGTCTAAATTTGATTTTACTTCAATTCATGCTCCAGTTAAATATGAAGTTGAAGAAGTGGACAATATAGATTTTTAGGCTCTTTCAAAAACTTGTGTGATTTAAATATCTGCAAGTTTTTTATTAAAAACATTTTTTTAATATTTGGAGTTATTTTTATAATTTAAAGCTAATTAATCCATTATTCTGAAAAATTTAAATGAATAGATTAATCAAAAAATTAGTTATCACACAAGTTTTTGAAAGTGACGATTTTTATGAAGCTTTAAAAATTAATATATTGCAGCCTATTAATGATGGTGAGGATTTCGCATATAAATTTCGTTCCGGCAATGTTTTTAATTCATGGGGTTATGAGACAATTGATGTGGTTGG
This sequence comes from uncultured Methanobrevibacter sp., assembly GCA_964345675.1. Lineage (GTDB taxonomy): Archaea > Methanobacteriota > Methanobacteria > Methanobacteriales > Methanobacteriaceae > Methanocatella. Next base: position 3,005 of record CAYFRZ010000119.1, read on the forward strand.
AAGAAGTTTTGGTGATTTATGTCCCAATTTAAAAGGTTTTTATTTCCCCATATTTGAAAGAGTCTATAAGACTCATGAACATGAAGTGATAACTGTAATTATATATGAGGAAGATAAATTAATCAGCCATATTTCTGTAGATGTTGTTTTTAAAAATGGGGATATTTGTTTTCTTAAAACGGATAATGCCGCAATACTTTCTCAAAAAGAAGAATTGGATAAGCTATTAATTGCGGTTCAAGATGTACAGGAAGCTAAAAAAACTGCAATTCATTATCAGGATAGTAAAGGAAATTATTACTGGAATCCTGTGATTTATAATATCATAGAACGTGAACCACGGGATAGTGATAAAAACAATCATATTACTTGTGAACTATTGGATGAAAATGACAGAATTAAAGTTAAAAATGAAATTGAAAAATTACAACATGGCGAGTTTTTAGGCGATTTAGATTTAAAAATCACATTAGAGTCCGGTAAAATTAAATACATTAAGATAAATTCCCGCAAACTCTTTGATGAAGAAGGTAATTTCATACAAAGGACTGGCTATACGCAGGATATCACTGAAGAATATTTGAAAAATGAAGAGCTTTTATCATTAAATAAAGTTGTTTTAGATGTTGAGGATGCTGCTTCTATTGCCATTTATTATATGGATAAAAATGCTAAATGGCATTATTCTGATGCATTTTATAAAATTATTGGCCGTGGCCCTAGAAAAGGTGATGAGGATATTCATCTTTTAAGAAGTTTAATGTCTGAGGATATTCTTGTAAAATTTGATAGATTAATTGCATCTTTAAAACCTAATGAAAAGTATGAGGATAATGATTATTGGCCTATTACAACAGAATTGGGTGAAATTAAATATTTAAGGGGATTTGCTCGTAATATTCATGATGGGGATGGCAATTTTATTCGCAGAAGTGAATTCATTCAAGATGTCACCGAAGAATATTTAAAAAATAGGAATGAATTTATTTCATTAAATGCAGTCGTTGGAGATGTTGAAGAAGCTGCTTCTATCGCTATTTCTTACCTGGATTGTGAAGGCAGATATCGCTGGTCTGATGAAATTTATAAAATTATAGATCGTGAACCTCGTGAAAGTGATGAATACACACATGTTATTAGGGAATTGATGTCTAAAGAGAATACTGATGAGTTTGATGAATGTATTTCAACTTTAAGATATGTGGAATTTTATAATGATGATAAGGCCTGGCTTATCACCACTGAATCGGGCAAAATCAAGTATTTAAGGTGGACAGCTCGTAAGATTTATGATGAATATGGAAATTTTATTCGTAGAAGCGAGTTTGTTCAGGATGTTACAAGTCAAGTTATATTTGAAAATAATTTGATTCAAGCCAATAAAGATAAAACAATTCTTGTTCAAGAGGTTCATCATAGAGTTAAAAACAATTTGCAATTAATTTCTAGTTTTATTAACTTGGAGAAAAAATTCCATAAGGATAATCCATATAGGATTATTAATGTAACTGAAGATCGTATTAAATCTCTTGCTTTAATTCATGAAAGGATATATAATGAATATGATATGAATTATATCCGAGTATCTCACTTCCTAGAAGATTTTGACAATAATTTATACATGTTCTCATCTAAAGATATTGATTTCATTACAGATGTTGATGATGATTTAACATTAACTGTTGATATCATAACTCCTTTAACATTAATAATCAACGAATTAACTACCAATTCATTTAAATATGCATTTAATGAATATTTGGGAAGGGATAAAATTATTTATAAATCTATTAAATTATTTGAAGAGGATGATCAGCAATTTTATGAGTTTAAATTTTCGGATAGTGGTGTAGGTTTGGCTGATGATTTTGATATTTCAAAAACACGTTCATTAGGATGGATGATTATTTCATCATTAGTTGGGCAATTGGATGGTGAATATGAATTATTTAATAAGGATGGATTAAACTTTGTCATGAAGTTTCCATGTAAATAACTCATACCAAAATTTATTGCATATTATCCATTTCCAATAATTAATTTAAATGCAAATATGCTATAACTATTTTTTCGATGGTCTTTAAGTTAAGGTTAAACTTAATTAAAGAATTAAAAACTTAAAACAAGATGTCTTTAAAATATTATTAAAATTGATGAAGGGCAAAAAAGAAAAAATCGGGCATGCTTTCGAAGGTGTCAATTAAAGGCTCTTTCAAAAACTTAAGTGATTTGGATCAAACTTAATTTATTGGAGCA
>CAYFRZ010000120.1:0-5241 GCA_964345675.1 uncultured Methanobrevibacter sp.
TCATTTTTATATGTTAATTATAGTATTGATTTCCTCAAAATTATAATTTATTTTCTATAAATTGAACTGTATTTTTTCTAAATTTGAGGACATTAATTTTTAACTAAAATTTATCATATATTCCCTCACCATCTTAAATAAAATCCTTTAAATTCTTCATCATATAGTATTGTATTTACTAAATCTTTGCTTTGTTTTATAATTAAATCCGAATAGCTATTTATTTCATTATCATAGGTTATTGTTGAAAAAATTTTTCCAAGAATTTTATTCACGATCAATTTTCTTGCATCTAATTTTATTGTATTATTTCTTTTATCTAAATCATTAATGGTAATTTGTTTTCTATTAATTAGACTTATAACAGTTTTATCAACAATTTGCTGTCTAAATGGTTCGATTAAATCAAAAGTTAAACTTGTTCTTTTATCCATATCATAATGTAGGAATCCACAATATGGGTCTAATCCTAAATGTAATATGCTTTTTGTTATTTCACTTGCAAGGATTGCATAACCATAATTTAACATAGAATTAAGTAAATCTGTTGGTTTTTTTGTTCTTTTAGTAAATCCGATATCATTTGGAATGAAGTATTTTATTGCCATCCAATATTCATTAGATGCTTTTCCTTCTAAACCCATTATTTTCATTCTTATTTCATCATTATTTCCATTTAAATCTATTTTTTCAATTTGTTTTATTAATTCATCAATTTTTAATCTATGGCTAAAAACTCTTTTCAGCTGTTTATTTTTATTAAGTGTTGTTAATGTTGCTTTTTGATTTTTCATTTTACATTTAATTAATTCTTTTGATAGTTCAAGACCAACTTTATTTTCACTTAGTTTATACTGTTGTTTTTTTAAAGTTACATTTCTCCAATCTGGTGATTCTAAGATATAATTTAACTGTCCCCGTGGATTAATCGCTATTAATTTAATATTATTTTCGGCTATTAGATTTAAAGCATCAAATGTTATATAACCTTTTCCAATAATTGTTATATCATTAACTTTACTTGCCTTTATTGATTCTATAATTTCTGAATTTTCATGTATGGCAATTTGATTATCTTTCTTGTGAATTGACTTATTGTATCCATCAATTATTAATTTCATTTTTAATACACCTTGAATAAATCGTTTTTGAATTTGATTTCTCGACCGCAATTTTCCTTTTTTGAATAGCAATTTTGACATATCGGTGTTATTAAAACACTGTCATTTTCTTTAATTATTTCCTTTATTGATTTAACTAAGAAGTTTTGTTCAGTTTTATCTAATTCTCCCATATATAATGTATTTTGTATTTTTCTAAGTCCAAAGTGCTCAATGGTTCTCTCTATTTTTTCATGATTTGTTTTAAATTTTATATCAAGACTAACTATTACATTCATAAATTGATTTATATTTTTTATCCAGTTAAATTTAATTTTTTAAAAATTGTCATTACTTTTTTTATAATTTCTATTACAAAGTTAAAATCAAGAGAAATTGCTATTTTTGTATCGCTTGATGTATATGTATTACAATACTTACAATGTTCCTGTGGAATCTTCTAAATTATTCAAATTTTATATATAAAAAGAACGTATATTTTATGTAATAATATACACTAATAAAGAAAAGATACGAATTATTTATATACTTATAAAATAAATAGTATAACAAGGGTTAGGTATAAAAATTTAGGAGGCAAAGCAGCTTATGATTGAAGTTGATGAGCTAACAGACTACCTAGATGAATACTTAGAAGAAAAACAAGAAGTAAAAAACTTAACAGAAGAAACAATCAAAAAACAAACATTTAATATATCTAAATTCATTGAATATCTAGAAAATGAAGGGATTGATGAGTTAAATAACAGCAATGTTAAAAAACAACTAAGACATTATCGTAGATACTGTTTAAAAAAACGTGGGAATAAAAGAACTACTGTTAAAACATATATGATGAATATTTTGGAATTTATAAATTCAGAAGATGTCCAGGAAGAAATTCAACATGATCCAATCAAAATGAAGGATATTATTGAAGTTAAAGCAGAAGATCCTGAAACTGCTAAAAAGAGAATAGAAAAAATTTCCCTAACATGGCCACAATCTAATTTTTTCCTCGATACAATCAAAAAAAGTGGTAATATAAGAGATTATGCAATTTGCAGAACTTTCATTGATTCTGGAATGAGGTTAAAAGAATTAGTTTTATTAAACAAAGATGATATTCAAGTTCCAATTGATGATAAGGGGTTTTATATATTGCCTGAGGATACAAATGAGTTTATTGATGTTTATTTGAGAGCAGAAACAACAAAAGGAGGATTAAAAGACCGCACTACATTTATAACCTATGATACACTTCTTAGTTTAAATGATATGATTATGAATCGTATCACAAAACTTAGAAAAAATACTCATAATGTTTATCGTCCTGTTATTCAGAGAAATAAGGCTGCTGAAGAAGTAAAACGTGAAGAATTATTCACAAATATTAAAGGCAATCGTATTGGTAAGCGTGGAGTTCAGGATATTATTAAAAAACATGCACGTGAATGTGATGAGAGAATTGAGAATGAAGGACTTGATTGTCCAGTATATTATGGAAAAAATGTTAGTGTCCATATTCTAAGACACACTGCTTTATCTCATTATGCTGAAATATTGACCGTTGCTGAAGTTCAATCAATAGCAGGACACTCTAATTCACAAACAACAGATAAATATATTCACATTGATCGTGAACAAATGAAACAAAAACTAAAAGTCAATTCCATGAGATTTAACAATTAATTGACTTTAACTTTTTTTATTTTTAATTTTAAAATAGTTTAAATATAATGTAAATTAATATATATATATTAAATTAAGTTTTTTTTGATATTTATGAATTTTAAGAACAGTATTTTATTTTTAATTATAATATTGATGTTTATATCTATTTTTGGATTAGTATATGCAAATAATGAGCAGGAAATTTGTGATAATTTTGTAATTCATAATGACAGTGATGATAATCCATTATTCGGATGTTGTTCTATTGTTTTACAAGGTAAAGGTAATGATACTATATTTTCTTATAGGCGAGATTCCAATTTGACTGCAGATGTATTTGTAGAAAAAGTAAAATGGCATGAAATGTCTGTAATTAAACAATATAAAACTGAAGGAGGCTATTTTAATCACATAATCCTTACTAGTGATGGTTGGGTTATAGGATTAGGTGGTGTTGATGATGGCATTGATAATAAAAAATGTGAGAATATAACGGCTAAAATGATTAATGATGATTACAACATCTCTAAAAAGTATTTAAAACAAATTCAAAATATTAAAAAGCCGTATGGTCGGGGACATGTTCTTATTAAAGCACCAAACGGAAATTATGGTTTTGCTACTGTCGATAAATTAAAAACAGGGAAATTAGAACCTGGACAATATATTTCAATTCCAAATAATTATTCTTTATCAAGATCTGGTGAAATTTCCTCTGATACTCCAGATAAAATTAAATCCATGGTTGAATTAGCCCAATCTGATAAGTATGGAATGGATAGAAGAGAAATTATCATTTATGACTTTCATGCTTACTCTTTGTATAATAGGACTGATGTTTATGTTTCTAATGATGATGGATCTAAATTAGGGGTTGATTATAAGGATTGCATTGACAATGTTTATTTCAACAATACATTATTTAAAGCAAAAAATATTCCAATAGCTCCTGATTATGAAAAAATGGGATCTATAGATTTTATTAATGAGGATTCAAATAATTATAAACTTATATTATTAATGTTTATTGTTGTATTTGTGTTTTTTGTTGCAATTTTATATTTTGTTGTATTAAAATTTGTGAGATTTATTAAATACTAATTTTTTTCATTAAAAATTAATAAATTTTAATAAAAAATACTAAAACTTAAAGAAAATGATGTATTTTAGTAATTTGATATATATGGAGCTACTGATTTATGGTATTTTTTAAGTATAATATATGTACTAATGGTATAATATGTATTTTATGTATTATTTGTCTTTTTATATTAATATATATTATATAATTAATCATAAAATCATCAATTATATAATATTTAATTAATTGTATTATACTAAAATATGTATTTTATGTTATTATATCATATAACAATTAATTATTATAATACATATTTATCTATTTTATATATTAATATATAAATATGATTAATATACGGAAATACAATTCCGACATATATAATAATTCATTAAGGGTATTTTGACTAAAATAAATAATTATTTGAGCTTATTTTTAAATTACACATTCAAATATTCAATAATTTATTAATTATAATATTTTAATACATATTAAACTTAAAATATCTTTTAATATCGTTGTATTTACTTATATACTATCTTATATTCTTTTAAATTAATAAAATTTATTAAATTTTATGAAATTTATCATTTCTGTTAAAATAAAAAAATTAGAAAAGATAATATTTTATTAACTACATGTATATGTAATATATTAAATTAGATAATTTCTTAAAAAAATAATAGGATTTGTAAATAATTCCAGTTAAATTGGTATTTGGAATAAAAATTAAAATCCTAAGAGAATTTTAATACCAATTAATATGAGAATTACTCCACCTAAAATTTGGAATTTATCTCCAACAAAGTGTCCTATTTTTTTACCAATGAATATGCCTACAATACTGAATATGAATGCAACTACTCCAATAATCAGTGATGAAATTAAAATAGGATCTTTTAAAAGTGCAATTGCAATTCCCACTGCAAATGCATCAATACTTGTTGCAATTGCAAGTAATATCACTTCTTTAAATGAAAATTCATCGGTAATTTCATCATCATCTGATGATAAACTTTCACGAATCATATTCAATCCAATGCATAAAAGTAAGACAAATCCAATAACTGATGCTAATGTTTCAACAATAGATGCAATAGCATTTCCACAGAAGTATCCTAAAATTGGCATTAAAGCTTGAAAACCACCAAAAAATAAACCGTAATATAAAATCTGTGACTTTTTTAAGTTTTTTTGTGTAAAACCTTTTGTCATAGATACACTAAATGCATCCATTGCAAGAGCAATTGCAATTAATGAAATTGAAATAATATTGAACGACATTAGTTTAAATTATATTTATTATTTTATTTAAACTTATTCAAATCAATTTTTATGTCACTTTCAAAAACTTGTGTGATAACTAATTTTTTGATTAATCTATTCATT
>CAYFRZ010000121.1:0-5182 GCA_964345675.1 uncultured Methanobrevibacter sp.
CTCTTTATTTTAAAACATTATTATTTTATATTATTAAATTAAATTATTAATTGATGAAAAATCTTGAAAAAACATTAAAATCAGTATCTGAAAATCCGAAATATATTTTTCGTTTAACCATTCAGGGAATAATGGTTGGTATATTTGCAGGATTGATGGTATGTTTGTATCGTTTTTTACTTTATGGTTCTGAACATGTATTAAGAAGTTATTTAAGTATTATTCATGGGAATATTTTATATTTTATTTTATTTTTCATTGCTCTAATTATTATGGGATTTTTAGTTGATTTTTTAACTAAATGGGAAGTTGATTCTGCTGGAAGTGGGATACCTCAAGTTTATGCTGAGGTAAAAGGACATATGGAGGCAAATTGGGCAAAGGTTTTATTTTCTAAAATTGTATCTGGAGTATTAACTGCTCTTGGTGGATTATCATTAGGTCCTGAAGGTCCGTCTGTTCAAATTGGTGGTATGGCAGGTAAAGGTATCGCACGTTTATTTAAAGGATCTAAAACTGATGAGTTAAGATTGATTTTAGTTGGTTCTGCAGTTGGTATTACTGCAGCATTTAATGCCCCATTGGCAGGAGTATTATTTGTTCTAGAAGAAATTAATCATGGATTTGATAAAACATTAGTGTTTATTGCACTAGTGTCTGCTATTGTATCTGATTTCATATCAAAGGTTATATTTGGTCAATCTACTGTTTTAACATTTCCAATTCATAATATTCCATTGGTTAATTATTGGCTGTTAATTGTTTTGGGTGTTATAATTGGTTTACTTGGATATGTTTACAATAGAGGGATGGTAAAATCAAGTGATTTTGTAAATGGTCTTAAAATCCCATCTTGGCTTAAATTTGTATTAGTATTTGTTGTATCGGGTGTTGTGGCATTGATTATACCTGAAATAAGTGATGGTGGACATTTCATGATGGACATGTTAGACATTGCAATGCCCTCACTTGGTGTTTTATTGTTACTTTTAGTTTTAAAATATTTGTTTTCGATGTTTTCATTTTCATCTGGTGCTCCTGGTGGTATATTTCTACCAATTTTAGTATTGGGGGCATATATTGGAGCTATATTTGGATCCATAATTGTTCCAGTATTCGGTTTAGAAAATGAATTAGTATATAAGTTTGTAGTTATTTCAATGGCAGGATTTTTTGCAGCAACAATTAGATCACCAATTACTGGAGTTGTTTTAATAGCTGAGATGTGCGGATCAACGGAATCTCTTATTGCAATGATTATTGTGTCTTTAATCGCTTATGTGGTTCCTACACTTTTAGGTAATGAACCAATTTATGAATCATTATATGACAGATTACTTTTAAAGAAAAACAGAGAATTTGTTAAAAAACCTTCAAAACATGTTTTATCCGAGTATTTGGTGCCCCTTGATTGTAATTATATTAATTTCAAAATTAAAGATATTCCATTCCCAAAAAATGCTATTGTTGTTTCAGTTATTCGTAATGGTAAATATGTAATTCCAACAGAAGATTTTAACATTAAATATGGTGATCAAATTCATATTTTAGCTGATGTTAATGATTATCCTTTTATCCGTGAAGAGATTGAAGAATTATTTGGTGGTTAGATGAGTTTAATTTTTAAAAGAAAAAGTGTTCGTAAATTTAAGGATGAAAAAGTTGATGATGATGTAATAATTAATTTATTAAAAGCAGGTATGCAAGCACCTTCATCATGTAATTCACAACCTTGGGAATTTATTGTTGTATCAAATGAAGAAGATAAATTAGCTATTTCCGAAATGCATCAATTTGCAAAGCCAGCTGCTAATGCATCACATTTGATAATTACTTTGGGAAATCTTAATGAAGCAAAAGTTATTCGCATGATTGAACAAGATTTGGGAGCATGTAATGAAAATATTTTACTTCAAGCTACTTATGAGGGTATTGGTGCTGTATGGTTGGGTTTTCATCCGATTGAAGATAGAACACTTAAATTAAAAGAATATTTAAATATTCCTGATTATTGTATTCCATTTTCAGTAATTTGTGTAGGATATCCTTCCCAAGAAATGGAAGTAAAACTTAGATATGATGAATCTAAAGTTCATTTTGATAAATATTAAGTAATTTTTCTAAAATATTTATTTTTTAATAATATTTTATATATTATTAAAATTATATTCATTTTTAGAGGTGAATTCATGTATAAAAGTATATTTGCAATATTTGTTTTCCTTGTTTTTTTAATGCTTTCACTTAGTGTTATTTCTGCAGAATCTGATGCTGTTCAGGATGATATGGATATTACAAAAGTGATTAATATAAAAGTTATTTGGGATGATGAAGGGCAAACAAGTTGTAGGCCTGATTCAGTTACTGTAAGACTTTTACGTGATGATATTGTTGTTGATTCAATAATATTGAATGAAAGTAATTCTTGGAATGGTACTTTTAAAATCAGAGATAATGGGAATTATAAAGTTGAAGAAGCGAATAACCTTTCTCTATATTCAGTTTCTTTAACTGGTGATGTTGATAATGGTTTTATAATTACAAATACTATTGAACAAACTCCAATCAAATCCAGTGATGATTATAATGATGAAGTTATGAATAATAATATTTCTGAAGAAAATAAAGTTGATAATTATTCTTTAGAGGATGATGTTGAGGGTGTTATTGGTGATGGAAATGATGATTCTCCTAATGATGGTACTCAAAATATTACTCAGGATAAAAATCAAACTAAGGATATTTCACCAACTTCAAATGTAACTTCTGATGATGTTGTCAATGAAAAACAGAAAATTGTTAAGAATGAAGAAGAGTCAATTAAAATGAATAAGGATAATGTAACTGAAAATAAATTAGAAAACACAGGACTTCCTATTGTAATTTTAGTTTTAGTGTTGTTTGTTGTAGTTATTATTCCACTATCATATAAGAAAAAATAAACTAAATTAATTGGATTAATTTTCATATAATTTTTTTAAAATTCTTTTTATTTCACTTATTTTATCCTTGGATTTATTTAGTCAAATATAAATAATAATAGAAATAAATTTTTAATCAATAACTTAAAAGTTATAAGTTGATATTTTTAGAGGTTAAACTATGGTAAGTGTAAACATAGAAGCAAAAAAAACCGTAGATGAAATGATTAAAAAAGCAGATGCATTGAACATCGCTGTAGAAACCTTGGAAAATGGTGCTACTATTTTAGATTGTGGTGTAAATGTAGATGGAAGTTTCAAAGCAGGCGAACTTTATACTAAAGTTTGTCTTGGTGGACTTGCAGATGTTGGAATTTCTATTCCTGGAGATTTATCTGAAAAATTTGCTCTTCCTTCAGTAAAAATTAAAACTGATTCACCATCTATTTCAACATTAGGTTCTCAAAAAGCAGGTTGGTCTGTATCTGTTGGGGATTTCTTTGCATTAGGTTCTGGTCCGGCAAGAGCAATTGCATTAAAACCTGCTGAAACTTATGAAGAAATTGATTATGCAGATACTGAAGCTGATTTGGCTATTTTAACTTTAGAAGCTGATGTATTGCCTGGTGAAGAAGTTGCTCAATATATTGCTGATGAATGTAATGTTGATGTTAAAAATGTATACTTACTTGTAGCTCCTACTTCCTCCCTCGTTGGATCTATTCAAATCTCTGGTAGGGTAGTTGAAAACGGAACTTACAAAATGTTAGAAGCTATCAAATTCGATGTAACTAAAGTAAAACATGCAGCAGGTATTGCACCAATTGCACCAATTGATCCAGATGGACTTAAAGCAATGGGTAAAACTAACGATGCAGTATTATTTGGTGGAAGAACTTACTACTACGTGGAATCTGATGAAAATGATGATATTGCTGATGTTGCAGCAAAATTACCATCTTCTGCAGCTGATGGATATGGCAAACCATTCTTTGATGTATTTAAAGAAGCTGAATTTGACTTTTATAAAATTGATAAAGGAATGTTTGCTCCTGCTGAAGTTGTCATCAATGATTTAACTACTGGTAAAATTTATAAAGAAGGATTTGTAAACGTAGATTTACTCAAAAAATCTTTCGGTTTAGATGAATAATTATATTCATCTTTCTTATTTTCTTTTTTAATTTATTTATTCTATATTGCTTAATTTTAAATATTATCATGTTTAAATTTATTAGTATAATACTCTTTAATGAGTATTTATTAAACATGGTGATAAAATGGAAATTATTGATATTATAAAACATTCATTCATTTTTCCGTCAAATAATTTAGATAAACTTGCAATTTTTATGGTTTTAAATATTGTTTTAGCAGTATTGTTTGTTGGTGGAATTATTTCACTAGGACTAGTTGCATATGATTCAGTATATGTAATTCTCTTTGCAATATTGTTTATACTTTCATTAATTGTTGGATTTATTGTTACAGGTTATCAAATTAGCATTTTAAAATCAGGAATTGATTTTGACGATAATGCTCCTTCTTTTGATTGGAAGAATGATTTTATAAAAGGTATAAAAATGTTGGTTGTTAGCATTGTTTATTTCATTATACCGGCGATTATTGTTGGTATTATTGCATTAATTACAAATGTTCCTGGCAATGTTATGCAAGCAATACAAGAATATGGTGCAATTTCTACAAATGCTACAGCTGTTGCTAATTCAACCGCTCCAGCTCTTTCAAGTGTATCTGAAGCTACTATGGCGGCATTGTTCTCTTCAATTGGTATAACTGTTCTTATTGCTGTTATTTTATTTATTATATTTGCATTCATTCAAACTATGGGTGAAGCAAGATTAGCAAACACTGGTAGTTTAGGTGAAGCAATTAATATTCCAGAAGCATTAAAGGATATTTCAAGAATTGGTGTAAGTAAAGTTATTGCTGTTATTCTTTTAATGATTATTGTAATGGTGGTTATTCAGGGAATTTTAGGATTTTTATACGGTCAAATCCCACAATTATCAATTCTATCAATTATAGTAACTCCTTACTTATCATTTTTCTCCCAAAGGGCTATTGGAGTATTATATTCTGACATTGCATAGAAAAGTTAATTTCATTTTCTTTTCTTTTCTTTTTTTTTTTAGTTTGTTCGACAAAATTAAATTCAGCTATTAAAAGTTTTCTTTTTTTTATAATTAGTGGCATGTGTTTTTCGAAAATTATTTTTTTTGGTTTATCTAACAATATTT
>CAYFRZ010000122.1:0-5170 GCA_964345675.1 uncultured Methanobrevibacter sp.
AAACTCTATGGCTGATGATGTAAAAATTGTAATGTTTTGTTGCAACTGGTGTTCCTATGGAGGAGCAGACACAGCAGGTACTGCACGTATGCAATACCCACCGAATATTAGAGTTATTCGTGTAATGTGTTCTGGAAGAATTGACCCACAATTTATTTTAAAAGCATTTAAAGAAGGTGCTGATGGAGTATTTGTAGCTGGATGTCACATGGGTGACTGCCACTATGATGCTGGTAACTATAAATTAGATCGTAGAATGAGATTAGTTTATAAATTAGTCGAAGATATGGGAATTGGAAGAGAAAGACTTCACCATGATTGGATTTCCGCATCCGAAGGTGAAAAATTCTCTGAAGCTGTTAAAATGATGGTTAGCAGAATCAAAGGATTAGGTCCAGCTCCATTGAAAAAACAATTAAATGCTGAAGGATAAATTGGAGGAATGAATATGGCAGATAAAGTAAAAATAGGAACTATGTGGTTTGGCGGATGTTCCGGTTGCCACTTATCCATTGCAGATTTCCACGAATCTTTAATTGATGTTATGGAATTCGCTGACTTCGAATTCTCTCCTGTGCTCATGGATATTAAATATGATGAAGTACCTGAATTAGACATTATTATTGTCGAAGGTGGAATCAGAAACGATGAAAACAGAGAATTGTCAGAAATGTTAAACGAAAAAGCAAATATGGTTATTGCTTACGGAACTTGTTCTTGTTATGGTGGTATTCCAGGTCTTGGAAACTTATGGACTGTTGAAGAATTAGAAGAAGAAGCATACATTAACTCTGTGTCTACTGTAAACCCTGAAGGAATTATTCCACACGAAGAGGTACCTCACCTCGAAAGTAGAGTAAGACCTATCGGTGAAACTATGGATATTGATTTAATGATTCCAGGTTGCCCACCTCGTTCAGATGTTGTGGCTGAAGCTATTTTAACATTATTAAAAGGAGAAACAATTGAATTACCTTCTACTAACCTTTGTGAAGTATGTCCTAGAGAAAAACCACCTGCTGGTTTAGCTATGGATTTCATTAAAAGACAATTTGAATTAGGTGCTCCTGAAGCTGATTTATGTTTAATTAGTCAAGGATTAGTATGTATGGGTCCTGCAACTGTATCTTTATGTGGTGCAGAATGTCCTTCCATTGGTATTCAATGTAGAGGATGTTATGGTCCTACTGCAAAAGTATTAGATCAAGGAGCAAAAATGATTAGTGCTATTGCATCTGATTATGGTGTACAAGAAGATAAAACTGTAGATCCTGAAACTGTTGCTGATCAATTAGATGATATTGTTGGTACTTTCTACACTTACACATTGCCTGCAGCTTTAGTTCCAATGAAAATGCAGAAAGGAGGAGAATAAGATGGTTAAACTTACTATGGAACCTGTTACTCGTATCGAAGGACACGCTAAAATTACTGTGCATCTTGATGATGCTGGAAATGTTGAAGAAACAAGATTACATGTTATGGAATTCAGAGGATTTGAAAAATTCTTACAAGGTCGTCCTGTAGAAGAATTAGCAAGAATCGTACCAAGGATTTGTGGTATTTGTGATGTACAACATCACTTAGCAGCTGCAAAAGCAGTTGACCAAATTTTCGGTTTTGATGATTATGACATTTTACCTGCAGCATACAGAATGAGAGAAATTATGAACTGGGGTTCATTCATGCACTCCCATGCTCTTCATTTCTACTTCTTAGCTGCACCAGATTTAATTATTCCTAACGGAACTAGAAAAACTAGAAATGTTTTCCAAGTTATTAAGGACATGCCTGAAGTTGCACTTCAAGCTATTAATATCAGAAGAAACGGTTTAGAAATGGTCAGAAAAATAGGTGGTCGTCCAATTCACCCTACTTCTTCCACTCCAGGTGGTATTTCTACCGAATTAGATGATGAAACTCAAAAAGATTTACTTGCTAGAGCTAAACAAAATGTCGAATTAGCACAAGCTACTTTAGACTTAGCTATTCCTGTATTTGAAGAAAACATTGACTTAATCTCTTCATTAGGTAACTTCGGTGACACTAGACACTGTGGTATCGTAAAACCTGATGGAACTTGGGATGTATATAATGGTAATGTTAGAATTAAAGACAAAGATGGAAGTGATCTCTTAGAATACAGAAATGAAGAGTACACGGACATTGTTGCTGAACATGTAAAACCTTATTCCTGGTTAAAATTCCCATACATTAAAGAATTAGGATATCCAGAAGGTATTTACAGAGTTGCACCATTATCTAGGATTAATGTTTGTGACGATATGCCTTCAGAAGCACCTCTCGCAAGAGACGCTCTTAAAGAATTCCGTTCTAACTTTGGATATGCTCAAGCACCATTATTATTCAACTATGCTAGACTCATAGAATTATTAGCATCTGCTGAATGTGCTGCTAATGCATTAGAAGAAGACTTATCTGGTCAAAAATTCCCAGATGAATTAGAAAGAACTGAAGGTAAAGGTGTAGGTATTGTAGAAGCTCCTCGTGGTACTTTAATCCACCATTATGAATCTGATGAAAATGGATTAACCACTAAAGCTAACATTGTTGTTGCTACAATCCAAAACAACCCTGCTATGGAAATGGGTATTCACCAAGTTGCTAAAGACTACATCAAACCTGGTGTTGAAGTCGATGATAAAATCTTCAACTTAATGGAAATGGTTATCAGAGCTTACGACCCATGTTTATCTTGTGCTACTCACTCAATGGATAGTCAAATGAGATTAGCTGAAGTAGATATTGTAGACAGTGAAGGAAACCTCATTAAAAAATTCTAAATTTAAGGGGGTTTATTAATGATTGTATTTAATGATGATGGCTGTATTAAATGTGGGGCATGTGAAGGAACTTGCCCTACTTCAGCTATTGAAGTAACACCAAGTGCTATTGTACATTGTGACACTTGTGGTGAAGAACCAAAATGTGCTGATGTTTGTCCTAATGGTGCATTAAAAGTAGAAGAATATGAAGTTGCTGAAGGTATTTCTCAAGCAAGATTAGTATTTAACTCTGTTTTATGTGACCAATGTGGTAAATGTGAAGAAGTTTGCCCACAAGAAACTATTAAAGTCACTGGTACAAAATTAAAAGAAGTTGAAGGTTTCTGTGTAATGTGTCAAAAATGTGTTGACATTTGCCCAGTTGACGTAATTGGTATTCCTGGTGTTAAAGAACCTGCTGAATATGACTTGGATCTCAAAGGAAAAGGTCCTGTATACATCAAAGATTGTGTTGGATGTGGAACTTGTGTTGAACCTTGTCCTGTAGGTGCTATTACTCTTGATGAAGTAGGAAGTCCAGTTACTGTTAATGATGATTGTATTAGATGTGGATTATGTTCTCAAACTTGTCCATGGAATGCAATATTCATTGCTGAGAAAAAACCTATTAAACGTACAAAAGAAATTGAATCATTCACTTTCAATTCAGCTAAATGTATTGGATGTAATACTTGTGTAGAAGCATGTCCGGGTGATTTCATTGCTGCTAACAGTGCTAGTTTAACTGTTGCTATTCCTAGTATATGTGCTGCATGTAGTTTATGTGTAAAACTTTGTCCTGTTGATGCATTAGAAATTGATGTTGAATGGGGTGAAGGAACACCTGCAGATACAGAAGGAATTGGAAGAGATGTTGAAAAATGTGACTTTATTGGAGCATGTGCTAACAAATGTCCTACTGAAGCTATCCGTGTAGTTACCAAAACGGGTATGTCTTGTCCAGCTTTAGTGGAAACTGATGCTGAACCATCTTTCACTAGTTGTATAAGATGTGGAGCTTGTGCATCTGTTTGTTCTAATGATGCATTGAAAGTTGAACAATATGAAGTAACTATCAATGGTGAAGCTGTTGCTAGAGATAGGATTGCATTTAACCCATCTAAATGTAATCAATGTGGTGACTGTATCGAAACATGTCCTTACGATATGATACACAAAACAGATAATCCTAAATTACCAATTGCAGGATTCTGTACTTTATGTGGTCAATGTCTTGAAGCATGTCCTGTAGATGCATTATGCTACAAATAGGTGTGATAACACGCACACCTTATTTTTTCTTTTTTTAAAATTCTTATTTTGTTATAATTATTTGCTTTTATTAAAAATGGTAATTCTACTGTTTTTGATCGTAATTTATAAATTTTTTGTGCTTTTTGTGTTTCCATTTTGTGTTGCATTTTGATTTTAAATGTGTCATATCTGTGGAATTTCTATTATCTGCACTAATTTGGGGATTAACCAGAATTTTACTGTTTATTTCGGTAAAATTTGATTTTACTTTTTCTATTAGTGGATTAAGTTTGTAAGGGTTAGTTGGGTTGTTTGTTACATTGTATGATGGTGATTATTCTTTTTCTGTTCGTCCGCTGCGATTTTGGTAATTGTAATCGTAGTCCTAATGACCTTTTTTTTATTAATCATGAAAACGAGAATCAGGGTCATTAATCACTTATATATCTTTTTAAGATTTTTTGAGTTTTTCTTCCAGTTTTTATAGCTTTTTATAAATTTAGGGTCTTTTTTCTGCTTGTTTTAAGAGCTTTTTACTGGAAACTATTAATTTTATCTTTATTTTTATCATCTTTAGATGAATTATTAACTTTTTTATAGGCTTCTTTGATTTTTTCTTTATCAATTAATGTTTCTGGAACATTATTGCATGATTCTTCACCTAATTATAATTTTCATTGTTCATCTAATTCAATATTTTTTTCCTAAATTTTGTTTCATTATTTTTAATTATTGTTTTTTTGTTAATTTTATTCATGGAGGTTTTCGCTTTAATTTTTCTTCCATTTAAGCTCATATGATGAATTTAACTAAATATTCTTGGTTTGCAATTTGTATGGCTGTTTTAAAAGATTCATCAACACCAATATTGCCTGATTAATACTATTGTCTCTTAAAACCATAAATAAAATAACCATAAAGATTAATTCCAATAATTAAAGATCATGCTTCATAGTATATAAAGTTAGATGAAAAAAAGCAAAAAAATTAAATTCAGTGAGTTTGTGTCCCACTAGCTTTATGAAAAAACATGTGTTATTTTTTTTAAAAGTTTTTAGTAAAACTTATTATATTGTAAGTTTATAAATGTATTGTGAGTAAATAAATATTACTAAAATTCAAATATATTT
>CAYFRZ010000123.1:0-5087 GCA_964345675.1 uncultured Methanobrevibacter sp.
AAGAGTTATTAAAAAATTTTTTGCAAAAATCAAATAGGATTTCTACAAAGCCTAAATATGTTAAAATTAAAGAGTAACCCGCTTCTTTAATCATTTCCACAATGAATTTATAATCATAAGATAACTTGTATGAATTAAATATATGGATAAAATAATTAAAAACAACTAATCCTACAATATCAGACAAATTAAAGTAACTATAAAAATTAAATCTTCCTAGCAGAAATAGAATAATTGAAATATAAATTATAAATATAAATGTTAAAATAATCCATGTCTTATTAAAAATAGCTTTAATGAGTGATTTAGTACTTTTTGGTACTAATAGGAAACCCACATGAATAAAAATTAAAAATATGATTAGATTACTCCAATCAATAATATTATTAGTAATTAAATTATATGCAACCTCTTGTAATGTTTCATTCATTTAAATACTCCAAATATTGCATAAATTAATTATCTGCATATGGGATATTAAAAATTATTCCACGCCTAATGCTTTCATTACTGCTTCTTCAGGAGTGTTATATGGAATCATTGTAAATTTAGATAATAATTCTGGAGGAACCATTCCAAAATCAGCATAAGAACTCATTGGAATTAAAACTTTTTTAGCACCGGCATCAAGACAAACTTGAAGTGCATCAGCAAGATTTTGAACTTTTTCAACTGTTCCGCCCAAAGAGAAGTTACCTAATATTGCTGTAGAGGGAATGACTTGACGATTAATTGCAACACTACATAATACTACAAAAGTCGCTAAAGTTAAATGATTTGTCATGCCAACACCATGTAAATCTTTGACCTGCATTACATAATCTTTATCCTTGTATGAAATCTGTCCGCTGATTGAATTTGCATTTGACTTGAAGTATTGATAAGCTATTTTTACAGATTCAGTAACATTCTTTTTAGAACCGATTCCATTTGGTGTGAACTTGCCGGTTCCATTCATCATCTCAGTTTCAAACTTGAAAACACCTAATTTTCCATTTTCAGTCGGACCAACGGAATATAAATGACCAGGTTTTAAATCACCTTCCGGAATTAAAGTACTGCTTGCTTGTTCTTGTACTCCAACATAGTTTTCTTTGTTTTCTTCTAAATCAATGTATGAGAAGTTAACATCATAAAATTCCATTCCACCAATCTTTTTAAGTTGTTCTTTAACTCTTCTTCTAGATTCAAGAGCAATTTCTAGAATTTCACGAATATCTTCCTTGTCAAAATCACCATTAGGATAAACCACTTTAACAAGGCCCGAAACCATCCTGTCAACACCAATAATGTCCCTTTGATTTAAATCATACCCTAATCTAAAGTATTTTTGATATGCATCAGTAAATGAATGTTTTCTCATTTCACGGAAGAACTCTGATAAATAATCTGTAATAAATCCAAAGTCGTCTGTGAAAAACTCTGGTCTGTATTTTGGAATTTCCCAACCAGGAATATAACAATGCATCCTATCAAAGAATGCAGTATCAGTTCCCATTTCTGGAGGGAATGGTTCAAATAAGTTGGAAGTCTTTAATAATGATTCAACACTTTGATTGATGTTTCCAACAAAAACCATTGAAGCGTTAGCATTCTTTTCTTCTTTTCCTCTTGAAAAAGAACCGGATGCCATGAAGTCTTTCATAATAGCTATTCCATCTTGGTCTTTGAATTTGATTCCAG
The DNA here is from genome assembly GCA_964345675.1 of uncultured Methanobrevibacter sp. Classification (GTDB taxonomy): domain Archaea; phylum Methanobacteriota; class Methanobacteria; order Methanobacteriales; family Methanobacteriaceae; genus Methanocatella. The sequence goes on from CAYFRZ010000123.1 coordinate 1,684, forward strand.
CCACTTCATCAAAAGCAACACAGTCCCACATTCCAACAAGCCCTATTTGTCGGGTGTTCATATTGTAAAATAAATTAGCTACTGTAGTTTGACCTCCAGAAACTAAAATGGAATTTGGTGAGATTTCTTTATAAATATGTGATTTACCAGTTCCTCTAGGACCTAATTCACATAAGTTAAAATTGTTTTGAACTAAAGGAACAAGTCTAGCAAGCAATAGCCATTTTACACGTTCATCAAACTGTGTCGGTTCCATACCACAAGACCTTAAAATAATATTAATCCATTCTTCTTTGGTAAAATACTTCCTATTTAATAGAATATTATCAAGATCAATGTTTGGAAGTTGAATTGGTTGTAAATCTCTAATTTTAATTGTTTGTGATCTAAAATCAGCTTCATCAAAATCATACTCCAAATTAACCATACACCAAAGATTTCCACCTAAAAGCCTTTCATATCTCTGAGGGAAATCAGGATTAATTGGAATATCTTTTAAACCTAAATTAGAAAATGTTGCATAATAAGTATCAGTTTTATAATCTAGTTTAACAGTAACAACATCAATGATTGAATAGGAACCCATTTCTTTTAATTTAGATAATATTTTTTGAGCTTCATCAGGCCTCACATAATTGTTTGCAAGAATGTTTTTTACTGTTTGAACACCTTGTTCAATTAAAACATCATCTTGAGAACAATACTTTCCTAACAAATATTCTAAAACATAAACAGGTACATTAGCACCTTCTTTAACTCTTTTAGTTAAATCTTTCCTTACAATCTTGCCATCAAAATAATGTTTTAGCTTAGTATCTAAATCATCTTCTAAATCATACTCTACCATAAATCTCACCTAAAAGAAATCAAATCCATCTTGGAATACTATATCAATCATAAATTCAAATCTGTCAACTTCCAAATCTGTTTGTCCATCTTTAATAATCAAATAATAACTTTTTTGTTTTGAATAACTCATACGTTTTAATGTGAATTTTTCTTTGAATTGTCTATCTTCAGCATATTCGCTATCCCTATCAGCGAAAATAATTACTTCATTTGAAATCTTATGTCCTTCATCATCTTCGAAGTAAATTGAAGCTTCAAGAGGCAAAACAGTTTTAGAAACATTTTCTTTTTGGAAAAATGTTAACATAGTATCATAATTAGTTATCTTATTACTAGAACTAATTAATTGTAATTCAACTGTTCTTTGATCTTTACCCCCACGTTTAGATTTAACTTCAATTACAGGAACAATAACTTCTTCTAATGATAAACCTCCATGCACATAATTTAAACCTGCGCCTTTTAATTTAAATATATCTGCTCCTTTGGGAATAGTAACATAAACATCATCATTGTTAATATAGTCTAAAGACAAACATTTAGTTCCAGGAATATCAGTTTCATCATATGTGAGTAGGAACCTCCTATTTTTATAAAAAGCAGAAATTGTTTCTAAATCAACTTTATCACTATCATCTAAGCTACCTCTTTTATAAATGTAACCATGATCTGCTGTGATAATGACTCTTGTAAAATTAGCCCCATCAATTAATTTAGTTGTTAATTTTGTTATCTCATCGATATCTTCTTGAGATGCTGCAAATACTTCATTTTCAGTGGGATCGTTATCTCCTCTTGCATCAATTTGATTGTGATAGATATATATTAAATTTTTACCTTTTGTTAATTCTCTAAGTTTAGGACGCTTTAAAGAGTTAATTTTATCAAATTTTATAGCAATTGAATCTGAATTATAATATTGTAATATTTTTTCTCTTTCTTCAGTTTTACTACATGGGTTTCCGTCAACTAAAACAATCTTATTCTCATATTTGATTTCCCTATTAGGCAATAATGATGCCATACCTAAAGCAGTGTATGAGGGAACTGTAGATAACATCGGTTGAATAGTGTTAGTCCATGTAGGATTTTTATCTAATTTATCTTTAAGTTCAACACCACAACCATATCTTAATGCATCTGAAATAATAACAGCAGTTTTTGTCTTATTATTATGGATAAATTTTTTATAAAATCTCCATTGTTTAGTAATGGAAATATCTTTAATATTTTCAATTAAAGATGTGAATTTAGTATTTATTTCAAATAAAAAGATATTAGTATACATATTTTCAATCATAGATTGTAAATAGCCAATATAATCAGTATCATCAAGCTTATCATAATGATAATAGAATTTCCTATATGCTTTATCTATATTTACAAATTTATTTGCAAATAAATTAATTAATTCATTGACCTCATCAGGTAAAATTTCCCTTTGAAATTCATTTATAAGTCCAATAAACTCATTAGCCCAATATATTAATTGATACTCATCTTCAAAGTCATTATAGAAATGACCTTTTTCCCTAAGTTCTAAAATACTATTAAAATCTATTTTTTCTTTAGTTTCATTCAATAAATTAATATAATGATTTATAATGTTTCTGTCAAAAGCTTTAAAGCTATCACATTTAATATATGAATCAACATTATGATTTTTAATATCTCTTGAAATATTAAGTTTTTCTTCTAGAAGTGAGGAAATATTATCAAACACATCCATATAATTATTATTATTCATAAAATTATCAATAAATACTCTTGGATTATTTTTATCATCAATTAAGAATCTTTCCCAAGATTTAGGAGTTTTACCTTCAAATAAACTTGCAGTATAGTTTAAAACTAATGATATTGTAAATTTACCCACGCTTGGATTATCTTCCCTATAACCAAATTTCTTATAAACAAACTCCCAGTATACATCTAAGATATTATAATTATCAAATTTTTCAATAATTGAATCATCTTTTTCAAAATGCTTAACAATTATTTTTCGAACAATATACTCAAAATTTACTGTCTTTTCACCAGCGAGAACTGCTAAAATACCTAATTCTATCCTGTTTTTAGTGTATTCTTGTATATTTAAATCTTTAAATGCATTTCTTCTAGATGAAGCATTCCAAAACTTAGAATATGAACTTAAAACATCTTTAAATTTAATACAATCAATGTTTAATTCTTGACAAATAATATCAAGTATATCAGCTGAAAATAAAGTGGCATAATGACTCATGTCAGCTAAAAAATTATCTTCATCAGCAGGTTTTCTAAAAGGAGCATAAACTAAAAAATTAGTATTTGGATTTTCAGATTCCATATAATATTTTGCAAAAATCCAATTATCATTTTCTAAAACAAATAATTCAGCATTATCTAATTTAATATTTTCAATTTCATCCTTAAATTCTTCAAATTCATCATACCACATTACAATTTGCCTATACTCAGAATCTGAAATAATTTCATTAATTTTATTTTCAACAGTGCTGAGATCCATTATACATGCCCCATTTAAATATTTTTGAGTAAATTAATCTTTTTAG
>CAYFRZ010000124.1:0-1343 GCA_964345675.1 uncultured Methanobrevibacter sp.
GAATAGTCGTCTGTTGCCCTGTTACATCTACCATAGGCTTGGCTTAGTGTTTTACATCTTTGTCTGAATATATATTGATAGTCTACAGCGTCTCTGCTTGTTAGTTGAATGTCCCCCAAGTTTGGAAACGGATCTTTACAGATACATTGCCAACGGCCTTGATCATACGGGAAATCTACACCTTCAAATGCTACAGGTGAAACTAAGATTTTATCTGAGGTATCAGCTTTAAAATCATTGAAGATGTCTTCCTTATTATTTGAATTATGGAACATAAATCTTTCATTTTCTCCAAATTCTTGTTTTATTCTGTTAGCAACTGAATATGTGTAAGTGTGAATTAATCCCTTTTCACCATCATGTTTTTTTGATAGTTTTTTAATCATAGCTATCATATTTGGCATAGTTGCGTCAATAGAGGTTCTTGACATTGAACCTACATATGCTTTAATGATAGGTCTATTTTCCGGTGGGATAATTGATGGAACCTCTATATATTCAAAGCTGTTAATTCCTAAATCTCTTGCAAGGATATCTGATTTTAAAATAGTTCCACTCATTAAGATTATATTATCAGCCAGATTGAAAATCATTTTTGTGTAGTTTGAAACCTGAATTGGTTTAAACGTTAGAAAAGTGTGTCCATTACTTTTTTCATTTATATACACCCAATTTTGAGGATCTGATTCGATTAAAAATGCTAATGACGCAAATTTCATATATTTTTCATGCATTTTTTTCTTTTTAGAGTCTGTAGCTGTTTTAGATAGCTCTCTATATAAATCAGCTATTTCATCTAACTGCTTACCCCATTCAGACATTATTGAGGTATTTTTTATATTAAAACCTGTTTCTTTTTTTACATTTGATGGAGAAAATTTAGCTTCAAGCTGTCTCATTAAAATCTGCTCTATATTATGAGCTTCATCACAAATTAAAAGTTTTCTATGTGGTAAATGTTTAACAAATCTTACATCACTTATAAGGTAATCATAATTTAACATAGTTATCGGAGACATTATTCCTGTAATTTTTTGTTTCCAATAATCACACATATCACCTAAATACATCTCATCAAAGTCCGGATCTCCATAAAAGTGAAAGGATCCGTCTGACTTTATATTCGGATACTTAGGAAGTATGGTTCCGCTATACTCCCAATCTTCTTTTAATATTGGTTTAAAATCACATCTATATTTTGAATGAGATTGGCACATTCCTTTTGAACAATCAAACAACGGCTCCGCTGAGCAGTCAAAGTTCATTCTGCCTTTAATGGTCTTTACATCTGTAAAATCATTAATGTATTGGGATTGAAGGATTTTGGTTCCTGTACATAGGTA
>CAYFRZ010000124.1:1437-5051 GCA_964345675.1 uncultured Methanobrevibacter sp.
CTAAATTCTTTCTTTTCGAATGGTATATATTCTTTTAAATCCATAAAATAACCTCGTTTTCTCTTTTCAATATATCACCTTTTTATTAATACAATGTTAATATATTTTAACCGTTTAGTATATAAAGTTTCTCACTTTACAACAGATGAAACACCATTTTGTTTTTGAATTGTAATCAAGTTGTCCGCTATATTCTCCAATTGTGTTTCATGGGTTACTATAATCATTTGAGGTAATGCAGAAATATTTTTAAATAAATCTACAAGTTCATATTTTTTAGAATCATCTAAATGAATTGTAGGCTCATCTAATAAAATAGTATCTAATTCGCCATTAGCCATTGCTTGCGTAATACCAAGTCTTAATGCTAATGCGATTGCTACCTTTTCCCCTCCGCTTATCATTGAAGATGTTGATTTTCCTTCTGGCCCATATAGTGTAACATCGTAATCATCGTCCATACCTATATCAGAATAGTTAAAACTAAAACCATTGAAGAGGTTTTTAGTTTTTTCTTCAATTAATGGTTTGGATATATCTCTTAAATCTTTCTGAATACCGTTTTTACTGTATAAGTTTCTAATATCTGTTAAGCTGTTTACAAGTTTTAGATATAAATCATAATGATCTTTAATTTTCTCTATGTTATTCAGTTTTGATTGCTCCTCTTTTATCTTTTGAATGGTTGCCAAAGCTCCTCCTTTATTTTGGGAAAGCTGAAGATCTAAAGTATGATAATCCCCTTCTTTTTTTGATATTGTATCAGATATTTGTTGGTATTTTTGATAATCTATATTTTGAAGAGTTTCCTCTAAAGAGGTTTTCAATTTATCACTTTCTTCTGTTATTTTTTTTATATAGTCATCTTCTTCCCCTATTTGTTTTAGGTATTCATCTTTATCTTCGATAAATCCTGATAATTGATCATAAAGAGTTTTTTGTTTTTTAAGGTCTTCGATTTTTTCTTTTATTTCAGATAAATTGGCAAAATTAAACGCTAGTATTTTTTCATCTAAAATCATTATTTTTGAGGTTATGTCATTTATTTTTGCAGGAATATCTTTTACTTTTTCAAGTTCAGCCTCCAAGAATCTAACAGCATTTGAAAAAGATAAAATTTCCTGTTTTTGTTTTATTAATATATCATAGTTCGTTTTGTTTTCTTCGATCTCTATTTTGTAAAGTTCAATATTTTCATCATATTGTCTGATTAATTCCGCTTTATTTTCCTCTGATATATTAGATTTACAAATAGGACATTGACTATCTATATCAGTTATATCTTTTATTGATTTTTCTAATGATCGAATCTTTTCCTTTAAAGTTGCTTCATTTTCCTTAATTTTAAGAATGTTTGAGCTAATTTCTGAAGACCTTTCTTCAATATTATTGAGTTCAGAATTGATTCTATCTACAACAGGTTTAATATCATTAATTTTTCCACATGAAAATATTGAAGAGCATTTATCAAAAAATGATTTTAGATCTTTTTCAAGCTCCACAAGATCATTTGAAAGATTTTCCTTTTCTGTTTTTTTCATCAACATTATCATGTTTTCTTTTTCCCACTCTTCGTAAAGCCTAAGCTCTTCTGGAATATTTTTTAGTGCCTCTATCTGTTCTTCTGCATTATTGAATTTGTTAATTTTATCCTGAATAAATGCAAGATTCTTTTTATGAGCTTCAATCTTTTTACTATTTTGAGAAATTAAACCTTCAAGGTGTTCAGCTTTATTTATTTTATCATCTATAGCGCCCTTATCTTTTTTGAGTTCGCTTATCTCATTTTGAAGAATTCTCATTTTGTTTAAACTAAATACGCAATCTTCTTTTAGGGAAATGACTTTTTCTTTATCCTTTTTAGCTATTTCAGATATTACATCAAGATCATTAATTTTTGTTTGTAATATGGAGACCTGATTTTCGCAGTTATTTATGTATGGTGATAAATTTTTCCACGCATCTTCTAAAGAATTAATACCTAATAACTTTCCGATTAATTGTTTCTTTTCAGATGGTGTTTTGTTTATAAAATCAGCAATTTCTCCTTGTCTGATGTAGATAGCGTTTAAAAATAAGTCAGAATCTATTTGTAAAATATTTTCTATTCTTGAAGCTACCTCTTTATCTCCAGAACACAGCTCTACAAAACCATTTGAAGATTTCTTAAAAAGAGTAGATTTTAAGTTTTTCTTTTTCTGTCTTATTATTTTGTAAGCGCCACTTGAGCAGCTAAACTCTAATTCGACAGACATACTTTCTTTATTATTCATTACTAAATCATCAATTTTTTTACCGGTATGTTGCTTAAATAAAGCAAAACTAACACCTTCTAAAATTGTTGATTTTCCTGCTCCGTTCTCACCAATAATAACATTTATTCCTTTGTAAAATTCAATAATTGTACTCTCGTGAGATTTGAAATTTTTTAATATTAATCTGTTAAAAACTACCATAGTTTATATTATCAATAAATCAGTATATAAATATTTTCGTAAAGTTAAAAAAAATTAGCTAATCTCTACAAACCTATCATACAATGGTTTGAGAGATTTAAAATGTATTTCGCAAAAGCGATTAAATGCAACTTCGTCTGATTTTTTTGGTTTCCAGTCTTTATCTTTGGATATAGCATTAATATCTGTTTTTTTGAGGTCTGCAGACTCATCTATATCAATTATAACAACAGGAAAAACATTTGGGGATATTTTTTTATGAACAATGGTTGTTAATTTTTCGTCCCTATCCCATACATCAAGTAAAAAATCAACGATGACGTCTGTAATTTTTTTGCTTTCGTCATTATAAGTTTGCTCTTTTACTAAGCTTATAAACTCATTTAAATCCATTGAGTTTTTTATCAAAATACTTTCATTTACACAAATCAATCTTTTTCCTCCCTCTATATACTCCCATTTTTCCTATTATAGATGAATCAAGGTAATATTGAACAATTTCATCATTAATTTTATGATAAAGCTGTACTTGGTTAAGCAGCTCCTCCTGATAGGCAAAGTAATATCCTTCAATTTTATCTATCAGCTTATTACATGTATAAACTTCAATGAATTTATTTTTCCAAGCGTTAACCAAGGATAAAATAACATAATCAACATGATCATCTATAAAAAGAGAAACATTTCTTTCATTGAAATCGATTAAAGAATACATATTATTCTCTTTCTCTCTTTCAATGAAATTATATTTTACTAAATTTAATCGTTCAGAATTATATCTTCTTCCACAAATGGACATACACTTATAACCTCTTCAATCTCGTTAAAATCTTCTTTAGCTTTTTCAACAGCATCAAAAAAATTATCAGCTTCTATATGTCTAGTGTAATGGACTTCCCATATCATATGTATCACATCAATAATTTTAACGCTTATGAAGATATTTTAAATGTCTTCATGAGCGTAACCACAAGCAACAATATGTCTATTTTTGAAATCATTCAACCTTATCCTTTTTGCATCAGTAATTTTAATTAGTAATCGGTAAGTATCAGGATGATCGAATGATATTAAAATTTGTTCACCTTTTTTGATATTTTTATGTATTGTTTTCAAGACAATAGCTGTAACAGCTCCTTCTTGTATAGGTTTAAATTA
>CAYFRZ010000125.1:0-4887 GCA_964345675.1 uncultured Methanobrevibacter sp.
AAATCGGAACTGTAAAAGCCACCATCCCAATCACATTTCTCATGAGAACATGAAAAGAATTTTATTAAACTTTTTGAACCTTTATTCAATAAAATTAGACTGACATCACCAGTTTCACATACCGGACATTTTAGTGGTGTTTTAATAGAATGAAGTTTTTTATCTTTCATAAATTCTTCAGGATTGTCCAGGCTTTGACTTAAACCGTCATCTTTTTTAAGAATTTCCAAATCATCAATATTTTCTTCAAGCTCAAGGACAAATGATGATTTATCTGTTTCAGGAACAAGAAGATATACATTATTTTTTGTCCTAGTTAAAGCAACATAAAATAATCTTCGCTCTTCTCCGAATTCATATTGGTCCGAATCATTAATTACAAAATCCATTATAGGATCATCTTCAATTTGGTTTGGGAATCCTGCTCTTGAATTTTCCAAGTTAATTAAAATAACATTATCATTTTCCAGCCCTTTTGACCTGTGGACAGTTATGTATTCAATTTCTAAATCTTCATTTTTCTTATATATTAATTTTCCATTTTTGGTTTGTTTAAATGGCCTAATTTTTGGATTCTCATTTAGTTGAGCATCATCTATAAAAGCATTAATATCGAAATTATTTCTTCCAAGAATCATTATTTTATCTGAAATCTTAGATATTTTATCTACAAGATATTCCATTGCTTTGATTTTATCTTCAAGGCTTTTTTTATTATAATAAATTATTTTCACAGGTTTTTCAGCTGGTTCTTTTTTAGATTTTAATTGTTTATCTAATTGATTTGTGTTTTTACGTATGAAATTACCGGATATATCTATTAATTCTTGGCTGTTTCTGTATGTTGTTTCTATTCTTAATTTTTCAGGGTTTTCAAAATAATCTTCAAATTTTGTAAATAAAGATACATCACAACCCGTGAATCTGTAAATTGACTGCCAGTCATCACCCACAACACATACTTTCGCTCCAGTTTTATCCTGGATTGCTTTTACAAGATTATATCTAGTATATGAAGTATCCTGATATTCATCAACCAGGATATATTTATATTTATTATTTAAATGTCCTTTTTCAACTTCACGAGTAGCGTTGTTAATCATATCATTAAAATCAATTTTATGAATTTCTTTCAGATAATTTTCATAAGAAATGTAAATATCTTCAACGACATTTAAGAACAATTCGCTTCTTCTTCTATCAAATATTCTAGGATTAGATTTATTAATCTCTCTAAATTCATTGAATTTATCAATTGTGTAATCATTTCCTTTAAATAATTCAATGAAATTCTTAATCAGTTTCATTAAATCCTCGAATTTATTAACATCACTTCTTTCAACGATTTTTGAAAGCATATATTCATAATCAATATCTTTTATCTCAATATCTTGCTTTTTAAGCTTTTCTTCGAGTCTTAAAAGAAGTCTATCTTCGGACATGTAATAAGAATAAGTTTCAAGTAACTTTGTTCCATAAGTTCTATGTAAACATCTCTTCCATTTAATACCATCACTATATTCTTTAGATTTTTCCTCATTTAACCATCTTGCCTGACAATTGCGATTAACACCAAAATGCTCCAGATAAATGTCATTTTCAACCAAGTAAAAATCAGGCATATACCCATCTAAAAGAACATGTTCTTCAACTTCAAAAACAGGACATAAATCATTTACTAAATCATCAACAAGTTCTAAAGATGGTTCAATTTCATCAAATTCATCGAAAAGTAAATCAAAAATAAACATTTTATGTTGTAAAAAATTTTTATTATCCGTTTCGTAAACCTTTTCATACACATAGTCAATTTGATGGGCAAACAGATAATTAGCTATAACTAATTCTTCGAAGCTTTTGACTGTTTCATTTTTAAATGTAGTCTTTACATTTTCACCACCATAGATTTCTCTTAAAGTAGTGAAATCTCTTGCTTCTTCAATATCATAAACTTCCCCTAATGAATCAGCATCTTCTTCTTCAATGTTGTCATAAGTATAGTATGAATAGAACTCAAAAAAGTCTTTACATAACTTTTCATTATTAATAATTTTATCCCGGAAGTAAATTTTAATAAAATTATCTAATGCATCACCATCGGGTCTTGAAATTTGATTATTTGCTCTTAATATTTTACCGCCGAGTTTGTGGAAAGTGGCAACTTCAATACCTTCAGGTAAGCTTTCTTTCAAATCACGGACTGAGAGATTTGAAAAGGATAAACATAAAATATCAGCAGGGTTAATTCCTTTTTTCTCAATTAAATACCTGACTTTGGCATTAACTGTTAATGTTTTACCGCAACCTGCACCGGCAATGATTTGTGAGTTTAATTCATTCTTAACAACAGCTAATCTCTGATTTGAATCTAATGACTTTCCATCAATATTATCAAAAAACTCTTCATGTTCAGCTAACTCATTTTGAACATAATTTTCATTTCTAGATTCGATAATAGATTCAATTTCAGGATATGTTTTCAAAAATTCTTTAAACTGATCGGATAATTCAATTTTTTCACTGGCTTCTTTAACTAAATCGTATAAATCTTTGTAGCATTCAATTAGTTCATCTTTTTGTTTAAAAGTAATATAAAAATCAGAATCAATCAAATAATCAAAGTCTGTGTTGAATTGATTAAGTGTTTCTACATTTGAATCAATTATTTTGTAGAATTCGAATACTTAACTCTTCATTTATTTTTTCTATGATTTCTTCAATTTTCGGATAATCTCTTAAAAACTTTGAGACATCTGATTTTGACTGGACGGACAAATCTAAAGAAGCAATGTCTTCAGCAGTCAAAATATCAAAATACTGTTTAAAATCATTTTTAATTTCAGCAGTCGTATTTGAAGAGATGAATTCTTCACTTTCTTTAAAATCACTAATTTTTTGAACAAATTCACCTGCCTTCTCGACACTGTTTAAAATAAGTTGGTTGTGCTCTTTAATTTCTATTTCTTGATTATGGTTTTCAAATAATTCATCCATTGTTTGGTAGTTATCTAAAAATTCATGAATCTTGTCTTTTGAATCAATATCCAGGTTTTTAACCTTGTCCCTGTCAAAAAAATCATAAGTGCTCTTGTGAACCTGTATCAAAGTATTCTTATCATGAACATCAAGTTTTTCATCGGAAGTTAACAATTCATTCAAATCTTCGTTGAAAATATCAATATCCTTAATTTTTAAATCTATGTCTTTAATTAATTTATTTAATTTAGCTATTTCCTCATCAAAGTTATTAATGAAAGTTTTGATTGACTTTAAGGATAATAATTTTTTATTTAAGTCTTCATCTTCATTAATTTCATCCAAATGTTTAAAATCATCCAATGCAGATATTTTAGAATATTTTTCTTTAAATTCGGATTTATTTATTTTTAAACTTGCCAGTTTAGTTAAATCCGAATAATAATCTTTTAAATCATATGATAGGTTTATAAATTCTTCAATTTCATTGTTGATTTCATCTATACGTTTATTCCCAAAAAATGATTTAACTTTTTGTGTGAAGGTCTTATCTAATTTTTTTGATTCAATGTAATCCAATAAATCTAGAGGCGAACCGCACTCCTGGCAAAAATTATCATCACTTCCATTTTCAAAATTGCAGTTAGGGCAAAATTTTTCAGACATAGAATAAAAACTCCCAATTAATTATGATTGTTATTAAGTTATGTTTAGTAAAGTTTAAAAAATTATTGTAACATTTTGAAGGCAACCAAATATGAATTACCGATTATTTCTCCAATGATATAACTTATTGGCAGTATCTCTTCTTGTTTCGTCGAATTGATATTGACCATTATCACCATAGCTTGCAAAATGATGTGATTGGACAAAATCACTGCAGGAATCACCAGGGCCGGATGTTGGATAATTTCTACGGCAAACCATTCCGTGAGCAGCACCATATGGACTGACACTCCAATAAGTACAGTTCAAACAAATTCCGTCTCCATTACCAATCATAGAATCATAATCTGGTTCTTCAAAATCATCATCATAATCAAAATCTACATCTTGACTTAAAACAGCATCTTCTTTACTTACACCGTATCCACAAGTGTAACAATAATATTCAAAATCCAGATCGTCTAATTCCTCATTACAAGTAGGGCATCTAGGAGTTATTACTTCATCTTCACCAAACAATTTCCCACAGTCAAGACACATATAACCTTCAATTACTTTATCTAAACTTTCACCACATTTTGGACATAATTTCATATTGTTACTCCCTTCAAACTTTTTTATAAATCCTGTTTTTTAATTTCTAAAGAAAATAACATTCAAAGAAATAATTTTCATTAAAATCACTAAATTAATAATATGTTATTAATAAGTTATATTAATAAGTTATGTTAGTTTGTAAATTGTCACTTTCAAAAACTTGTGTGATAACTAATTTTTTGATTAATCTATTCATTTAAATTTTTCAGAATAATGGATTAATTAGCTTTAAATTATAAAAATAACTCCAAATATTAAAAAAATGTTTTTAATAAAAAACTTGCAGATATTTAAATCACACAAGTTTTTGAAAGAGCCTGTAAATTTATAATTAATGTGGAGAACAATCTCAAGTCATGAACATTAACATTTACATCACAATTAACAATGTCATATTTTATTTCGCAATATTATTTTACATTTTATGGAAATCATCATTTCGATATACACCTAAGCAACTGTTTATTTAAATGTTATAACCAACTGATAATTGGGACTTCATCCGCAAATTTAATTAAGCATCCCAATCAAAAAGATTATTGTAAAAAAGGTAAGTGAAACCATAAAAGTAACTGATATTTTAGTGATGATAATGATGATAATTATAATGGATCAAAAGATACTAAGTCATTTGCAGTATCTAAAATT
>CAYFRZ010000126.1:0-4760 GCA_964345675.1 uncultured Methanobrevibacter sp.
GCTTAAACAAAAAAGTCAAAATAACCTTAAAATAGATGAATTTAATTTCATCTATTTTTTTATAATTTATCCATTACTGGTTTTCCATTTACTATTGTCATTACTGGTTTTCCAATATAATTCCAACCGTCAAATGGAGAATATTCTGCTTTTGTTTTGAATTCATCTATATTGAATTTACCTTCTTGTCTCAAATCAATTACTGTAAAATCAGCATCTTTTCCAATAGCTATTTCCCCTTTATTTTTAAGTCCATAAACCCTTGCAGCATTTTTAGAAAATATTTTTTGAATTATATCTAACTTAATATTTCCTTTATTTACTTCAGTTAATATTAATGGTACAACAGTTTCTAAATTCGGTATTCCTGGTGATGAATTCCAAACTCCTTTTGTTTTATCTTCGATTGTATGTGGTGCATGATCAGTTCCTATTATTGAAGTTTCATCTAAATCTCCTATCCTTACACTTTCATTTTTTGGTCTTAATGGAGGATTTGTTTTTATGAATGTTCCATATGTATCGTATGCAGAATTATCCATCAATAAATGGTGAGGTGTAAATTCCCATGAAACAGCCATAGTTTTACTTGCATCTTTTGCCATTTCTAGTGCTTTGGATGAACTTAAGTGACAGATATGTAATCTTAAATTATTCTCTCTTGCAAGTTCAATAGCTTGTATTACAGATTCGTCTTCACTTTCTGTTGGTCTTGCATAAGTGTAGTCAATAGGAGTATTCTCTTCTTTTTCCTTTAATTTTGCAGTTTCACTTTCAACAATGGATTTTTTTTCACAGTGCACAGCAACAAGACCATTATATTTTGTGGTTTCTTTTAATGTTGATAAATCGTTAAATGTTTTTTCTAAGCTTTCATCACTTTCTAAATCCATGAATATCTTGAAGGAAATAGGATTTAATTCAATCATTTTTTTCATTTCTTCAAGGTCATTGGTTCCCGCTTGAAGTTCAAAGTTAACAACAGATTTCTTTTCTGCGATTTCAATCTTTTCCTTAAGTGCATCGTATGTGTTTGTTTTGGGAAGTGTATTTGGCATATCTATTACGGTTGTAAATCCTCCATTTGCAGCACTTAAACTTCCGGTTTTAAAATCTTCTTTTTGAGTTAATCCTGGATCTCTGAAATGAATATGAGGGTCAATAAATCCTGGCATTATGTAATTGCATTTAATATCAATTGTTTCATCTGCTTTTATAGGTATTTTTGATATTTCAGTTATTTTACTATTTTCTACTTTAATATTATATTCCCCAATTTTATTGACTAATTTACAATTTTTAATTACTAAATCCATTGTTAATCTCCTGTGATTGTTATTTTCATATTTGTTTTTTTATATTTTTAAATCATAAGTTTTTTTTAATTTAAAAATTATATTTATATTCATGTCTCAAGTTTTAGATATTCTCAAAAGAGATAGAGAATTGTTTTTCAATGATTTGGATATTGAATATAAACATTCAGATTCTGCATCGGATATAAATTTAATTGCCGATTTCACTGAGTATAATCCTTTGCATAATGGTCATTTTCATTGTATGAAAACTGCAAAACATCTTTTTCCTAACTCATTATTTGTAGCTATCGTGCCGGGTTTATTTGAAAGAAGTGGTAGGGGTATTCCATATATATTGCCTAGGGAGGTTAGGGCTGAAATTGCAATTTCAGTTGGGGCAGATATTGTCGTTGAAGGTCCTCCTATGGGAATTATGGGGTCCGGACAATATTCTTTATGTCTTAGTAAGATGTTTAAATCGTTAAATACAAATTATATTCCCAGAGGATACAAACCAAAAGAAGGTTTTGACGAAATTTTAAAAAGAATAAATTTAGGTCATCATATTGCTCCAAAACCTTATAAAATTGTGGATAAAACTGCTGATGAAATAATTCTAAAAGATAAACTTGAAGAAGATAATTATGTTATAACTTCATTTTCTAACTCACTAACTAAAATAGGATTTGATTATACAAATAAATTTATTTTCGTTGAAAGAATTGAGGGTGTAAGTGGGACTTTAATTCGTGAAAGTATTCAGAAAAATAATTTTGACAATGTTTTAGGAATGATGCCTTCAGAAACTATTGAAGTTTTAGAAAGAGAAATCAAAAATGATTCTATAATCTATGGAATTCGTGATGTTGAATCTATTTTGAATACTGCTAATACATTCACTTTAGAAGAACTATCTGAATTAAATTTATTCAATGATAAATTGGCTAAAAATATTGTTGATAATAGGCCATATAATGAGTTATATGAATTAGAAAAATTTATCCTACATGGATTTTCATCTCATTTTCATCAAAGAGTTTTAAGTATCTTAGAAAACCCTTTTTCTAAAAATGTTATTTCTAAATATATTGATAAGTATCCATCGAATATTAGGGTCTTGGGTTATAAAAATAAAGAGATTTTGGAAGAATTTATAAAAAAAGTAAATAATGAAAATATTTCATTATTATAATTGTGTTAAAAGACTATTAATAACATTTTGAGGATTTCTAATTGCAAATACTGCATCCATAAATGTTGGATAAGTTGAACTTAATAAGAATAAATAAATAATGTAGTAAATTACAATTAATATAACTATAACTAAAATTATTGTTAATAATATGTCAACAACACCCATTGGTTCTTTTTCATCTTTATAGTTTAAATTATGTATATTTTTATCTTCACTAGATTCATCATTGTTTTTATTTTTATTTCTTAAACCAAAGAGTTTTTTACCTTTTTTATTGGACTCTACTTCTTCTTTAAGAGTTGGATTATTGGTTTGTTCATCTGTCATTAATCCTTGTTCTCTTAAGATTTCAGCTCTAATCCTAGCCTCCATTTCTTCAGGAGTCTCTATTTTTGGTTCATTTCTTTGAGTTGGTGCTTGTGGTTCAATAACTTCTTTAACTTTAGGGATGTATTCTTTTCTAGTTAATGATCCATATTGTGCTTCATCTTTTGCCAATTGTTCTCCTAATGGAACTTCATTTTCATCGAAATACAAATCATCAAGATATTTTTCGTATTTATCTTCTAATTCTTGTCTAGCACTTGTTTTTGGTGGTTCATAGGTGTGATCAGGATAAATGAAATCATCCTTGTTCATGGAAGTTGATGTTTTTTGGTTCATTTCTAATTCATTTTGAGCAAATTGCGGTTGTTCTACTTGAGGTTTTTGATAAATATCTGAATCAATTGTATATGATGATTCGAGTCCTCCAGTATACTCAATTTTTTCTTTTATATTGTATGGTGAATCATCACTAATTCCTTTAAATTCATTTGAAGGAATTTCTTCTTGAGGTGTGTATGGTATTTCAAAATCAGTTTCATCATGTGGTTGGTATATTGTATCATCTACACTTTGAGCATTAACTTCTGGTGATTCTGTTACAAGAGGTTTTTGTTCAACAGGGGTGTTTTCTTCAGGAACATTTTCTTGAATTTTAAGACCCACAATCTTTTCTAAACATTCTTTACAGTAAACTTTACCTGCAATTTCTAAACTACATTCTCCACAAACAGATTTCCCACATATTGCACAATTATCTGTACTTTCTCTTTCAGGATGATAATAACATTCCATAAATTACACGCTCTAAATGAATTAATTAAATTAATATAATAAATTAATATATCTTTTTTATAGTTATATAAAACTTTTTATAATATGTAAAGTGGAAACATTGTTTTATGCAAATAATGTTTTTTGTGAATATTTACATAAATAAAATTAATATTTGGTGCATAATATTTTTTCAGCAACGATTTCAGATGCAATCAAATCATCTGCTGTTGATAAAAAACTACCTAATGTTTCACTATCGATTTCATAAATGATTTTACTTTCATTTAAGTTGGATTTTAAATAAGTTTTATTATCTATTTCTAATGAATCGAATATTAATTTTGCAGATTCTTTATTATTGTAATCTAAGTATATTTTTCCTTTAATTTTCATTTTTCCACTTTTTTAATTTTTACTTTTTTATGATATTTTTTTAAAGATTATGGTAACATTTATTAATGACTTAATTAATATATTTAAGTATTCTATCTATTACGATATATAATTTTTATATAGCTATTATGGACTTTGATTAGATTGTAGCTATTTTTAATTAAAACATGTTTTTCATGTCATATTTATTTCGGAGGAATTATAATGGTTCGTGCTTATACAAGAAGAGATTATATTAGGAAAACCCCAAATTCAAGAATTGTACAATATGATATGGGTAATTTGAAAGATGAATTCCCAGTATCTGTAAGTTTAGCTGTTAAAAAACCAGCTCATATTAGGCATAATTCTTTAGAAGCTGCAAGGATTGCTTCTAACAGATTAATGCAAAGAGCTGCTGGTAGAATGGGTTACCACTTAAAATTAAGAGTTTATCCTCACCAAATCGTAAGAGAAAACCCAATGGCAACTGGTGCAGGTGCAGATAGGGTACAAAGCGGTATGAGAAATGCTTTCGGTAAACCTATCAGTGTTGAAGCTATTGTTAAAAAAGGTCAAAGAATTGTTACTATTGACTGTAATGAGAAAAACTTTGAACAAGCTAAAGTTGCATTAAAAAGAGCAGGTATGAAATTACCAGTTCCATGTAGAATTGTTGTTGATAAAGGTGCAGATTTAGTTAAATAGATTTTTTAACTAAATTTATTCTTTTTATTCTTTTGGCTTTGTAGAAATCCTATTTGATTTTTGCAAAAAATTTTTTAATAACTCTT
>CAYFRZ010000127.1:0-4579 GCA_964345675.1 uncultured Methanobrevibacter sp.
GTGACTCAAAAACTAGTGAAAATTCAAATCACACAAGTTTTTGAAAGTGACATTTTTATTGGAAATAAATTGAATGATATAATTATTTGACTATTTTATCAATTATTTTGATTTTAATGTTAGTAATTATTGCATAAAGAAGTTATATTAGATTTGAAACAATATATTAAAATTATTTTTAATTATAAAAATAAGATAAGATATCTAAATCCATAAAAAAAGAAAAGTGTACTCAATTAGAATGTTTGAGTACTGCTGTCTGGACTTAAATAGACACTTTTTGTATCTAGAAGATTTTTATTAGTGTCAAATAAATTGATTTCAGCAAAATCAGGATAATATTTAAATGAATCAGCACTTTTTACATTAATATATCCTGATGAATCTACTGTTTTCGGAACCATATTTCCATTATTTAAACTAGATCCATCTCTTGAATACTTTATTTGTATTATTACCTTTTCACCAGAATGTTCAGGACCAACATAAATATTAGCATATGTTTTTGCAGATAAACTACTTCCAGTTGAGAATGTACCTCCAAGTATAGTCATGGCAGTAGTTGCTGGTGTGGAACTGGATTGTGAAGGTTGGGTTGATTGTGTTGATTGAATTGGATTAGAATCAGAAGTGGCATTATTTTGAACTGGGGTCTGCCCATCATTACTATGGTTTGTAAATCCAATATAAGCAAATACTCCTGCAAGTGCAATTACAATTATAATTAATGCTATGATTATGTACTTAATAGTATTATTTTTTTCTGATTTTTCATCATTAATTGAATTAATCATGTTTTTATGATTGATTTCCTTCTTTTTCAATGGGGTTCCACATTTCTTACAGAATTTTGCAGAATCATTATTTTCACTGTTACAATTTGGACAATACATTTTTAAATATCACCTATAAAAATATAATTATTTAATAATATGTTATTCACAATATTAAAAATTATTCATTGTATAATCTTGGTTTTTCAATAAAATTTTAAGTTCTCCTTTCTATTACTTCAAAAAAATTCAAGTATTATTCTCATGCAGGAATCAAATATTAGTGATTTAGTTAGTTTTGTTAAACAATTCAAAAGTTTTGATGATATTTAATTGGTTTAGAGTATTTTATAAATCATTTAGATTTTCTAAAAAAATCTTTTGGTATTGCTTTTTTGTCAAAATTTGCTAATTGTTCTAATGATCATTAATAGTTATTTCTAATTCTTTTTTTTATTATAGGGTGTCCGCTAAAAGTAATTTTTTCGATACAAGTCTTTCGTTGTTTTCGATTTTTGGCGGATGCCTTAAATAATAAATTTGAACTAAACTATGTGTTGCATCCTTAAATTCAGCAATATTATACTTATTTCCTGAAAGATTAATTCAGGCACTTGAATGTTGATAAAGCCAACATTTAATTATGCTTTAAAATCATATATATCATTGTGAATTAAGATGGATATAGTCAAAAAGCCGGTTCAGTTGATTGAATTATTCTATGATTTGATATTTGTTTATGAAATTTCACAGTTAACTGGATTGATTAATGAACCTATTGAGGGAATAATACCTCCTTATAACTTTTTTGCTTATTTAATTACTTGTTTTGTTATTCTTCAGGCATGGCTTTATTTTACCAATTATGTTAATAGATATGGGCAGTGGAAATCATATGATTATATTCTGGCCTGTGTGAATATGATTGCGGCAATATTCATGGCAAATACCATTTCAATTGATTGGGCTTCAATGTATTTTGCCTTTGACATTTCAATATTTATAATGCTATTTACAGTTTTGATTTTATATGCTATTCAAGCCAAAAATGAAAAATCGATGCATGGGGCGGCAGGAAACTCCATATCAATTCTGGCGATTGTCTGCACAATATATATTATTGCAATATTATGTCATATTTTCACTTTTGAAGATTATGTAATCTGGATAAATGTTTTAGCGGTTTTGACAGGTGCATTCCTGCCGTTTTTCCTTAAAGGCAATTTTGATAAAAACATAATAAATTTCCCACATCTTGTTGAAAGGTTTGAACTGCTGACAATAATTACATTTGGTGAAGCCATAGTCGGCCTCACACATTTCTTTGATGTTACAAACTTTAATCTGGTGCCAATTTTTGTATTCTTGATTGTGATAACCATGTTCGGTTCATATGTTGTTCAGATTCACAGACTGATGCAGCATGAAAGAGTTGAAAGATCATTAAGGCTAATGTTTAGTCATTACTTTATAATCATCAGCATTAACCTTGTTACAGTTGCATTTGAGTTAGTTCATTCCGGTGAGGTAAACTATGGGTTTGTAAGCGTTTTGATGATTGTTTCATTAGTTATCTTTTACATATCTATTTTGGTTAACAAGCAATATTATGGACCAAATATTAATTTGACTAAAAAAGATTTGGCATTTATGTCGATTGCTACAGTTTGTGGAATGGCTGTTATTTTGATGTTTATTTCAAATCTATATGCTTTCCTAATTGGAAGCCTAATTATTACATTCGGCAACTTTGAAATATTGTTGATGAAATATAAAGAGCATTTAATGAAATAATCATGTTTCAAAATATTGTAATTCCAACATTTGCTGGTTAAGAAATTAGAAAATGATTGATTAAAAAATAAGAATAAAAATCAGAAATGGGTAAATGAAACTTTTAAATATTTGGATAGGTTGATTAGTGGGGATATTAATATTACATATTGTGTTTTATAAGAAATTTTTACAATTACACAAATTACTATAATTTATTTTTTTTCTTGAACATGAAAAAATTAAATATTGATATTTTATTTTTATTAATGAACAATTAAATAATAATAAATTAAAAATATTGAACAATATTATTTTATTGCTTAAAATAAATGAATAGAAACCTTTATTAATAAATTAGAATAAATTAATATATAGCATTAAAAAAAATGATAGGTGAATAGGAATGGTATCGGAAGCTATTATAAATCCTGCAATGATGGTATGGGCAAGGAGATATGCGGGATTTATTGAAGAATATGAAGAATTATTGCCTGGATATATTAAAAAACATTATAAATTATGGGAAAATGGTGAAAAATATCCCACTTGGAATCAATTAAGACAAGTAAGTAATAAATATAATGTTCCTACAGCTTTCTTCTTCATGGAAAATGAACCGGATTTTGATGATTTACCTACATTAATTAATTTTAGAAAAATAGATCCAGATTATTATAAAAATGAATCTCCTGAATTAATTAAAGAGATTCGTAAATCAGAACATAGGAGAGAAATTTACTTGGATTTATTGTTTGAATTAGATGGACCTATTCCTAAATTTGAAGTTATTGAAGAATCAAAATCAAGAAAAAAAGTTGTTAAATATATTCGTGAAAAATTAGAAGTGTCTTTAGATGAACAAAAATCTTGGATTAGAAAAAATAAATCCCTGGATAAAGAACATTATAATTTCTTAAATAAATGGAAAGAACTCATTACAGAAAAAATGGGTATTTTAATTTTTGAAACTGATGGAGTAATCTTAGAAGAAATGAGAGGATTATGTATTTTTCATAAAGAAATACCTATAATATTATTGAATGGTAAAGACACTACCAACGGCAGAATATTCTCCTTATTCCATGAATTAACTCATTTATTACTTGGTGAAAGTGCAATTTGTGAGAATAATGAATTATCTGATGAAGAAATTTTCTGCAATGCAGTAGCAGGTGAATTTCTAGTCCCTGCTGATGATTTAAATAATAACACTCATATAATTTCTACAGATTCCATAAATGAGTTATCTCATTTATATGGTGTAAGTACACATGTAATCTTAAGAAGATTATATGACACCCATAATATTTCTCATAACGAATATAATTCCAGAATAGAAAATTTAAAAGAATTTTCAACTTCTAAATCTAAAGGTTCAGGTGGAAATTATTTTAATAATGTGATAAAATATAACAGTGAATCCTATTGTGCAATTGTTTTAGAAGCTTATGAAAATGGAATAATAAATCGTGGAGAGTTCTTTAATTTTACTAATCTGAAGAAAAAATATATTCCAGACTTACAAAAAAGAGTTTATGGAGACGAACAATGAAAAGATATGTCATTCATCTTCATTAATGAAGTTTGAAGATCAATTTCCCAAAGATATTTTGCCTTCATTATGGGATGAAGTTTATAAACTCTTTGAAGAAGGTAAAATATTTTCTGTTCGTGCAGTTTATGAAGAATTAAAAGATTCTCAAGAGTTATGGAGTGATTATAAAGATTATTTCAGAGAATTAACTATTGAAGAAACTCAATCAATGGGGAAAATTCTTGATGATTCAAGATTTGATGTTTTTAAAAATCACGGAAAAAGTGAAGGTCCTTGGGCAGATCCACATTTAATAGCATGTGTAATGGTTGATGAACTTGTAATTGTGGTTACTGAGGAAAATTTGAATCGAACACCTCAAAGAAAAATAGCTTATGTCTGTAAAGAGTTAGGAATTCGTTGTATTAACTTTGTAGAATTCTTAAGAGAAATTGAAGTTAAAATTTAGGGGTCTGTAAAATTTTATATGTTTTTT
>CAYFRZ010000128.1:0-4542 GCA_964345675.1 uncultured Methanobrevibacter sp.
CTCCACACGATTGTTCAATAATCTGGTTTTAATATAATCAGTAAGTCCCATATCAATCATTTCCATTACAATATTTTATTATATTATTTATTATATTTTTTATATAAAATAAGTAATAAATTTAATGTAGGTAAATTAATAAATAAAAAAAGTAATGAAAAAATAGATTAAAAAAAGAATAGAAATATTAAAATTCATTAATTGAATTTTAATCTTTAATATACTAAATAAAATTATTTTATTTGTGTACCACATTGAGTACAAAATTTAGAATTCTCTATTATTTCAGCACCACAATTTCCACAGAATTTAGTTGATGATTCATTATTATTCCCAATCAACTTTTGTTTCATTGCAACAAATTCATCATCAGTTAATAATCCTGATTTATACATATCCATAATTTTTTCGAGTGATTCAACATCAGAATCAGAATTGGAGGATGTTTTTTTATTGGTAACTATTTGTTCATTTATTAATGAAAGAATTACTTCAATAGCTTTATTTTTAGCATCATCATAATATTTATTCATATATTCCTTATTTGAATTTTCATTTGCGGTTGCAACAATATTTAGAATACAAGGTTTAATTATATGCTCCAATTTATTCCAACTAGGGCATTTTATTGTTTCTCCTGTTTTTAAAATAAGAAAATTCTCATCATCAATCGAATCAATACTATCCCATCCAATAATTGTTTTATTCATATTGGGATGATCATTATTGAATACACTACCACCCCATCCTTTTCGAGTGTACATTTGATAAATAATATTTTCTTTATTAAATATCATCTGTTCATGGCAGTATTCCCCTTCATGACGAACTTCTTTAGTTTCAGTTTCCTCTTTAACTCCAGATGTAGCTACAAATCCTAATGGGCCTGCAACTGCAGTTGCTAAAACTTTTGTTCCTGCACCATGATTATTTTTAATATGGGAAGTCTCAACAGTTTCTGTATAACTTCTTTTAATAGTTGTTGTGTTAGAAGAAACTATTCCATCATTATTAAATTCATTAGTTATTTCTTGTTCAACTAAATTAAAAATTGACTCTTCAATGTTTTTATAATTTCTTTTAGTTTCATCAAGTACTTGTTTAAAGAAATCTACAACATTTCCATCAATTTTATCAAATAATACATGATGAACCATTTTATAAATAATATGATTCTCCTCTTCATTAGTTAAATTAAAATATGATTTAAAATTGTTTTTTGTTAAATCAGTATTATATTCTTCAGACAAAGGAATGATAACTTGATTATGCCAAATTAAATAATATTCATCAGATATTAATTGCTTTTTTGTTCCTTTACCACTACAAATATTACAATAATTATTTGACATTATATTTCCACAAGAACACAATTTCTTATATCCTTCAAATGGAATTCTTTCACCACAATTACTACAAAAGTCTATAGTAAAATCACGAATTTCTGATTTACAATTTGTACAATATCTAACATTATCAGATACACTTCCACTAAGAGCCTTTTTAACAAATCTTGAAAATCTACCTTGAGATTCATCAACCACTTCTTGGAAGTCATGACCACACAATCTACAATAATGATAATCATCTCTTGAACTATAATTACAATCAGGACAATCTATTAAATGTACTTCCTCTATTTTAACCATATTGAATCAACTCATATATTCATAATAATAATTCCAATAATTGAGATAAAATCAAATTAAATCCCATTAATTTGTAGTATTTGAAGGTTTGTGGTCTAAGCTAGATAAATCCATTTTGTCCATGTCAAACTCAATTGTTTGATTGAAAACAATTTCCCCATTAGGATTATCAATAATGATTTCTATATAACTAATATTATACATAGTATTATAAACTCCAAAACCTGCTATTTTAGTTATTTCATTGTTTGCTGAATCTTTAGCAATATCTTCTAAATCTAACCCACCTTCATGTACAAATTTACCATTCTCATCATAGAAGTTTGCTTTTAAATTATATCCTTGAAGATCTGATGGTAAATTTTTAAAAACACCATCAACTTCGTAACGATAATATGGATCATTACTTCCATATGCCCAATATCCTTCTCCAGAAGCATCAATTCTAATTAAAGTGATATTAGTATCATCATTACCATTAGATTCCTCATTATGATTAATATTATCATTATCATAATTATTATCACTATTAACAGGAGCATTGTTATTATTATCTGAAGTGAGAATTCCAATTCCGATTATTATTGCAATTATTACTATTAATGCAATTATTCTTTTTAAATTTTTTTTATTCATTTGTTATCACAATTATACTTTTTTTACATCACAACATTTTTAATTTTTGTTATGTTAATTAGTTTTTATTTTTATTAATAAATCCTAGAATATTATTTAAGGGTAACAAATACCGCATGGCGAGTAACCCGCATTTAAAGCATCCTCCCTACTGGAAAAAGTAATTTTATTTTCTTCATTTATTCTTTTAGCTTGAGAACATGATGGTTCATGGAACTTATCTGAATTTGAACTTGCAACATAAGTAATACCACTTGAAGTTCTAGAAGAGTCATTATCAGAATCATTGCTATCAATATCGACAGAAGATTCATAATTTTCATAATTATCCATATTAAAAGAGTGAGTTGTATTAAATATAATCTCCCCATCTTTTATTATGACAATAACACAATGAGTAACATTTGTGAAATTATCAACGTTAAAATATGCTGAAACCGGATAGAATCCATCAGTATACTCCTCTTCAATAGGACTTGTTGAATTATTAGAATAATATTCTACTTCATCAGATAAAACAATCTTATCTCCAGAATACAAATAAGTAACAATATCTCCACCAATCAATGATGATGAAACATTATGTAAATCATAATATACCGAATATAAATAATCTCCTTCAATTTCTCCATTTTTTAATTCAAAGGAATAATTAGTAACATGATTTTCAAATTCGCTCAGATAAATCTTATCAGCATCATAATTATCTCCGCCCCAATGAGAAACAGTATCAACTACAGAAAATCCTGCGAATACTAAAAAGATTGCAAATATACAACCTAAACAACAATAAACTTCATCATCCATAACATCACTTAATCACTTACTCATATTCTTTAACAGAATTAATCAGATTATCCATTTCTTCAATAACAACCTCTAGATTACTTTCCTCAGACAATATTAATTCATTAGTTAAATCATCAATTTTACTAATAACTTGTTTAATCAATTTTTTCCTAGATTCTATTTCAAATTTAGTTTTATCAGTGGGAGTTAAAGCATTTAAAATATCTACTTGAGAAACAACAACATCATGACAATCATCTAATACTCCATTAAATTTAGAATTAGTAATTTGAGGTGCCGGAAACTTCTTTTCAATCATTTCCCTAGCAATTTTCTCTTTACTCTCAAATAACAACAATAACTCATCATTAGGAGACATTTTATTTTCTTTTATAGAAGTTCTATCAGAATCATCTATAGGAACTTTTGGAATTTCAACATTTTCGGACATGTCTTCATCTTTAAAATCATAAATGAACAAGAAGAATACTAAACAGAGAATTACGCTAATTATAAGTGCTATTCCTAAATTAAAAGAATAACTAAAACCAAAAATCGCTAAAAGTAAAGCTATACCAAAAATCCAAATAAGCTCTCCACCATATATTTTTATTTTATCATTTATGTCTGCAATACCCATTTTTAATCTAACTTTTGAAGCTTCAGTTGAACGAGGAGCATATTTTAAAATTTCTTCATTAGATAATATTTGATTATTGGGTTCTAAAACGTAATTAGTGTTATTAGTGTTTGCGACTAAATTTCCTTCACAATCATAAACTTCATCAGGTTTTCCGTTAATTTTTTTACGAGTTACAGGAGTTGTTAATCGTATTATTTCTTTTTCTTTTAATTCTTGTAAATGCTCATCGATACCCATAATTTTATATTGTTAATTTGTATTATTTATAAATTGTATATAACTTAGGAGTTTCATTTCAAATATCAAAAAGTATATACTTAAAAGGAATATAGTTAATATCATGTTAAGAAAAATAATTATTTTTTCAATATTCCTACTATTAATCTCAATGGGGTGCGTAGTAGCATTTGAAGTTCCTTCAGATTTTGAACCCATAGGAGATATGATTAATTACAATAGTTACACATATACTAACAATTATGATGATGACGATTCAGGACAAGTAATTGAAGTATTAAAATACGAAGAGTATAAAGATAAATATTTAAACGACTATGAAAATTATTCATTTACTCTTAATGATGATGGAACATTTGACTTTTTCTATTTCGGTGACGACATTCATTCTGGAATTGGTAAAAACTATGGAGAGTTAACTGTTTTATTCTGGAATAAAGATCCTAGCAGTAGTGATGATAATTTAAAAGATTTAATTGCTCAATGCGATGAGTTGAATAAAGATTTATAATTTTATTATTTTTTTATTTATTAAGAGTGTCCGCCAAAATTAGTTTTTGGTAGGTCTGTTGATTTTTTATTAAAATA
>CAYFRZ010000129.1:0-4533 GCA_964345675.1 uncultured Methanobrevibacter sp.
AATTTGAATATCATTAGTTTCAATAAATTCACTACATTCATCATTAAAGTTTAAAAAGTGTGGGGAAGCCATATGTTTTTTAAGATATTCAAGACTTTCCCATTTTTCAATAAAAGTTAATGAATCGTCTTTACTTGATTTTAACAATTGATAGTCAATATTTCCTTCTTCAAGTAAAGATTCATAAATTAATTCTTCGGAAAGTTCTAAGATGCTGTCATGGCAACCTTCTTTAGGTTGAATTTTTGCTAAAACAACTATGAAATCCATAAATAAACACCAATTAAAATTTTATTTCTTATTATACTTAAATGATTTTAATTGATTTTCATAAAATACATTAATAAAAAAATAAATATATTAAATTAGTAAAAATTTTGGAGAAATATGATGATATATTCAACAGAAATTGAAAATATGTGTCTTGTTCGCAAAGGTGCAAATCACGACCCTGCTCCAATACCTGAAGAATGTAGGTGGGTTAAAGCAAAGGAAATAACTGATATTTCTGGTTTTACACATGGTATTGGCTGGTGTGCACCACAACAAGGTTGTTGTAAATTAACATTAAATGTTAAAGAAGGTATTATTGAAGAAGCATTGGTTGAAACTTTAGGATGTTCTGGTATGACACACTCAGCAGCTATGGCTGGTGAAATATTAGTTGGGAAAACTATTCTTGAAGCATTAAACACTGATCTTGTTTGTGATGCTATTAACACTGCAATGCGTGAATTATTCTTACAAATTGTTTATGGAAGGACTCAATCTGCATTTTCAGAAGGAGGTCTTCAAATTGGTGCT
The DNA here is from genome assembly GCA_964345675.1 of uncultured Methanobrevibacter sp. Lineage (GTDB taxonomy): Archaea > Methanobacteriota > Methanobacteria > Methanobacteriales > Methanobacteriaceae > Methanocatella. Next base: position 805 of record CAYFRZ010000129.1, read on the forward strand.
GGACTTGAGGATTTAGGAAAAGGTCACAGAAGTCAAGTTGGAACAATTTATTCAACAAAAGAAAAGGGTCCAAGATATTTGGAATTAACTGAAGGTTATATCACTGAAATTGGTCTTGACAGTGATGATGAAATTATTGGATATAAATACATTAATCTTGGCGTTATGTTGGATAATATAAAAGATGGTGTTGACCCATTAGAAGCTATTGAAAATGCTACTGGCCAATATGGTAGATTTGATGATGCTGTTAAAAAAATAGATCCAAGGAGTGAATAAATATGAGTTTGTTTGAAAGTTATGAAAGAAGAATCGATCAAATCACTCCAGTTTTGGATAAATATGGAATTAAAAACTTAGAAGAAGCAAAACAAATTTGTCTTGATAAAGGTATTGATCCATATGATATTGTAAAAAGTGTTCAACCTATTTGTTTTGAAAATGCATGTTGGGCATACACACTTGGTGCAGCAATAGCTATTAAACAAGATTGTGTAAAAGCATCTGAAGCTGCAAAAGCAATTGGTGAAGGTTTACAAGCATTTTGTATTCCTGGAAGTGTTGCTGATGACAGACAAGTAGGTTTAGGTCATGGAAACCTTGCATCAATGCTTTTAAGTGATGATAGTGAATGTTTTGCATTCCTTGCAGGTCATGAAAGTTTTGCAGCTGCTGAAGGAGCAATCGGTATTGCAAACTCTGCAAATGAAGTACGTAAAAAACCTTTAAGAGTAATTTTAAATGGTCTTGGAAAAGATGCAGCATTAATTATTTCCAGAATTAATGGATTTACTCATGTTGAAACTGAATTTGATTACTTTACTGGTGAAGTAAAAATAGTTAAGGAAAAAGCATATTCTGATGGTGAAAGAGCTAAAGTTAGATGTTATGGTGCTGATGATGTACGTGAAGGGGTAGCTATTATGCATTTAGAAGGTGTTGATGTATCCATTACTGGTAACTCCACTAACCCGACACGTTTTCAACATCCCGTAGCTGGAACATACAAAAAAGAATGTATTTTACAAGGTAAAAAATACTTCTCTGTTGCTTCAGGTGGAGGAACTGGTAGAACTTTACACCCTGATAATATGGCAGCAGGACCTGCTTCCTATGGTATGACTGATACTTTAGGTCGCATGCACTCTGATGCTCAATTTGCTGGTTCTTCCTCAGTTCCAGCTCATGTAGAAATGATGGGATTAATTGGTATGGGTAATAATCCAATGGTTGGAGCTTCTGTTGCAGTTGCAGTAGCTGTTGAAAAAGCAATGAAACAATAAGGGAATTATTTTCCCTTAACTATTTTTTTTGGAGTTATTAATATGACTACTCTATGGGGATTAACAGTAAGAGGGATATGTGAATTTAATGGAAAAATCCTTCTTTTAAAAATTAGATCTCATTCGGCTCATGATGCTGAAAAATGGGAGATTCCTGGCGGTAAAGTTAAGAAATGTGAATATTTTGATGAAGCATTAAAAAGAGAATACCTAGAAGAAACTGGTTTGGAAATTGATGTCAAAGATATTTATTCATTAGTTAAAAAAGATTTTACTGCTTGCAAAACAAAAGAAGAAGTTAAATCAATTCAATTAATCATGAAAGTATCATGTGAAAGTGATGTTGTTACTATTGGCAGAGAACATGATGATTATGGTTGGTTTAGATGGGATGAGATAGAAAATATGATTAATAATGAAGTATTGACACCACCTGCCATTGAGGCATTAAAAAAAGTGATATTTAATTAAATCACTTATTCAATCCCTAATATCTTTGCAGCATTATCATATAAAATTTGTGATTTTTCTTTTTCAGTTAGGTCAATTTTATTAAAGTATTCCATTTCACTAACTGATTCCCACATTGGATAATCGGTTCCCCATAAAACTTTATCAGCACCATATGCATGAATTAAATCTAAAGCATTTTCAGGGGTTAAACCATATAAACTGGAACTTAGATCAACATATAAATTTGGAATTCCAGCTAGTTTTTCAGTTGCTTCTTGCCATAAACTCCAACCTGCAAAATGAGCACCAATAAATGTTATGTCTGGAAATTTATCTAAAAATGCTTTTATTTGCTTTGGATTAGAATAGTTGTATCTAAAGTCTCCGCAATGAACCAACATAGGGACATTGCCTTCACTTACAACTTCTCCAATTCTAAATGCACGTTCTTCATCCATAGCAAATTGTTGAAAATCGGGGTGTAACTTAACTCCTTTAAGACCAAGTTCAATTAAATAATCAAAATCACCCTGAATATCATCACTATCGGGGTGTAGTGTTCCAAAACCAGTGAATAAATCAGGATTAGTATTTACAGATTCAGCAATAAATTCATTAATGGATTTCACTTGTTTCGGTGTTGTTGCAACAGAATGAATTAAATAGTGAGTAACTCCTACTTTGTTGCCATCTTCTATTAAACCATCTAATTTTCCGTTTAGAGACATATCTAAATCATAAAAGTTCCTTATTCCAAGTACTGCTTTATCTGCTATTTTTTCAGGGTAAATGTGACAATGTGCATTTATAATTTTTTGCATTTAGTTAAACCACCTTTATAAATTCATATTTCATGTTTGTAGAATAAAATTAATATAATTTTTCACCAGTATATAGATTTTCTTCACAATAAATTCTAATTAATCTATCGATTAAATCATCATACATTAATCTGTGGCCTACAGCACCACCTTGCTGTGTTTCTACATTATTTAATGATTTATCAGCAAATTTTCCACTATTATTTATAATATACCACATTCCATGAGGAGTATAAATAAATAATTCACCTTCTCCTTTGCTAGCACCATTTTTAAAACTGTCCTGAGAGTCATAAATTTTTGTTGAATGAACAGCTAATCTGCTTAAGTTTTGCTTAGGCCTTGTTCCACTTTTTTCAAATAACATTTTTAACCATTCATAGGACTGATCAATAAGATTTGATTTTTTAATCGGATCTGAAAAAGCTTCTTTTATTTTATTTTGTCTTTTTTCTAATGTATTTGTAATACCTAAAATTTCTTCCACTTTGGCCACGTCTTTTTCAAGGCATCTGTATCCTTCTGGTCTTCCAGTTACTTGAACATTGCCTTCTACAAAATCCATTCTTCTAAAATCTTTAAAATATTGTTTTACTTTTTCAAAATTTTCATCTGGAATTTTCTTGTTTAGTCCGTATAAGTATCCATATTCGTTAGTGTCATAACATTTTGTTTCTAATTTTAAATCGTCAGTTTTCATTTTATCGCCTTGATGTTAATTGTTTTATTGATATATTATTCTAAAAGAATTATTCTAATTTATATAATTTATCTTCATAATCTTCAACAAAATATCTTATATTTTTCCTACCTTTTATAGTGAAGCTATGTCCTTCTTTTTCAAGCATTTCTTTTTGATATTCAATTCCACAGGGATATTTTGGATTTAATTCCCCCTCTTTTTTTAGAGTTCTCCAAAAAGCTATTTTGTTATCTTGCCTTTCTTCACTAGCTCTAGATGCTAATGAAATAAATATTCCTGCTGTCATTGGGCAGGTAAAATCAGCATTATATTTCCTTGCTAAAAATTCTCTTATTTCAGTAATTGTAATTATTTTTCCTTCAGGAATGATTTTCATAATTTCATGATATTCAATTGGTGGTGCAATTAGCATTTTTTGTCCGCCATAACGTTTAATGGACTTTTCATCTTCTATTTTAATAATTTTAGG
>CAYFRZ010000130.1:0-4481 GCA_964345675.1 uncultured Methanobrevibacter sp.
AGCTTTATCAATTCTATTTTTCAAAATTCCTGAAGTGTAACCATCAAGCTTAACAGCATATCTCGCATTAGCTATAGTTTTATTAATCACTGGGGGAAGAGCATCAATCAAATCAAGACCAGTATTGATTCCATCAGTTCTAGGCTGCCTTTCATCCTCACCCCAATAGCTACGCTTAGTATTGTACTGTTCTACTCTATTGTTCAATAATCTGGTTTTAATATAATCAGTAAGACCCATATAATCCTCCTAATATTTTTAAGTTTTAATTGAAATAATATTTATTATATTTTTTATTATATTTTTTATATAAAATAAGTAATATATTTTATGTGGAGGATAATTATATTATCTTTAGAAAAATCATCACAAAAGATAAGGTAAATTAAAAATAAGATAAATAAAAAAATAAAAAGAGATATTAACATCCATAATTTTTCAATAATTCAATAACTTCATCTATTTTATTTAAAAAAGCTTCATCAATTAATTTATTATCAAAAATCTGTTTTTTTCTAACTATGTATCGATTATCACTTTTATGGATAGTAATTGCGACATCATCGGTTTGTAATAAATTAATTCTTCTCCTTCATCCAGATTAGTCACATCTTCTCGAGTTATTCTTCGTTTATAGATTATCATGATTTTAACCCCACATTAATTAATCAAGAGCGAATAACTCCAAATGTTTTTGAATTTCATCATCTAAAACAAACTCTGCTAATTTAATTGCAAAATGACATTCACAGTCAGTCTTTAATCCAGAATAACCTGCTAGACTATAAAAAGGATACTCTTTACAAATATCAGGTCTTGAATCATAATCATCACAGGTTCTGCCATTAAAATCTTTGCAATTTATGTTTATGCAACAATATCCACATTTTATGCAAAATTCTGGATGATTCTGTACTTGTTCATAATTAAAATAGATAGCTGGAGCGCGATTAAGAACAACATCAATTATATCCACTAAAATATCAAGTGGTATTTGAGGATATTCTTTTTCAAATTTTTTTATCATGTTTAAACTAAATTTAATGTGATTAATCATTTTAAACTCCAGAATTCTCTTTAATTAAAAGAAAAATTAATAATGTTTTATAGCTATCTTTAATGAAAACTACAACATTATTCTATAAACAACTCATTATTCCATACTAACCGAATGAGCTGAACTAACAATCTATTTCTTTCTTTAATTTCTCGTTTTCCAAAAGTATCATATGGTTTGAATGATAATTTATTTTTATTTACGAATTTGACAAATCTTGGATTGTTTTCATAAGCTTGTTGACCTAAAGATTCACTATAAATATTTCCTTCATTAGAACAATACTTTTTCAATTTTTTATCATATGTCAAATCATTTAAACTAGCATTAATGCTCTTATGCAACAATAACAATGCTCCAACACTATTACGATTATTTCTGAAATCATCAGGATCAGAGTATTCATCTGTAAACCACTCAAAATGATCCGAAATAATGTGTTCTATTTCATATGGATTTTTAGTTTTTGTTTCCATATAATTATTATAATTTGAAGCAACACCTGTTTCTTCTTCAATAAAACCTGTTATTCTAGCTAACATGTGTTTGATATATTTTTTAGTATAGGTATTTAATCTAAGTCCCGGAATAGCTTTTGAAGGGTCATATTCTAAATTATTGTACTGTACATTTAATTTTTCTTTTAACTCATCAACTGAACATCCCCTTATATCTTTTACAACATTAAAAATATAATTTTTAATTGTACTGTAATTAAGTGACCTATAATTAGTGAATCTGGATACAATAAATAAATCTATAAATCTTGCAACAAGGTTAATTTTTTTTCTTATTGTATTCCAATCATCTTCATAGCAGATTGGTGCTAATAATAACAGAGGTTGTAATGTAAAATTAACTTTTGAATTATAGAAAACATATTTTGTATTATTGCGAAAAGTTTTTTCTGCTTTTTTAATTTTCAAGTATGTATCAGCATATTTTTCAAATTTACGGATAAATAATTCATAATCTTCAGTCGTATTCAAACCAATTTTATGCCTCTCATCACGAACCCATTTATGGAACGAAACACCAATTATATCAAAGTCTTTGTTTACTGCACCAGTTTTCCCCTGACGTATTGTTTCTGCATACTGTGAACGAAGCCAAGCTTTAATAAATGTTTCATCACCATCATCAGCATCTTTTTTAAGATTTAAAATTTTATCTTTCCATATATTATTTAATTCTTCACGTTTCTCATCATCTTTAATTTCTGAGAGAAGATAACCTTTTAACATTTCAGTGGATGTTAGACTCAAACCACGGTCATTCATTGTTACAAATACCTTATGTGCATCTTGTTCTGTTGTTGCAACAATTTCTATGAAAAATACTTTTTCAGCTAACCAATCACAAAAGTGTAAAAGCATTTTATCAGTTATACTGTCTTCAGGGAAAATTTCTTTAATGTCATTATATCTTCCATATAAATTCTGAATAGATTCATTTGCATGCTCCATGTCAAATGGTTTATCATGAAATATAGCTTCCATACATTCAGCCCTATCTTCCACATCAATATTAAATGATTTTTTACCATAAGCTTCTGAAAAAATCATTTGCTCAATCATTGGATAATTTTCACCAATAGATTGTAAACGATTATTTAAATATATTAAAAGTAATGTTAATGTTGAAAAACGTTGCTGCCCATCAATGATTGCGTTTTCTCTTCCTGCAAGAACAATTGAACCCATAAAATAAGCACCATAATCCTGAACTGCTGGACGATCATCTTTTTCATCATATGATTCTAAAAATTCCGTAGTTAAATCATCAATCAATTCTTCAACATGTTTTCTTTGCCACATATACTCTCTTTGATAATAATGTATGGAGTATTTTGTATTTTGCAATAGCTGCTTTAAACTTTTTGGAGATCCTTCAATTTTTTTCATAGTAACAACCTTATTACTAAATTATGTTAGTTGATAAATTTATAATTATGTAGAAAAAATTTGGAAAAAGTTTGAAATAGATTTGCAATAAATTTTGAAGATTAATTTAAATACAGAATTTTATAAATTAATATTCATGACTGCATTAAGTATTGAAGTTTTAAAGAAAATAGTTGAAAACATTCCTGAAGATATAAATATAATAATAAACAATTTTTGATTTTGGAAAACTATAAATTACTGTTGAAATAATATATGTAAACTAGAGAAGAGCATATAAGTTAGTCATATTTTAAAAAATATATGTTAATTATTTATTAAAATTTGAATTTAAATAATGCAAATATTATTAAATTCATTAAACTCTCTTTATCTTCCAAGAATATATGTTTAATTTATTTTTATGCAAATATTAGAAAAATAAGTGAAAAATTTAATGAATTCGAAAAAAAGAAAAAATTAAATATTAAGATTTTCTTTAACTTTGTAAGTTGTATCACGAACTACATTCGCAGCTTCTATAAAAGCTTCTTTCTCAACTTCATTCATATGAATTGGGACAATCATCACTATCCCATTTTTGGATGTGACAGCAGGAACACCCAATGACACATCTTTAACACCTTCAACTTCCCCTTCCAAATAATAACTAACAGTTAAAACTTTATGGGAATCGGATATCATGGTTGAAATCAAGTTTGAAATTGCAAAAGCCGGACCATATTCAGTAGCTCCCTTTTTAGAAATAATGGTATTACCTGCATTTTTAAGTTGTTCAACTAAAACATCGACGTCTAACTTGACAAATTCAAAATATTTTAAAGGAATACCTCCAATGGATGTTGAACTTAAAAGTGGAACCATATGATTTCCATGTTCACCTACAACTCTTGTGTGAACTTCGGAACTATTAATATTAATCTTTCTTGAGAAATAATTTTTTAATCTGAGAGAATCCAAATGGTTTCCAACACCAATTACCTTCATTTTATTAAAACCTGATGCTTCAAGTGCAATTGTTGTCATAACATCAACAGGATTTGTAGCAACTAAAATTATTGAATCTGGTGCATATTCAGCAATTTGTTTTGAATAATACTCTACGATTTTTGCATTTGGGATGGCTAAATCAAGTCTATTCATTCCAGATTTACGATGAATTCCAGCAGCAATCAATACAATCGCCGAACCTCTAATTTCATTAAAGTCACATGTTGGGATTAACTTACAATCAATATCTCTAGCTGCAAGTGCATCATACATGTCGTAAGTTTCCCCTTTAACTCTTTCAAGACTTTGAGGTCTTGAAAACATTACAATTTCATCAACCGTATCCATCCTTGCTAATGTGAATGCAACATTTTTACCTATTGTTCCAGTTGATCCGAAAATACTTACCTTTACCATATATTATATTATGTTTTTATTATAAAAGTATTTTACCAATTTAAAAATAAATTAAATGATTTTCATTATTAAACAAATAAATTAAACATAATCAATAAAATTAACTAAATTCT
>CAYFRZ010000131.1:0-4386 GCA_964345675.1 uncultured Methanobrevibacter sp.
TTAATTTCTTTAAATGATAGTTTCTTATCTGAAGATACTTTAACTAGAACTGTTCTTACTGCTTCAAAAAATGCTGCTTCAAATCTTTCTTTTTCACTAGCTCTACTCCTACATAAAGATAACCATTTTTTAAGCAGCAAAGCTTCTTTTAAAAATGATTTTTTTGTTTTTTCTTTTGATAAATCTTCCATGAAGTTTACACCATTAGAGATAACTTTTGATCTTTCTAAATTACTATCTCCGAAAAATTTGCTGTAGTCAAAACCATGGAATAAATCTTTACAGATCTCTAATTTTTCCTGGAAGTTTGGATAAGCAATTTTATCAACATCCATATCACCATAGTTTTTATTGTCTCTTTCCGTGTATTCACTCATTGCTTTTTTAAGATCTGATGCTATGCCAATATAATCAACAATAAGTCCTCCTTCTTTTCCTTTAAATACACGATTTACACGGGCAATTGCTTGCATTAAATTATGTCCTTTCATAGGTTTATAAACATACATTGTTGCAAGTGATGGCACATCAAAACCGGTAAGCCACATATCTACTACAATAGCTATTTTCATTGGATCTTGGTCATCTTTGAATTTGGTTTCAAGTTCCTTTTTATATGATTTATCTCCAATAATCTCATGCCAGTCTTCAGGATCTTTATTAGAACCGCTCATAACCACTTTAACTTTTTCATCCCAATCTGGCCGCAGTCCCAATATTTTTTTATACATTTTAAGTGCAATCGGTCTTGAATATGCAACTATCATTGCTTTTCCAGTTAATTCCTGTGCACGATTATCTTCATAGTGTTTGACAATGTCATTACAGATATCATCCATAATTTCTGGAGCTCCAAGTAATGATTCCATTTTACTGAGTTCACGTTTACTTTTCTCAATATTGTATTCTTCAGCCTGTTGTCTTAATTCCCAATATTTTTCATCAATTTCTCCTAAAATTGATTCATCTAACTTAATCTCAGCAATACGGCTTTCATAGCTTATTGGTACGGTTGCCCCATCTTCAACAGATTGAGTCATATCATAAATATCAATGTAATTTCCGAAAACCTCTCTTGTGCTTTTATCAGCTCTTGAAATTGGGGTTCCAGTAAAACCTATATATGTTGCATTTGGAAGTGAATTGCGGATTCTGCGGGCAGCACCTATTTTTATTTCACCAGTTTTAGAATCTACTTTTTCTTCAAGGCCATATTGGCTGCGATGGGCTTCATCAGATATTACAATAACATCATTTCTATCAGTTAATGATTCATCATACTCATCGAACTTTTGCATTGTTGAGAAAAATATTCCATTGGCTTTTCTATCATTAAGCAGTTCTTTTAAGTTCTTCATGCTTGTTGCTTGTCTTGGAGTTTGTCTTAAAAAGTCGCTGCACTTATTAAATTGTGAAAACAGCTGATCATCCAAGTCATTACGGTCTGTAATAACAACAAATGTTGGACTTTCAAGGATTTGTTGGAGTTTATTTACATAAAATACCATTGACAAACTTTTTCCACTTCCTTGAGTATGCCAGAATACTCCTGCTTTATGGTCGCTTTTAATAGCTTTTAGAGTTGATTCAACTGCTTTATTAACAGCAAAATATTGGTGGTAAGCTCCCATTATCTTAATTTTTCGGGTGGAATCATTTGAGAATGTTATAAAGTTTTTTAGAATATCTGCAAATCTATTTTTTTCAAATATTCCTTCAAAAAATGTTGTAAAATCTGCCCATTTTGTTGTTTCGTAACTTCCATCTGTTGTTTTCCATTCCATGAACCTATCTTCGCTTGCAGTAATTGTTCCTGCTTTTGATATTGATAAGTCACTCATTACGCAAAAAGCATTATAATTAAAAAGAACAGGTATAAGTTGCATATATTTTTTTAATTGAGTGTAAGCTTCAGAGGTGTCCGTATCATCACGAGAAGGAGATTTTAATTCACAAACAACTAACGGAATACCATTAACAAAAACAACAATATCAGGTATTTTAATTTCCTTATCGACAACAGTCCACTGATTTATAACAGTAAATATATTCGATTCTATATTATTAAAATCAATTAATTTAACATGAGTGGATTTCTCCTTGCCATCATCCCAATAATTTACATTAAGACCATTTTGCAAGTAATCCATGAATTTGCTGTTAATATCCTCAAGAGAACCAATACCAAAATCTTGAATAACTTCAATAGCCTTATCAATAGCTTCACTATTTAAATTCTTATTAATTTTATATAAATTCTCCAAATCTAATTTAAAAAGAGGATTTTTATAATCTCTCTCAATGTCAGGACCATAATAATGATTATATCCTAAACTCTGAAAAAGTTCAATAATTGATTTTTCATATGTATCTTCATTATAAACAGACATTTTAACAACTTCCAACAATAATACAAGCCAACATCAATATTAATTTAATAATACTTTTATAACAAGTCCATATTAAAGTTAATCAAAATGTAAAGCAGGTGCCTGAATAAATATTGTGCACAATAAATGAAATATTCTAGATTCCAGTTAGTTTTATTTAAAATTAAGAAGGATAATAAAAAAAGAATAAATGAAATTTAACCCATTATTACATAAATTAAAATTAGAGTAAAAAAAAAAATAAAAAAAGAAAAGAAACAAGTCTTTTCTTATGGTCTTAAACCGGATCCGCCTTGAAGGGTGATTGTCTCACCGGAAATATAGCTTGCAGCATCAGAAGCAAGGAATAGGCAGGTTCCACCAATATCTCCTTCAGCATCACCGAATCTTTGTAGCGGAATGCCCTGAATGGTTTTTTCATAAATTTCAGGATATTCTTCTCTCCACTGTTCTAGCTGTGCAGTCATTACAAGAGGACATACAACATTGATATTGATGCCGTCCTGACCCCATTCTGTTGCTGCTACTCTGGACAATCCTCTGATTCCTTCTTTTGCAGCTGCATATGATGATTGTCCGTCTCTTCCGAACAATCCTGCACCTGATGCGAAGTTGATTACAGAACCTTTTGATTCTTTAAGATACGGATGGGCGTATTTCATGAAATTGAATACTGCATATAATCCTGAGTTGATGGCCAAATCGAAATCTTCTTTGGAATGCTCCACAAGTTTTAATCCTGATTTGGAAGCCTGTGCATTGTTAATCAGTACGTCGATTCTTCCGAATTCATCAGCGATTTTTTCGATTGCATCTTTTACTTGGTCTTCATATCCTCCATCAGCCACGATTGCAAGAACCTTTATGCCATATTCATTTTCAAGTTCTTCCTTTGCTTTTTGAAGTGTTGATTCTGTTCTGCCGGTGATCACCAGATTTGATCCTGCTTTTGCAAACGCGCTAGCTATTCCGAATCCTATTCCTTTTCCACCGCCAGTTACTATTGTTACTTTTCCGCTCATATCAAAACTCACGATTTTCACCTTCATATATTTATAATGATTTATAATATACTGATTCTTTTATATATAATTTTCTTATTTAATTCCCCCGTAATCTGATTAAACAAGCTATTTTCATAAATAACTAATGTTATAATTTTTTTAAGGTCAATAAGAAATTTTAATCCAATGGTTTAAAATTTAAAACATAAAAAATCTAAATGAATTTCAGCAATTTTCACTAAAAACTGTCCAGTAAGGGAAAAAGTGAAATTATTTTTGTGGCGATAGAATAATTTATTTTAAAAACCATGCATGTTTAATTAAAATTATAAATGGTAAAAATAATTTACACGAATCTGGTGAACTTATTTACCAGCATGCCAGCCAGCAGTGATTTATTTAAGACACCGCGTTTAAAGAAATCCGCCCAGCAGTTCAACTAAAACCGGATTAAAATAAAGAAAATCTTAAAAGCGCATCAGAAAATCAGTCTAAAAACAGCAGTTATGAATCTGAATGCATTTAAGACACTAAAAAAAATTAAATATTTTGTTTTAAAATATATCCCAGATATACTCCAAGGTAGGATGAAACCGGAATCAGCAAAACAAATAATACCAACTTAAAAACAAAGCTCAATTCAACCGAAGGAGAAAATCCCGGAGATGCAGGCTGATATGCCGGAGAATAGGAATTGCCTGACATGCCTGATGAGAAAATTGAACTTAAAGCTGAGAGTATTCCCATCAGGAATGTGAATATCAATCCAATTCCACATAAAACAACTGCAAACATGCTTCCAAGATACATTGAAATGTTTGGAACAATATATGTCTCATCCCTACATCCGAAGTATCCGACAAAAACTCCTCCGAAGAATACTGAAAATACAACAGTCAGTAAAAGATATGTCATAAGATCGATTGAACCGTTAGCCATAAATGATGACCAAAGTATTGCGCCGATAAATAAAAAGATTCCGAATATTATAA
>CAYFRZ010000132.1:0-4382 GCA_964345675.1 uncultured Methanobrevibacter sp.
AGGTAATGTCATTCAAAGATTTGAACCAACTGAAGATTTAAATGATGTAAAAGATACTATTAAATCTCTTTTATAATTTTTCTTTTTTTTGAATTTAATATTACTAAAACTATTTTTTTTTTCGATTTTTTTGTTAAAAATAAAATTTTATTAATTATGAGTCTGTGAATTTTTATAGATTTATTTTGTTTTTATATATTTCTGTCTAATTTTTCATTTAATACCTTAAAAAAGATTAAAATTCTTCTTTTTCTCAGAAAAATGAGGAAATTAAATACAATTATCACATATCATACTAAACTAAATTCAGTAAAATAACTAGAAAATATTATTATGACAAATATGCTGACATGATGACTTTTATAAACCTCAAATAACTATTCTCTAAAAAAATTCTTTAAAAAATCAAAATATACTCTAAAAATCTGATATGCATTAGTATTAACATATTAATAATATAAAATGTAAAAGATATATTGTATATCCAAATGATAAAATTTATTATACTATTTATTTTGAGAGTATGGAGAAAAACATTATGAAAAACTTTAAATTTACTATATTAATGTCATTAATTGATTCAAAAACACTTAATCAATCATTAAATTCTATAATTAATCAAAAATTAGATTTTAAGGAGAATATTCAGATTATATTATTAAATAATAATGATAATAATTTTGATTTAATTTATGATTATCAAAATCAATACCCTCAAAACATAATAATTCTTAATAACCATGAAAATAATTATAATACCGCTTTAAAATATGCAGAAGGAGAATATATTACATTTTTTAATTCTAATGATTTTTTACCCAAAAATGTATTACAGGAAGTATATACTCATACTGATGATAATGTAAATTTATTAACAATTCCAAGATTTATGTTAGAAACTAATGGAAATGATGCTTTAAATTTTAGATTTAAAAAAAATAAACACGTTAATTTAATGGAAGAACCCGAATATATCCATGTATCACTCGAATCATCTTTTATCAAAACAGATTTAATTAAAAATTATGTTTTTGATGATAATGTAATTTTAAAAGATTCTTTATTATTAAACAAATTATTAATTGATTCTCCAAAATATAAAATAATTAAAAACGTATGTTACTTATTTAAAAAAGAAAATAAAAAAAAACTCGAGGATTATGGTAATGAATATGTCATGAACTTTGTAGAAGAATATTGTTTAAAAACAATTAATTATGCTCTTGAAAAATATAATTATGTTCCACAATTTATTCAACATATCATATTATATATCCTTAGTGAAAGTCAAATTATTCAAGACACAAAGAATATTTTTGATGATGAACAAGAAATTAAATTTAGATCTATTTTAAGAAATATAATTAAATATATTAATCTAGAAACTATTGAAAATTCTCCTAAAGTCACTAGAAGAAATAAAAAGTTTTTAACTTATTTTAAAAATGATGAATTTCATGGATCTATTGAAAATGATATTATTGATAATAAAGAAATACCTATATTCAAAACAAAAGATTACGAATTAAATAAAATTACTAAAAATAATTTATTATTAGATTTTGTTCAATTAAAAAATAGAAAATTAAATTTTTCTGGTTGTTTCTCGAGTTTATGTTATAATGAATGTTTATCAATTAATTTAAAAGTTAAATTAACATCTGGAAAAGAAGAAATCATTCCCGTGCATTATGTTGAATATAACACTTCAATTAGAAAAGCAGAAAAAATTTGGGGTATTGATTGGAAACAATATTATAATTTTGATTTAACTTACCCGATTAATATGGATGAAAACTATGAATTTTCATTCATTATTACATATAATGAAAATGGAAATAAATTTACTTTTGAGCCAAAAATAGTGTTTGGTACTAATGCAATGTTATCTGTATATAGTCATTATTATGTTAAAAATTCAAAAATTGTTTTATTCAGTAAAAATAAGATTTATATAATGCCTTATTCAACTAAATCTATGATTAAGTTTGAATTAAGATCCATATTTAAAATTTTAACATCCTCTACTAAACTACAATTCTATTACAGCATTTTTATTCGTATACTTTACTTTTTATATTGGCCATTCTTAAGAAATAAACGTATTTGGTTATTTAATGATAGACCAAACTTTGCAGATGACAATTCAAAACATTTATTTATATATGCACTTAAACAAGACGATGGAATAGAAAAATTTTATAGTATCATGAAAGATGTACCTGATTATAAAAAGATGAAAGAAATTAGTGATAATATTCTTCCATTCAAATCAATCAAGCATCAAATTTATTATTTATATGCTGAAAAAATTATTACAACACATGTTATAGATAAATTTGCCCACCCATTATCCCATAGGAATAAAAAATTATACAGTGGTTTTAATACCTCCGACAAATATTTCATACAACATGGAGTAACATTAGGTGATATTTCTAGCAGAATTAATAAATATAAACAAAATTTGTCATTATTTGTTAATGTTTCCGAAATTGAAAGGAATTCTATCATAAAAAATCCTAACTATAACTATGATGAAAATGTTATACAGATTTTAGGTTTCCCACGTTATGATAATTTAAGAAACTTAGGTAATAAAAAACAAATATTGTTAATGCCAACATGGAGATCATATATCAAAGATGAAAAAACATTAGTGGAATCTGAATTTTATAAAAATATGAATAGTATATTTGCAAATGAAAAATTAATATCCTTTTTAAAAGAAAATGGATATATAATTATCTTCAGACCACATCCAGAGTTATTACCTTATTTACATCTATTTGATATTGATAATGAAACGATTTTTGTTTCAAAAAATGAATCTTACCAGGATTTATTTAATTACTCATCCATATTAATAACCGATTATTCATCTGTTGCTTTTGATTTTGCTTATCTTAAAAAACCTGTTTTATATTATCAATACGCAGATGAATATAATTATGATGATGGATACTTTAATTTTGAAACAATGGGTTTTGGAGAAGTAATTTCTAAAGAAAATTATTTATTTGATGCTATTATTGAAATTATTAATAATAAATGTGAAATGACACCTAAATATTTACAACGTGTTGAAGATTTCTTTAAATATACTGACAAAAACAATTGTGAAAGAGTATACAAATGGATATCTAATGATAAATAAATTATATCTTTTTCTTTTCATTAATTTTGACTCTTTTAAACTCAGAATCTTTCAAAAACTTGTGTTAAATTATTTTTTTGATTAATTTATTAATTTAAATTTTTCAAAATAATGGATAAATTTGCTTTAAATTATAAAAATAACGCTGAATATTAAGAAAAAGTATTTAATATAACAATTGACAATAGTTAAATCACATAAGTTTTTGAAATAGCTAAATTACTAAATAATCAATAAATTTATAATAATTAAAATGAATAAATAATTATTATGATGAAAAATAAATCAATATTAATAACTGGTGGACTTGGATTTATTGGTTCTCATCTAACTGATATGTTGTTAGATAATAATGAAATTGTTATTATAGACAACTTATCAACTGGAAAATTATCTAATTTAAATAATGTTTCCCATGAAAATTTAACAATTATTAATAAAGATCTAAATAGTTTAGATTTAAATTTAACATTAAACAATATGGATTATGTTTTCCATCTTGCGGCAATGGCAAGTGTTCCATTGAGTATCAAAAATCCAATAACATGTAATTTAGAAAATGTAACCACTACTGTTAATTTACTCGATGCATGTGTTAAAAATGATATTAATAAAATTGTATTTTCATCTTCATCCGCAGTTTATGGTGAAAATTTAAATATGCCTCTTAATGAAATGGAAACACCCATGCCAACATCACCATACGCTGCTTCAAAAGCAAGTGGTGAATTATATCTTAAATCATTTTATGAAAGTTATGGATTAAATTATGTTGCACTAAGGTATTTTAATGTATTTGGACCTAAACAAGACAAAAACTCGCAATATGCAGCTGTTATTCCTAATTTTATTAGTGCAATTCTAAAAAATGAAAAACCAATTATTTATGGAGATGGTGAACAAACAAGAGATTTTGTTTTTGTAAAAGATGTTGCAAAAGCAAATATAAATGCAAGTTTATCAAAATATAATGGTATTGTTAATGTTGCTTCAGGTAAACGAATATCAATAAACCAATTATATTCCATTATTAAAAAAACATTAAACACAAATATAACTCCTAAATATTTACCTAAAAGATTAGGTGATATTAAACATTCATTAGCAGATACTTCAAATTTAGAAAAAATTAATGTTAAAATTAATCCTGAAACGTTTGAAACTCAATTAACTAAAACTGTAAACTGGTTTGAAAAAGAATTATTTTAATTAATTTGTTCTTCTT
>CAYFRZ010000133.1:0-4296 GCA_964345675.1 uncultured Methanobrevibacter sp.
GTTATTGTCGGTGCTTTTAGAGGAGCATTTCAAGGCGTATATAAAATGGAGTATATTGTATATACTCGTGCTGTAGAGCAACTTGGTATGATTTTATTTGCAACTGCATTTGTATTAATAGGTTTATCTACAATTGGAGCATTATGGGGTACTGTTTTGGGTTATTCTCTTTCTGTTGTAGCTGCAGTTTACATTTTTAAATATCATATGGGTAATTTAATACCAAAACCTAGTGATGATTTTGTGTTCACTAGACATGATGAATTAAAACTTGCGACCACATTAGTTAAATTTTCTATTCCTGTAATTATCACAGCTATTGCTGAAATGCTTATTTATAATATTTGTACAATTGTTATGGGTAAATTTTTAACATTTGATGATATTGGATTTTTTGCAGCAGCAGATCCTATTGCAAGACTTCCTTTAATTATTTCAATTTCTATTGCTACTACAATTTTACCCGCATCTTCTGAGGCATTTAAATTAAAAAATATTGATATGCTTCAAAAATATGTTTCAGAAGCTTACAAGTTTTCATTATTGTTTGTTGTTCCAATGTGTGTAGGCCTTGCACTATTTGCTGAACCTACTTTGAGAGTTCTTTACTTTAAAAATCCTGCATATGTGGCCGGTGCTATGGCTTTGGCAATTTTATCTATTGGGATGACATTTTATTCAATATTTGCTATTTCAACCAGTATTGTTCAAGGTATTGGTAATCCAAGAATTCCTATGTATATTTTAGTTGGAGGAGCGATTGTCACAGGTGTTTTAAATTGGATAATGGTTCCAACTCTTGGAATTGCTGGAGGGGCACTGGCCACTAGCATTGCTTGTTTCTTAATGATGGTGCCTTGTGTTTACTTTGTATTTAAATTAACCAAAACTAAAGCCCCGTCTACTTCAGTACTTAAAATATTAATGGCATCAGCAATTATGAGTGTAGTTGCATACTTCATTCCAAAGGATACTTTATTTTTATTCCCTGGAATATTTATATGTATTGTTGTATACTTTTTTGCTTTAATTTTAGTTAAATTCTTCCAAAAAGAGGATATTGAAAGTTTAAGAGTATTTTCATCTAAATTTGGACCACTCTCTAAAATTATTAATAAACTGTTAAATCTTGTTGAAAAAATTGAATTTATGAAATAAATAATCAAAAATTATTTAATAATTAGATACATAAATATAATATTATAATTTTGGGGGATTATAATGGCTGATGTAAAAGCAGGTGTTGAATATAAAATTAATGTGGATGGTAATCTTTTTTTATTAGATAATAAGAAATTTGAATTATTACAGTCTATTTTGAATACAGGTTCTTTAACAAATGCGGCTAAGGAAATTAATGTTTCTTATAGGACTGCCTTGAACTACATTGAAAAAATGGAATCTGCACTTGATGTAAAAATTGTTAGTACTACTAAAGGTGGTAAAGGCGGAGGTGGAGGAACATCTCTTACGGATGATGGTTACTCTATCTTAAAAGAATGTAAAAAAATTAATGCAATTATGGAACTTCATAAAGATGTTAATGAAATTGAAGCAGATATTGTTGATATTAATGAAGAGAAGCGTGTAATGACTATTAAAATGAGTCAGTTTGAAATAAATGCTCCGTTAAATAGAAATTATTCAATAGGGGATAAAATTCTAGCTTTAATCAGTTATGATAATATATTTTTAATGTTGGAGCCACAATCTTCAAGTATTCGTAATGTTTTAAAAGGTCAAATTATTGAAATGAGACTTGAAAATGAGATAATTCGTGTCAAAATTAATGTTGATGGGGTTGTTTTATGTTCGGATATTACTGTTTCTGCTGAAAAAGAATTAAATCTTAATATTGGTACTGAAGTTTATGTAGGATTTAAAGCAATGTCTGTTGCTACATTAAAATTATGATTTTAGGGGATATTAAATGTTACAAATTTTAGTTGATGAAGAAAAATGTATTGGTTGTGGAAAATGTGCTGAGATCTGTCCAAAGTCTGCTAAAATTTGGAAAGTTACGGACGTTGCACATATATTAGATTTAAGATATTGTCATGTTTGTACATTATGTGCTATGGAATGCCCTACACAATGTATTAAAATTGACCGTAATGGTTAAAGTATATAAATGCTTTGACCTTAACTCAATTATTTTATAGGTTAGATTATGGATAGAATTACAAATGTTTCAAGAAAAACATCTGAAACTGATATTACTATTAAGATGAATCTTGATGGTACTGGTAAGTATAATATATCAACTGGTGTTAATTTTTTCAATCACATGTTAGAATCATTTTCAAAACATAGTATGATTGATTTAGATATCCAGGCTATTGGAGATATTGAAATTGATGACCATCATACTATTGAAGATGTTGGAATATTGCTTGGAGAAGGATTTAATAATGCTATTGGTGATAAAAAAGGAATTAAAAGGATGGGGCATGCTATAGTTCCAATGGATGAATCAGTAGCAACAGTGGCAATAGACATTAGTGGACGTAGTTATTGTAATATGGACATACATTTCAAAAATGAAAAAATAGGGGATATGACTTCTGACATTGTAATTCATTTCTTTGAATCTTTTGCAAGCTCTGCTAAATTAAATATTTATGGTACTGTTGATGGTGCAAATGATCACCATAAGGCTGAAGCTATTTTTAAAGCATTTGCAAAATCTATTAAAGAATCAATTAAAATTGAACATAATCAAATTCCATCTACAAAAGGTATATTATAGTTTGAATTAACTATCTTTTTTTATTTTTTTGAAGTGAATCAACAAAATTAATTATATTTTGGCTTTGTATAAATTGGAGAATGAGTATTTCAAGGTTTATATTAATATTTATTCTTTATTTTATTATAAATAATTATATTTGTGTTTTTTTTTAAATCAATGTGTAATTTAAACTGTAAAATTAGATTATTAACTTTTTCAAATGTTTTCAACAAAATTGAAGTAATATTATGAAAAAATAGACTTATTAAAAAATTTTTTGCAAAAATCAAATAGGATTTCTACAAAGCCTAAAAATAAAAAAAGAAAAGTAGTAAATATACTACTTATTCTGGTTTAGAGATTAAGTCTGTTTTAGAACCTAAGTTTCCTTCTTTCATGTGAGGGGTTCTTAAAACTGTATCATTTGCTTTTTCAATCTCTCTTGCTTCTTGAGCTAAATTAGCAGCACAGGTTGCAATTTCGTGAGCAGCAGCTACTAATGGTATGAAGTTTTCGAAACCTTTGGTCATGAAACAACCTTTCATGTCTAAGTTTGCTACGGATCCAGCCATTTCGTATGCAGCAATAGCTTTTGCTTTTGCATATGGGTTTGAGAATCCACCAGCTGCAGCAGCTTTTTCAGCAGTAACTATGAGTTTAGGTAATTCGATTTCTCCAGTTTCAGCTTGTTCGATTACAGTGTCAATAGTTTGTTGAACTAATCTTAATGCTCCAGTTTCAGCTAATACTTTTAAGATGTCGGAGTTGAAAATAGCCATTTCAGTTGGGTCTAACCATTCTCTTTTTGCACCAATCATTGGGTCAGACATAACGATGATGTAACCTAATCCTTGTTCGTCCATTTCATCTTTTTTACCTTTACCTGGTGCATCACCAACAATAATAGCAGGAATGTCTTTTTCAGATAACATTTCTCTTGCTTTAGCAGGACCAGGTGCTCCTGGGTTTGGGCTAATAAATATTGCAAAATCAGGTTCGAATGCGTCTATTTTAGGCACAACATCTTCTACTTGTTCAGGGTTCATTTTTGCTCCAGATCCAAAAGTTCTCACATCAATATTTGGTCTGTCTGCTCTTTCATCTAACAATAGGTCAATTACTGGTGAAGTACCAATATTACCACTTTTAATAATAGCAATTTTAACTACCATAATTAAGTCTCCTTTTTCGATAATACTAATTTTAGTTAGAAAACTATTTAAATTTTATTATTTGTTGTTGTTAATCATTATAGTACGTATTTTATAAAATATTGTTCATTTTTTAATTCATTTAATAAAAATATGTACGAATAGCTATTGATTTAAGATTTTTTTAAGAAAAATAATTTTACAACAATAAATTCTGTGTTAAAATTTACTTTTAAAATGGATGAAAGTATGGACTAAAATTGTTAAAATTTTAAAAATTAGATTAGTGGTTCCGACGAGATTCGAACTCGTGATCCCCTCCTTGTAAGGGAGGTATCATACCACTAGACCACGGAACCAACAAGTAATGTTATGAACTTGATAGTATATATACTTTTCCTTTTTTTAAAATGG
>CAYFRZ010000134.1:0-4235 GCA_964345675.1 uncultured Methanobrevibacter sp.
CAAAACAACATAAAATTAAATTTAAAATACTCTTATCTTTCTATTATAATAATCATATAACCTAAAAAAAACATTATTAAAAGACTAAGTATTGAATAAAATATAAACTAAAAAGAAATTACTTAAGTTTATATATTTAACTATATTTTTATTATAGTATATATTTATCTATTTTTTGAATTATAAAAGAATAAGATATTTTTAAATATACCTACAAATAAAATGTTAAAAGTCCTTCTTATTTAATACAATATAGAATATGATAGTTATTATTAAATCTCTTTTAAAAAAATAAGCAATTTAAAATATATAGTGATTAGAATTTTATTTCAAGCTTATTATTAAGTTTAATTAAATAATATAAAATATATATTTATTAATTAAAGATTTCATCTGAATATCAAATTTTAATAATCTTAATGGAATATAATTTCTAAGTAATACTTAAATTTAAAATTAACACAATTAAATTTTATAAATTAGGAATATTATCAATATTTTTTATTGATTTAACCAGTTTTAATGTTAATTAATACCATTTCTACTATTTTATCATTATTAATCCATTTATTTAATATGGAAAAGCTTTAATATATTTATTTTAAAAAATAACAATTGACAACAATATTACTTTCAAATATTGTTTGTATAGTTAAATTGTATAATTTTGAGGTATTATATGTTAAACGATTTTTTTAAATTATCTGAAAACAACACAGATGTCAAAACAGAGATACTTGCGGGAATTACTACATTTCTTGCAATGTCCTATATTTTAGGTGTAAACCCTGGAATGTTAGCTGAAGGTGGAATGCCCGCTACTGGAGTATTTTTTACAACTGCATTTGCATCAGGTATTGCATGTATTGTAATGGGATTAATTTCCAAATATCCAATTGGATTAGCTCCAGGTATGGGTCTGAATGCATTGTTTACCTATACTATCATTATAGGTATGGGAAATACCTGGCAAACTGCTCTTGCCGCCATATTTATTTCAAGTATTCTCTTTTTCCTAATCACAGTTTCCGGTTTTAGGGAAGCAATTATTAATGCTATTCCGCACAATTTAAAATTAGCTATTGGTGCTGGTATCGGTTTCTTCTTAGCATTTATTGGTTTAAAAGGTGCCGGAATTATTGTAGATGACCCATCAACATTAGTTGCACTTGGATCATTATTCTCAGCTCCTGCACTTTTAGCATTAATAGGCATTACTTTAACTTTAGTATTATATGTTAAAAAAATACCAATTGCAGTTTTTATTGGTTTAATTACTACTGCAATTTTAGGACTTATATTCACTGCTGTAGGATATGGTGTAGGGGACATGACAATGCCTACTGTTCCAGCTCAATTCATATCTACTAGTATTGATACTTCATTAATAGGAGGATTTGTTTCTGG
The DNA here is from genome assembly GCA_964345675.1 of uncultured Methanobrevibacter sp. Taxonomy (GTDB): domain Archaea; phylum Methanobacteriota; class Methanobacteria; order Methanobacteriales; family Methanobacteriaceae; genus Methanocatella. Next base: position 1,408 of record CAYFRZ010000134.1, read on the forward strand.
ATTTGCACAATTATTTAGCAATATTCCCAACTTAATTTTAATTATTTTTTCATTACTCTTTGTTACATTCTTTGATACTACTGGAACTTTGATTCCTTTAGCAAACCAATGCGGTTTCATGGATGAAAAAGGAAACGCAAAAGGTATTGACAAAGCTTTCATGGGAGATGCAATCGGTGGAATTATTGGTGCTATTTTAGGTACAAGTACTTTAACTGCATATGTGGAAAGTGCAACTGGTATTGGTCTTGGTGGTAGAACTGGTTTAACAGCTATTGTTACTGGAATTTTATTCTTAATTTCAATATTCTTTGCTCCTACTGTTTTAGCATTATTTACATCTTCTGTAACTGCCGCTGCATTAGTGATAGTTGGTATATTGATGATGACTCAATTAAAAGATATTGAATGGGAAGATTTAACAGTTGTTTCAACTGTGTTCATGACCATTATCATGATGCTTTTAACCTATTCTATATCCTTAGGTATTGCATTTGGTTTCTTAACATTTGCAATCACAAATATTGCATCAGGTAAAGCAAAAGAATTAAATTGGTTAGTCTGGATAATGGCAATTATATTTGTTATTTACTTATTCATTGGATTATAACCAAAAAAAAATGTGTTTAAAGAAATTTAAACACTCTTTCTCTTTTTTAGTAAAAATCGTTATAGTTCATACAACAGATAGCTAAATTTCATAATTTACAATTAGAATACAAAAATTTATCAAAAATATAAATTAAAATATGAAAATTAGTAATTGTTCATTATATCCATTAACACCAAATATCCACCTAAAACTGCACTAAAAATAAAACCAGCTAATCCAAGTATTGGAACACCAAATAAATCAGGACCAACGTCAGTAATAAGTGCTAGTGATGAACCAATAATTAATGAAGATAAAATTAAAGATATGGATAATTGATTAATTAATTGAACAATTCCTTCATGTTTTAGTTTTACTTCAATGTTGCCTTCTTCTAATTTAGAAATAGTACTATTAATTGTATCTGGCAAGTCTTTTGCTAGATGTTCCAATTGTAAAAGATAATTTAAGCTAACTTTTGCCAATCTTTCAGGTTTATATTTATTAATTACAATTTTTCTAGATAATTTCTTTAATTCTATAACAGCATTAAAATTAGGATCAAGTTTTTTACCAGTATCTTCAATTAAAGCAATGCCACGTCCAATCATTACAAATTCATTTGGAAGAACTACATTATTTTTAATCATAGCATTAAGTAAATCTTCCATTGCACCATCCATATTTTTTAATTCTGCGCCATAATACAAATTCAACAAATCATTAATATCTGCACGTAATTCAGGTGTATTCTGTGATGGGGAAATAATATCCATATAAATTAACTGTTTTATAATGTTATCAGTATTTCCATTTATTAAAAGTAGCATAAATTCAGCTAAATTTTCTTTAAAGTCATCACTTAAGATTCCCATCATTCCCATATCAATAAAACATAATTTATTATCCTGAGTTACAATTAAATTTCCGGGGTGAGGGTCAGCATGGAAATAACCATCAATCATTACTTGTTTAAAATAAGATTTAAGACCATAATCAGCAATTGTTTTTTTATTAATATGAGGATAATCCCCTTCAATTAAATCAGTAACTGACACTCCTTTTATCAATTCCATAGTAATTAGTTTTTCACTGCAATATTCAATATATGCTTTTGGAATTTTAACATAAGAAACATTTTTGAAGTTATTTTCAATATTCTGCATATTCATTACTTCTTCCAAATAATTAATTTCTTTAAGAATAGACCTTTCAAATTCACTGACAATAGCCGGTAGATTAAAAGTTTTAGTTGTTGAAATATACTTATCAATTCTTTTTGCTAGAAATTTCATTATTTTAATATCAGATTCGATTATTTCACGAGATTTAGGTTTTTGAACTTTAATTGCAATTTCTTCGCCAGTGTTTTTCAATTTAGCTTTATAAACTTGTCCAATGGATGCTGATCCCAATGGATTTTTGTCAATATCCTCATAGACATTTTCAATAGGTTGGCCTAATTCTTCTTCAATGACTTCTTTTATATCATCAAAAGGAGTTACGGGAGTATTATCCCTTAATTGTTGAAGTTCTTCTGCAATTTCAAAACCTATTAAATCTGGCCTTGTGCTTAACATTTGGCCTAATTTAATATATGCTGGACCTAATTCTTCTAGTACTTTTCTAATCCTTAACGGAACCGATTCATCTAAAAAATTCTCTTCTTTTTCCATTTGATAATTTCTTAAAAATGGAAATTTCTTAAAAAATGTATTTTCTTCAATTAAATAACCAAAATCATTATTTTTAAGAACCTTATAGATTTCATTTAATCTTTTGAGATTATCATTCCTAGTACTAGCAATAACTTTCATTAAATAAAAATAGTCGACAATAGTATTTATTTTTTTAGAATAATAAAATGGTTGAAGTTGAAAGATTGTTTTTTATAATATAATTTTGAATGCAGAATACAAAAAGATAAACAACCTTTCATATTAGATGGATTATCTTAAAGAAAACATTAAGTTCGGAAAAAGGTTGACATATAAAGTGATAATACTTTAAGATAATCATCGTACTCATTATTATTTGTTCGATAGTATATAAACCTTTCGTATATATACAAATAAATTTGTTTATAATTAAATATTTTGAAATAAGTTATAATCAAAAAAATGGTAGATTTTAAGATTGAATTATTTGCAATAAAGCAATTAAATTTTAGAAAATTATCCAAAGTTCAACAATTTAAAAGGTCATTGGATATTATGTAAAAATTTACTATTAAAAC
>CAYFRZ010000135.1:0-4211 GCA_964345675.1 uncultured Methanobrevibacter sp.
AAGTTATATATTTATTTACTTCTATATTTAATTTTATAGTTATCGTATGTTGTGCTATCATGTCGATTATTATTTCTCCTGAATTTAAAAAATTAAAAAACAAATTGTCTGATTTAATATTGATACACCAAGAACTTTCATTGCAAATCTGTCCAAATATTGAAAGAGAATATCTTCTTAATTTCGGTTCTCTTGAATATGAACTGTATAGGAAAGATGTTAAATTGCCCATGCTTAAGCGAAAACTTCAGTTGATACGAATTCAAATTAATAATGAAGAAGAAATTGATATTGAGCTCATTGATGAAATAGTGGAGGAGGAATTCTCCAAGTATAAAGAAAATATTAAAAAACACATGGATGAATTGAATGGAGCAATGGAAGAACCGCACGTTCGTTTTTTATCAAAAAAAGATACTAAAAGACTTAAACTTATATATAAACAATGTGTTTTGAAATTACATCCTGATTTAAATCCAAATTTGTCAGATCGTGAAAAAGATTTATTTATTGAAATTACGGAAGCATTTAAAAATGGTAATTTAAATGCATTGGAATCTTTGTATTATTTTGTTCCAAATAAAAAATTAGAATTCGAATCTGAAATTGAACGTTTACAGGAATTAATAGACTATGAGGAAAAGGAAATAGCTAAAATTAAAGAAAAATATCCTTATAATAAAAAAGAGCTGTTGTTAAATGACAACGAAATTTATGAATATAAGGTCATGCTTAATAATTTAATCGCCCAGTTTGATAATGATATTCAAAGATGTATTGATGAAATTAATTTGATTTAAATGTCCAATATTCAAAAAACTGACAATAAAGTTAGCACATTAATTGAACTTCACATAATAATCATGAAATTAAACCTTTTTTAGAGGATGTCTACTTAACTACAGTACATGTTGCAGGGTTATTCTATATTAGTAATATTGATGAAATATTCTCAAAAATTAAAAAAGGTGATCGTTTAGAATTATTTCTTGAAAAAAATAATCCGTATGATTTTAATGCAATTCTAGTTAAATATTGCGGTGAAAAAATAGGATATGTTCCAAGAAATGATAATATTATTTTAGCTAATTTAATGGATGTTGGTAAGTTGTGTAGGGTATAGTACTAGATGCATCAATCGGAAAAGTTTATGATAGTTATGACCTAAAGATGATTAAATTCAAAATCTTTTTAAAAGAATGATTTTTTACTTATTTTACGATACATTTATAAATGGATAAAACAAATATTTGATTACTGTTATTCTTAACAGTAAATAAATTACTTTTTTCGGGACAAGTTCCCAAATGGATGTGGCCCGTGTGGCTGAACAAAAAGGTGTTATTTATGTATAAATATATTAGAGATGCATGGAAAAACCCAGATGAGTCTTACGTACGTGAACTCATGTGGCAAAGAGCTCCTAAATGGAAAAGACAAAAAGTTGTTCAAAGAATTGATAGACCTACTAGACTTGACAGAGCTAGAAGTTTAGGTTACAGAGCTAAAAAAGGTTTTATTTTAGTAAGAACTAGGGTAAGACGTGGTGGAAGAAGAAAAAGCCGCCGTTTCAATGGTCGTAAACCTAAAAGAATGGGTGTAAACAAAATTACCCAAGCAAAATCTATTCAAAGAATTGCTGAAGAACGTGTAGCCAAAAAATACCCTAACTTAGAAGTATTGAACTCATATTGGGTATGGGCTGACGGAAAATATAAATATTTTGAAGTTATTTTAGTCGATCCACAAAGTCCTTCTATCATTAACGATAAAAAAATCAATTGGATTTGTTCTAAAAAACACACTAATAGGGCTCTCAGAGGCTTAACTAGTGCTGGTAACAAAGGACGTGGAATTAAATCTAAAGGAAAAGGCTCAGAACAAGCTAGAAGAAGAAAATTATAGTTTTTCTTCTTTCCTTTTTATTTTGATTAAAATGATTCATAATATTAAATTTAGAGCTTTCGTTTATGAAAATGAAAGCGTTGATGAAATTTCTCAAGCTATTTTAAATTTACTTCCTGAAGCCGAAATTGAAGTAGAAGAAGCGGAAGGATTACTTGAAGATAAAATTCTTATTTTAACTGGCATAGTATCTAAAAAAAGATACACAAAGACTTTTTTTAATAAACTTTTAGAAGCTGTTGATTTAGAAAAATTAAACAGTGATTTAGAGCAAAAAATGGATGAAAAAGGAAATTGGTTTTTAAGATTTGACAAAATCGATGCTCTTGATGAAAAATTAACCATTTTAGATAGTGGTGATTCAATTCATTTAAAAATAAAAATAGCTGCTTTTCCTGCTAAAAAACAAATTGCAGTTGATAAAGTACGCGAAGCTATTTTAGGTTGTGTTTAAATGGAAAAACAATCTAAATTTTTAATTATTTTATTAATTGCTTTTATAATTTGCATCACTATATTTTGGTTCCAGTTTAACAATAATGTTTCAACTTTTATCATTGTAAATGAGACACAGGTTAATCAAAATGATTCCTTTTCAGGAATGTTGGTTGATTCTTATGGGAATGGTGTAGCGAATCAAACAATTACATTCCATAAGCCGGGATATGAAATGGGCATTCTCGTTGATGTTGTTACTGATGAACATGGTGAATTTACAATTGAACATGCCGAATATTTGCCTAATGCAACTAATGACAATTATTACGGTAAATTTACATTTGCCGGGCATGGCAAATACCAAGGATGTATATATGAAGGCAATGTTACTGTAAATCCTATCTAATCTATTTTTTATATTTTCTACTATTTTTATAGAATAAATTATATCTTAAATTATATATAATTTAAAATTAAATTATTAATTAATTAGCTATTCGGAGAGATTTATATGAAAGGTGAGGTATATTATGGAAAAGGAATCAGAGAATTGGAGGGTGAATACCCTGATTTATATGAGTTAGTAACAGATATTAACGATACTGTTTGGAATGGTAAGGTATTGGATTACAAAACTCAAAAATTAATTGCAATTGGTATTACTGCTTCTCGTGCTGATCCTAGAGCTATTAAAAAACAAATTAGAAGTGCTATTGAAGTTTTGGGGATTACTAAAGAAGAAATTGTGGATGTTTTGAGAGTTGTTTTATTAACTTCAGGCATGCCTGCTTTTTCAAAATCACTTCAAATATTAAATAGTGTTACAGTAGCTATTGAAGAAGAAAAGCAAGAAGATTAATTCTTCTTATCTTTTTTTAATTAATCGCTTGTAAAATTATTTTTATTATAAAAAATAATATGAAGCATATCATTCCAGCATTTAAAAATGTTGTTTTTAAGGGATGTTTTAATGCTATTTCTGTTTTTTCACCATTAAATTTAGCTTGTTTATAATTTAAAAGGCTTGTTAAACCAATTATTAATGCGATTATAACTATTGCTAAATATAAAATTACAAAACTCAAGTCATATGGGTTCATTATGCTGTTATTTAGGTTATTTATACTGCTGGTTAAAAATAAACTCATAACTGATCCCATTAAGTTAATAATCATGTGTAATATGATTGTATAAGTTATTTTTCCAGTTTTTATATAAACATATGAGAAAAATCCACCAAGTAATGCTGAATAAAAGATTTGACTTAGATTTCCATGGAATAATCCAAACATAATTGCAGATATTATTATTGAAATTCTTGCACCGTATTTAATAGTTCTGTCAATTATTAACTTTCTAAAGAAGAATTCTTCAAAAATTGGTCCTATAATACTTATTAGTAAAAGATTTAACCATATGTCTGTAGAATTAATTAACTTTTGAATTGGATTGGTTATGTCATTTTGAATAACTCCACTAATTGCAGTAGTTGCTATAACTCCAATGATATTTCCAATCCACATTAATGTAAATGCAATACATAAAAATTTTAAAAATGTTTTAACATTTAATTTATGAATTTCCAGTTTTCTTGACTCTATTTTTTTCATTAAATATAATAAAATAGGTAATGGTAAAATATAATTGCAAATAGCCGTTATTATTGTGGATATATTCATATCATTAAGTATTTCGGGATTTAATGTTGCAATAATGTTTGCTAAAATTATTGTAATTACAATTGAGGATATTGCATAAATTAGATAATTAAATCCTATTTTTGAGAAAAATTTTGTATTTGATTTCATTTTTATCAACATAACAATCTATCTTTATTGTTATATTAATAATGTGATTTTGAAATTAAG
>CAYFRZ010000136.1:0-4206 GCA_964345675.1 uncultured Methanobrevibacter sp.
TACAACATCTACAGATCAACACAAATTCAAGAAAAATAAGGATTTCTACAAAGCCGAATAATAAAAAAATTTGAAAAATAAAGTTTAATATACTATTATTCGCAAAAACTCTATTTTATTGCAATTGAATCACTATTAAAAAAACACTAAATTAAATTAATTGCAATTAAAAAAATAAGTTAAATTATAGTGCGGGAGACGGGACTTGAACCCGCGAAGGGACTGACCCACTAGGCCCTCAACCTAGCGCCTTTGACCGCTCGACCACCCCCGCAAACAACAAAAGTAGTTATTATTAATTATATTTATTAACTTATATAAAGTTAACTATTTTCATTCTAATTTTATAGTAACATCCATTATTTTTTCATTTTTTAAATCATCAATCAAGTCCGAATCAAGATCCCTTGCAGATTTATCTGCTTTAATCATTAATGTACGGGAGCAAGTATACGTACTAGTTCTTGCTACAATATCTGTAGGATGAGTTAAAATTAAATTTTCATGACCAAAACCTACAATTTCATCATGCCCATTCTCAGTATCTAAAATAACTGTTATTTTTGTATTTGAATCAGCTATTTTATCTTTAAATTCTTGTGGAAAATCAAACATGGATTTGTCCATACTTGTTCCAATAATACAATCTGCAGTCGGTCCAATTTCAACATCTTTGGTTATTTCAAAAGTAGATTTATGAAGTGAAGTGACATTTTTATGTCCCTTAGTTCGAATTTTAAAAATCATGATTAATAGTTAGTTTAAAAAATTAATTAAAGTTTTCCAATGAAATAATCAAATAAAACATAATTATTCAACCACAATATTAAAGAATATACAAGATAAGTTAATTTAAGAAAATAATAATACAAAAAACACAAAATAAATCTTGTAACTACATATATAAATTAATAGAAAATAATAAACATGAAAGGTTGTTACTGTTTAATAATTAATGTTGAGTCTGAAAATACAATCAAAATTGGTAAAAAGTTAAACATACAATTTGACAAAGGATATTACATTTATGTTGGTTCTGCCATGAATTCATTAATGGCAATAATAAAAAGACATTTAAGCGATGAAAAAAAAACTTCATTGGCATGTAGATTACTTATTAAAAAATGCCAAAATCACTGATGTAATATATAATGAATCAACAAAAAAAGTAGAATGTGAATTATCTAAATTTATTGCAAGCAAAACTAATGGAATTAAAGACTTTGGATGCTCCGATTGTGATTGTGAAAGTCACTTATATTATTTTAAAAATAGAAATGAAGCTATAAAATGTGTTTTGAATGCATATGATTCCATATCCATGACTTGTAAATTTTTTTAAAAAGTAAAAATATGGAATTCCAAGAAAAACAGATCTTGAAAATTCTGAATTCATACCACATACATTCCAGTCATCCATTTTCAATTTTCTTAATTAAATAATTAGTTTTTTTAACAATATTATTTTTATTAAACGACTTAGCAATCCTTTTAATTGCATCCAAGTTCTTAACAAAATTATCCAACCATGAAAATATATCTCCCGGATATACTTGAATTTGATATTTTCTGAATAGTTTATTTGAGATATCCTGTGGATCTTTTCCCTTAAGTCTTTCATGAATTATAATTTCAGAAATTCCTCTCTGCATACATGTGCAAAATGGTCTATCCTGACATTTACATTGCATAAAATCACTTTGAAGAGCAATTAATGCATCCTGAAATTTTTTATCAACTTTTCCAATAGCATCCCCACTAGATATAATATCTAAAGTTGATTCTGCAAATAATCTTGTTGAGAATTTAATCTTTAGTGCATTTGCAATCTGATTATGAATAACGCTTGATAAATATGCATTTTCAAACAATTCCAAATCTAATGCCATAGCTAAAACCAATACTTTTAGTTTATCATATTTTTCTTTTTTCTTATACATTGGGGAATGGCCAACATATCTTTTTAAAAATTCTCTATCATTTAAAGTATTTTTAATAAATTTTGCTTCATCAATTGATAAAAATGACACCGAAGTTGCTCTTCCATACTTAGTAACCTCAAATTTATTGCTTGGAGAATATCTAATTAATCCCAAATCTTCCATTTCATCAGTTGCAATTTTAAGTGAAATTGGAACATTAATATTTCCATAAAAATCATTTAATTCTTTTCTAGATTTAATTGAATTAGATGAAATATCCGCAAGAATTTGTTCATAAGATGATTCTTCATCATATTCAATGTAGACATCTTCACTATTACTTTCTAAAAGATCTAATGCTTTTGATTCTTCTGATTCACCTGCAAAATCATTACCAACTTCAGGTATCAAATAAACAACACCCCTATCATGGTAAGACGGTCTTCCCGCACGACCTAACATTTGTGAGAACTCATTTGGATTAATCCATTTATTTCCCATTACAAGCGAGTCGAATATTACTTGTGACGCTGGAAAATCAACACCTGCTGCAAGAGCTGCAGTTGTTACAACACAAGATATTTTTCCTTTATCAAAATCTTTTTCAATTTTTTCTTTTTTATAATAAGACAATCCTGCATGGTATGCTTGTGCATTAACTCTTTTATTATTCAAATAATTAGCAATTTGATGTGTTTTACGTCTTGAATTTGTAAATATAATTGTTTGTCCCCTATAACCTTTTTTAGATTTGGTATTATACTCTTTTTGGACAAGTTTTCTCATCAAATGTCTTTTTTGGGATTCATTTCTTGTATAAACTAAATGTCTCTCTAATGGAACTGGTCTTTGAGAGTATTGAACTAACTTCATATTAAATTCAGAAGCTAAAAATTCAGGATTTTTAACAGTAGCAGACAATCCAATAATCTGAGTTTTAGGATATAAATTTTTTAAACGTTTAATTAAACCATTTAAACGAGTTCCCCTATCCTCATCATCAATCATGTGAATTTCATCAATTAAAACAACACCCAAATTAGATAATGCTTGTGAATTACCGCTTCTAAGCAAGTAATCAATTCCTTCATATGTTGCAACAACAATATCAGATGAAGATACATCAGAATCCGGAAAATTAAGTTCACCTTTTGCTTTAACTCTATTTCTTCCAACTTTAATAGCTACTTTAAGGCCTAATTTCGAATATTTTTTCTTAAAATCCCTATATTTTTGATTTGCAAGAGCAACTAATGGAGTCAGGAAAATAAATTTTTTACCTTTAAGGGATTTTGTAATACCTGCAAGTTCCCCAACCAAAGTTTTACCAGAACCTGTTGCACTTACAACAAGCAAAACTTCACCTTTAAGAAGGCCTTCTTTAATAGCCAAATATTGAACCGGCAATAATTCAGTATTACCAGAGTCTAAAAGAACTTTTTTAAAGTTTTTAGGAATTTTAAGCCTTTTCATATCAACTGGGGGAATTATATGCTTTGATTTTTTAGTTTTATCAAATAATGTTAATTTAGTATTTTTCAAAGGATCAAAGTGAGGGTCAAGAACTGATAATGTTTTTTCCAAATTTCCTGATTTTTCTAGAGTGGATTTTAAATTTCTAAAAATCTTTTTATCAAAACCTTGAAGTTTAAGTTCTTGCTTTATTGTATCAAAAGCGCAATTTTTACAAATCAGCTGATTGTGATACTTATAAGAATAAGAAGAATTGACAATTGTAATATTCCCTTCATAAGCACAGAAATCACAAACTTGAGTTTTTCTAACTTTAATATTAAGAGACAATAAGAATTTCTCCACTTCTTCGTCCGGAGTTGCAAGAAAAACAGCTTGTGAGCGTAGAAGCTTAACTACTTCACCTGGAGGTATTAATTTTTCATTTAATGTGGAGTTATCATTGAAATTATAATCTGCAACGAATCTTGAAATTGATAATAAGTCACCATTTCTTGAAAATTTTATATTTCCAACAAATTCAGGTTCTCTTTTACGATTTAAAGCACCTTTTGGTGAACCGATTGGATATAATTTCCACTGTTTTTTAATCTTTTTTAAAATTAGCATTGTAATTAATTATATTTTTAATTGTTAATAAATTTTAAAAAAAAAGAAAGAGAAATTTGATTTAATCAATGTAATCAAATCTAGTTTCTAAAATAATGATTATTGCAAAACCAATTACTGCAACAATCAAGCAAGGGAATAAACCTACAAAGTTTATACCGACAGAGTTTACAATTTCCACACCAGGAACTCTTAGAGAACC
>CAYFRZ010000137.1:0-4115 GCA_964345675.1 uncultured Methanobrevibacter sp.
TATTCGCGGATTATGGTAATCTTTATATATCACAATTATTAAATTACTATTGGGGATTCAATATAACAATTGTTATTAATTATAAGCAATATATTTATAACTAGGTTTCAAATATTAAATATTGTAATATAACTTAAATTAATTAATGGTGAAAAAAATGAATAAAAAAATTACATTTATTTTAGTGTTGGCACTTGCTGCATGTTTAGTAATGGGTTCAGCTAGTGCAGGTCTTTTTGACTTCTTAGGTGGAGGAGATGACACTGTAAAGATAGGTTACTTGCCTTCTGATCATGATGCGGCTTTATTCGTTGCTGATGCTCAGGGCATGTATAAAGACAATAACATTACTACTGAACTTGTTCAATTCAACAATGGTGGGGACTTAATGACTGCTATGGCAAGTGGTGAAGTTGATGTTGGTTATGTTGGAATTACTCCTGTATTATCTTCAATTGCAAAAGATGTTCCTGTTAAAGTTATTTCTTCTGCTCAAACTGAAGGTTCGGGTATTGTTGTAACTGATGATTCTGGAATTAAAACTCCTGCTGATTTAAAAGGAAAAACAATTGCAACCCCTGGTGAAGCTTCAATCCAACATGCTTTACTCGTATACTACTTGAATCAAAATGATTTAACTATTGATGATTTAAATGTATCTGCAATGAAAGTTCCTTCAATGAATGATGCTTTAAAAACAGGTCAAATTGATGGTATTGTTACTTTTCAACCTTATGTGTCCATTGCTTCAAACCAAAGTAATGCTCACGTATTAGCAAATTCATCTGAAATTTTACCAAGTCACCCATGTTGTGTAGTTGCTGCTTCTGATGACTTTATCAAAAATCATGAAGATCAAGCAAAACTCATCGTAAAAATTCATGAAAATGCAACTAAATTCATTAACGATAATATTAAATCTGGTAATGCTGATAAAATTGTAAAACTCTTGCCTGAAGATATTGTATCTGATAATGAATTGGAAGCTGATTCTTTAGTGAGTTTTCCATTCATTTCAGGTATTGATGATGATTTCAAAGCTGATGTAGATGCATTCCAAGAACTTGAAGTAAGTATCGGTCTTTTAAACAATACTATTCCTCAGGATAAAATATATTGGGAAGCATAGTTGATTAACTATGCTTTGTTTTTTTTTTTTAAAAAATTAGTGCTTGTTGTATTTGGATTTTAAATTATCCAGTTTTTTCATTTTAACCTTTCTTTATTTCTCTTAAAGTTTTTAATTATATTCAAATAAAATTCCTTAATTTTTAACACATTATAATAATGAATATGCATTGAATATCTTTTCAGATTCTAAAATTTCAAATCAAATTTCATTTTATTAAACCTCTTTTTTTGAAATATTGATTTCCAGTTTCAATTAATTTTATAAAAACACATGCTAAATTAGCTAATGAAGCTTTAAGATCGTTATTCTCTTCTTCTTTAATATAATTCTCAATATTTTTATAATATTCTGGAAATACTAACATCCCATTTTCAAAAAAGGGATCATATTCATTAATATTAATTTCTTCTTGAGATAAATCTTGTACTATATATTCATGTAATTGAATTAAATCGTTAACACAATCTTCAATATCAGTAATTATCTCATTTATTTTTTTATCAGCATCGATTTTTTGAAAAATAATGTTCAAACGAATCATTGATATAGTATATAATTCTAAATCAATTTCACCATTCATAGTATCACCTACTATGGATACTATTATGAATTTAATGATAATTAAAGTTTTTAAAAAAAGAAAAGGGTTAATTTCTCAAAAGAGAAATTATAATTTAATTTTAATATCGAGAGCACTAGAACCTTTTTCGTAGACGAAAATCGGGTTAATGTCTAACTCGGATATTTCTGGGAAATCTAAAGTTAATCTGGCTACTCTTTTAATAGCTTCTTTAACTTCTTCAACATCACAAGGTGCTTCTCCTCTATATCCTTCAAGTAATTGAGATACTTTAGTACTTTCGATTTGTTCATCGATTTCTTGAGAACTCATACCTTTTGCAAGATTGAATGAGACATCTTCAATAAGGTTAACATAGATTCCACCCATACCAAATGCAATCATAGGACCGAATTGTTTGTCACGAATCATACCAACTATGACTTCTTCACCGGAATCCATCATTTTTTGCACTTCTACACCATCTGGAATAATGTCTGGATGTGCTGTTTTTGCATTCGCAATAATTTCATCATAAGTTGCTTTTGCTTCTTCAACACTATTAATTCCAACTTTCACACCACCAATATCAGATTTGTGTAAAATTTTATCAGATGCAATTTTAAGTACAACAGGGAATTCCATTTCTTCTGCAAGTTGCGCTGCTTCGTCAGCACTTGTTGATAATTTGATTGGAGCTGCAGAAATTCCATAAGCTTCAGCCACTGCACATGCTTCACTACCAAGTAAAGTATCTCTACCGTCTGCTCTTACTTTTTCGAAAATAGCTTTTACTGCATCTTTATCAATATCAGTAACTTTTTCAACAACATCATCATACACTCTATTTTCGAGTTTTGCATATTTGGTCATTGCTCCAAGTGCTTTTACTGCAGTTTCTGGGAATACATATGTTGGTACACCATTTTCTCTTAAAACATCATTTGCTTTATCAAAAGATGGGCCTCCCATGTTTACAACAATAATTGGTTTATCAAATTCTTTTCTCTCTTCTAAGATTGCATTTGCAATTCCATCTGGATCTGCAGATGCAGTAGGACAAACCATTACAATTAAACTGTCAACTTCATCTTGGCTTAACACGATTTCTAATGATTGTTTGTATCTGCTTACAGGTGCATCTCCTAATACATCAATAGGATTTTTAGCACTACCTTCTTCAGTAACGCATTCTTTTAATTTTGCAGTAGTTTCTTCATCAAATTGAACAAGCTTTAATCCTGCTTTTTCCATTGCATCTACTGTAACTACTCCTCCACCACCAGCATTGGTAACGATAGCTACATTGTCTCCTTTTGGGAGTGGTGCTTTTGAGAATGCTAAACCTAATTCAAATAATTCAGCCATGGTTTCTACACGAATAATTCCAGATTGGCGGAATGATGTATCAAATGCTAAATCACTACCTGCAAGTGCTCCAGTATGGGATGATGCAGCTTCTGCTCCTGCAGAACTTGAACCTGATTTAAGTATTATAATTGGTTTTTTATGTGCAGCTTCTCTCATGGTTTTTACAAAGTCTTCATCCTCAGAAATGGATTCTAAGTAACAAATGATTACATTGGTTTCATCATCATCTGCTAAATATTGTAACAATTCAATTTCAGTTACTCCAGCTTTGTTACCTAAACTTATAACTTTACTGAATCCAATTCCAGAAGTTACACTCCAATCGATGATTGCTACCATCATAGCTCCACTTTGTGAAATAAATGCCATATTTCCAGTTGGTGGCATCATCTGTGAAAATGATCCATTTAATGGGGTGTGGGAATCAGTAATTCCTAAACTGTTTGGCCCAATAATATTTATGCCATATTCTTTACTAAGTGCCACTAATTCAGATTCTAATTTAGCACCTTCTTCACCTACTTCTTTAAAACCAGCAGTAATGACCACCATATTTTCTACACCGACTTCACCACATTCTTTAACAGCAGTATTTGCAAGTGCGGATGGAATAGTAATTATTGCCAAGTCTACTTTTTCAGGAATGTCTTTTATATTTGCATATGCTTTTTTACCTAAAATTTCCCCACCTTTTGGGTTAACTGGATAAATTGTTCCTTTGTATCCATCATTGATAAGATTGTCAACAATGATATATCCAACTTTTCCAGGAGTATTGGATGCACCAATTACTGCCACGGATTTAGGTTTAAACATTTTATTGAGATCTACCATAAGTTTGTCTCCTTTAGATTTTATAGTTTTAATAAAATAATTTATAATGATAAATAATTAAAAATTATTTTAAACCATATTAATTACAGTTTTGTTATATTAATATTTAAATGTATGCTTTTTTTTTAGTTATTTTATTGGAAAACTAGCCTTATAATTTTTAACAAATTTTACAATTTACAATAATGCTTAAATAAATATTTTTATTAGTTTTAATTT
>CAYFRZ010000138.1:0-4113 GCA_964345675.1 uncultured Methanobrevibacter sp.
GAAAACCTGAAGTTCATGAAAAAATCATTGAAGTTGAACCTGACATGTCTCAAATTGGACCAAAATTCAAAGGGGATGCAGGTAAAATCATCGGTTATTTAAAATCTAGTGATATTGATGAAATCGCTGATGTTTTAGATGAATCTCACGAACTTATTGTTGGTGAAATTATAGTTCCTGAAGACATGTTGAATATCAAAAAAGAGATTGTTGGAGCATCTGGTAAAAAGGTTGATATCTTACAATCTGAAAACTTGGATATGATTGTTGAAGTAATTAGATGATTACTTCTCACACTTTTTTTTAACTTTTTTTATTTCAGGTTTTTTTTGGAAATGATATAATATATTTTAGGTATTTTTCCTTTAAAAATTGGATTTTTCATAAAATTTCTATATTTTTATTAAACTAATGGTTATGGCATAATTATTATAAAAATTATATATCAATAGTATCTCTAAAAAAGATTTTTTTTTTAATTGCTTTTATGATTTATATCAATAAAAAAGAAGTATAAGCTAAATAGCTTATAATAAGTAGTGTTCTTTTACTAAGTGTATGATTTGTTTTGCTTCTTCAGCTTGTGCTTTTGGAACTTTGAATGATATTGGTACATTCATTGCTCCACCTTCCATTAAAACAACCGGATTGTTACTTACTCCAATTTTTATATCCACATCAAAATCAAAAGATCCTGCAGTTTCAAATGAAATTGTTTTAATTGTTTTTTTAGGATAAAATTTAACTTGTACTTTTTTACCACTTAATCCTTGTACATCAATATCATATATTCCATAATTAGTTAAAATAACTGCATCTCTTATGAAATGAAATGATTGGATAATTTCTTCTCCTGGAGCGAGATATTCTTCTACAATCTGGGTGTCTCCACCTACTTCTGCATGACCTACTACTTTATCGAGTAATCCCATATTATCACCTTTTTAAATTTTATTAATAATTTATTTTATTTGGTTAATATCATTTTCTAATTCTTTGATGACTCTTGCTGGAACACCAACTGCCAAAGAATTGTCTGGAATGTCTTTGTTAACAATCGCTCCCGCACCAATTACAACATTATTTCCAATTGTAACTCCTGGAAGAATTGTCACATTAGCTCCAAGCCAGACATCATCACCAATATTTATTTCACTAGCTTTCGCTAAGTGTTGACGTCTTCCCTTAGGAGTCAATGGATGGCCAACTGTTGTTATTGTTGTGTTTGGTCCAATCATCACATTATTTCCAATGTAGACTTCTTTTACATCTAAAATTGTCAAATTAAAATTTCCAGTAAAATTATCACTTATGAAAATGTTTTTTCCATTATCACAGTTAAATGTTTTAGCAATCCAAACATTTTCCCCAACAGAGCCTAACATTTCACATAAAAAGTCATATTGTTCTTGTTTATTTTCATCACTGATTGAATTGTAGATTCTACAATTTTTAATTGCATTTTGTTTGATTGCATCAACTTCTTCATCATCATAGCAATATTCAAGACCAGCTTTTAATTTTTCAATTTCTTTCATATTTAAGTATTTATTGGATTTAATTAAAAAATTTGATGATTGATTAATGGTGGAAGTATCAAAGCCAAAAAAAGAAAAGGCATTAACCATTAAAGCCCGAAAAGTAAACCGGCTAAATATAAAATGGAAAAATGTAAAGCTATTAAAGAATTATGCTGATGAATTCTGATGCTGTCAAGCCAGACCGTTTTATGATTTAAGATTAATGCTGGAATGACCTGCATATTACTATTTTAAAAAGAAGATGAAACTGATTTGATTGATGTTATTATCGGGGTAGCTATTGGAAAACATATGGAATGGATTCATAACAGAGAAATTGAAAAATAGGATTAAAATTTCAATCCTATTTCATATGCTTTTTTAAGAGCCTCTTCGGCTTTATCAGCATCACCGATGTATTTTACACCGCCCACTTCTAATGTATCGATAATTTCAAGTTCGGTGTTGTTTTCAAATGGTTGGGTCTTTACAAGGTCAATGTATGGCTTGTAGAAATCATCTCCGGGATAGGCGTGGGTGAATATTATGGCCGCTTTGCCTTCAAAATGTTTATCAGGATTATTGAAGATTGAATAAAACCTGTCGATTATTGTTTTGAGTTGTGATGTCATTTGACCAAAGTATATTGGTGAAGCTACTATCAGACTTGCGCCATCAGCCAGCTGGTTGATGATTTTGGATCCGTCATCTTCAAATCTGCAGTCTTTTCCTTTAGCACAGATTTCACATCCACTGCATGGATTGATATCTAATTTGTCTAGGAAGTATTTTTTAACTTCATGGCCGTTTTCACTGCAGCCTTTAATCATTTCGTCTAAAATGCGATTTGTGTTACCTTTTTTTCTGGGGCTACCGTTTAAAGCTAAGATTTTCATGTTTAGTATTAGGTTAGAATTACCTATTAATAGTTTACTGATTTGGGATTTCAGGCTCTTTCAAAAACTTTGTTGATTTTAAAAATTGTTTTTTCGATTTTGGTTCCAAATTAAATCTCTGCGATATGTTACATTTTAAAACTCATTGTTTGGTCTTGAATGTTCGTTTTCTTGATTTTGGCATTGTTTTTTGGAAAGTGTTTTTCAATTTTGTTACTTGTTTTTTTCATTTTTTTTTATCTTTTAAGTTATAAATGAAGTTTTTATATCTTGGTGCTATTGATTTTTCTAATTATTTGATAAATAACTGGATGAAACTTATCTTTTACGATAAATTAATGATTGTACTTTATTTTTTAAATTCATCATTGTCATTTAAATTAAATAAATCTTTGATTGTTCTTAGTTGTTTGTTACATTCTTGATATTATTTGTCTGAAAGATGTTTATTATCTTTAAAATTTTTTTAATTGTTTATTTAAGATTTTGTTTAGTATGAAAAATCTATAATTGGTGTTTTAAACTTAGTTTTTGAATAATTGAGGAATATTTTTTTTATCTAAATCTGTTTTGATTGTAATTTTATTTTTATTTGCGGTAGATTCTCTTAAAAACTTTTCAACAGTTGTTTCATATTCAGTATTGTAAATTGCATCTGCTACAATACAATTTGAAATAGAATCAAGTAATGTGTGACAATATTTACATTTTTCGTTGATTTTTATTTATTCAACATCAAAGACATAGATAACCCAATCAACACCCTAATCAAATTCTAAGATGTTTTTATTAACAAAATCCAATTTTCAATTGTTTGATTGTGAAAATACTGATTCCAAAAAATTTTTTAAAGGATTTACAAACATTTTTTCAAACTTTCCAGATAATCTGAAATTAAATGTTCAGATTCCCTTTTCAATTCGTTTGTAAAATTACAATTTTTATCAACAAGACTCGTTAAATCAGTTTTAAATGTTTTGTCACAACGTTTGCAGGATATAACGCTGAACCTTCACCACAGTTTTTACCATTTTCTTTAAATACTAAAGTTCTTTTTGTAAAACCATATTTAACAACATGAAGAGTTCCACAATGATGACATCTAGCTAAAACTTATTTTAAAATAAGGAACATCCTTTTTAAAACTTAAATCAAAAGATTTCAGAGTCATTTGACAGGATTTAAAAATTTTCACAAAACAAGAATCGGAAAGGACAAATCGATCATCAAAATCACAAAATATGTATCGTTTACAGGTAAAAACTTTGGTTTATTAATCATCGATGAATTAAATGGAAGAGAATTCACAACAAGCACTGGAAACTCATTAGAAACAAAGTTGACGGAGCAAGAAGAGTTTCAGCTGATATTCAAAGAATGGAACTTACTTAGTTGGCAAGGATAGGATAGGGTTCACCAAAAAGTGGGCTATGGAATTTCTGGAAAAAAGTACGGTATACCCAAATGAGGATATTCATGATGAATATGTAGTTGCATTTACCCGGAGGTTATGAAAAAATAGTTAGTGATCAACAACCAAAAAGAGTAGATGTTGATAAGTGGTATTTCACATAATAATGCTATTATATTGCACCTCAATATTCATGTTTAGATTTATTTTTAATTTTCATGATTATGATTAGTTTTTTATTTGGTATATTGAATTGTTTTCAAATTCATGATTCTGAACGACTTTC
>CAYFRZ010000139.1:0-4099 GCA_964345675.1 uncultured Methanobrevibacter sp.
AAATTCCAAAAATTTTAAAACAATCTGATGCATATTTAAAAATTGGAATATCATCTTTTAATTCATCAAGTTCAATAATACAGGTATAATCAACATTATCTGAAATAAATATGAATTTTTCATTATTTCTTAAATCAAATAATAATTTACGGAGTTCATATGCTCCATTAACATCTAAAAAAGGATTAAGGGCATTATATGCTTTAATCCATTCTTTTTCAATGAATTCTTTTGAAACCATTGTACACCTACCATACTCTAAATTTTTTCACATAAGATTTTAAATATTTAAATGAATTTTTAACATAATTATATGTACTCTTTTTATAATGATTATAAGTTGAATAAACTTTCTTTTTTTCATAATTATAAGTTGAATGCACTTTTTTCTTAATATAATGACCCGTAGAATAAAATTTCTTTTTGGAATACTTATAAATTGAATAACATTTTTTCATACCAAAATTAACGGCAGAGTAAACTTTTTTCTTCACATATGAATAACTAGAAACTAACTTATGTTTTACTTTAGAAATAGATTTAACAATATTCTTTGAAGAACTTTCAATTAATTTAGTTGTAGCTTTATAAGATGAATAAATATTTTTAGAAATTGAGCCACCAATAGATTTTGTTTTATCAATTAAATATGCAACTGTAGATTTAGCTTCATTTGTCGTGTTGTCCATTCCAAATAAAGAAACAAAATCCCTATATCTATTATTATACTCATTTAATCAATACCAAAATAAAATTTTATGATTTTTAATTTAATATTCATGAGCCATCCAAAAAAAAAGAAAAAAGAAAATTAAACTTAATTATTTAGTTCCATATACCCTATCTCCAGCATCTCCAAGACCTGGAAGGATATATGCATTTTCGTTTAATTCCCTGTCAACAGTTGCACAAAATATTTTAACATCAGGATGATTATTTTCGATTGTTTCAATACCTTGTGGAGCAGCTACAAGACATAACAACTTAATTTTGGTTCCACCTGTTGCAAGCATTGGATCAACTACAAGAACTTCCCTATTATCAATTCCTTCAGGCATTTTATAATAATATTCAACAGGCTCAAATGTTTCTTCATTTCTGTAAAGACCAATATGACCAATTTTTGCATTTGGAATTACATTTAATACCCCATCTATCATACCCATCCCCGCTCTCAGGATTGGAACAATAGCATAATTATTTTCATTTAGAGTACCTGTTTCCATTTTTTCAAGGGGAGTTTCAATAGTTGTCTTTTCAAGTTGTGCATCCCTCATTGATTCATAAACAAGGATTGTTGAAATTTCTGTTACAAGTTCCCTGAATTCTTTAGTTCCAGTATTAATATCTCTTAAAAATGCAAGTTTATGAGTTATTAATGGATGATTTAAAACAAATTCATTCATGTTTTTCCTCCGGTATTGCAAGATTTAAAATTACTCCAACAACAGCTGCTAAAGACATTCCTGACATAGCAAGAGACAACTTGCCATAAACAACGGATAATGTTGCTCCACCTAAACCTAAAACAAGCATGGTTGCAGCTACAACAACATTTTAGTGTTATTAAAGTCAACTTGGTTGTGAATTAAAATTTTAAGACCATTTACACAAATAAATCCATATAAAAGTACAGAAATACCACCTAAAACTGGAGTTGGAATGGCAGTTAAAAGTGAAGTCAAATGCCCTGAGAATGCAAACAAAATTGCAATAATAGCTGCAAGAGCAATTACATAAACAGATGCAACTCGTGTCATACCTACAACAGATGTGTTTTCACCATATGTAGTATTTGCAGGACCTCCCAATAATGCTGCAAGGAATGTTGCAAGACCATCCCCAAGTAAAGTTCTATCAAGACCAGAATCTTCAATTAAATCACGACCAATGATTTCACTTAATACCTTATGATCCCCAATATGTTCTACCATTGTCACTAAAGCAATTGGAACAATTGTAAGAACTGCAGCAAAGTTTAAATTATAATTCATAAATGGCAAATAAAATTTAGGAATTTCAATTACATTTGCAGATAATGCTTGGGTAAAATCAACCATACCAAGAGCAGCCGCTGCAATATACCCTACAATAATACCAATTAAAAATGGAATTACCCGTAAAATTCCTTTTCCACGAACTGCTAAAAATGCAGTAGTTAAAAATGAAATTAATGCAACAACAAGATTTTTCCATGGCACTACTGCTAAATCTAAACCAATTTCATTAATAGCAGTTGGAGCAAGAGACAATCCGATAACCATAATCATAGGACCGACAATCACTGGAGGCAATAATTTATTAATCCACGCTTTACCAGAAATTCTAATAATGCATGATACAGCAACATATACTAAACCAACAAGCATTAAAGCTGAAAATACACTAGCCTTACCAGCTAACGCATAACCTGCAACCATAGGAGCAATGAATGCAAACGAGCTTCCCAAATATACAGGACTTCTTCCACGAGTACAAATAATGTAAATTAATGTACCTATACCAGATGTGACCAATGCTACAGGAATTGATAAAACATCTGCACCGGCAGTGGTGTTTACAACAATAGGAACTAAAATTGTAGCACCAAACATTGCACATACATGTTGTATAGCAAGTAAAACCCACCTCAACGCAGGAGGCTTATCACGAACTCCAAGTAACATATTACTATTTTCTTCAACCATATATATCACAAAATTTTCCTATATTATATCATAAATTGATTAATTATTTTAAAAAATATTATTGAATAATTTAAAAATAATCGTTAAAATATCTAAAATTTGTAAAATAACCTTTTAAATATCACTACAACAATTTTTGACTAATTATATATATCTGAATAAATTAATAAAATATTTTTTGTTTTAAAAATTGTCAGATTATCCACAAAAACTCAAAAAATTAATCTTTAATAAATGTAAATAATACTACAATTATTAAATAAAGAAAATTTTGCTTTGACGAATTTAATTTTAACGGATATCATTTATTAAAAAAAAAGAATCGGAAAAATTTCCCCAATATTAAGTTAAACTAAACCCATTTTTTGACTAGTACTATGCCTATGCCAATTTGTACCCATACTATTATAGAAACAATTTACACTATCCTTTACAGAATCAGAAAGCTTGTAATTACTTCTTACAATCACACTCTCCTCCCATTTAGAAAACTTAGTTTTCATATAACTTATTTTAGTCCATTTAGTTGGAATATTACCATAACTTCCATAAGAATTACTTACTAAAACTTTTTTACCATCAGAACTGATATCCAAAATAGAAACATAATGGCGAGGTGCATGGAATACTAATGCAGCACCGCCTTTTTTAAGCTCATTTAATGCATTATCAAAAGATGCTTTGTAGAAGTAAGTTGCATTAAAACCTAATTTATTTAAACCATCAATAATCCATTGACATTTTTTACCCTCCCTACGATTTGTACCCATTAACTTTGCGAGATATTTTTCACAATAATAATTTTTCAAAACCTGAGTACAAACACTAGCTGAATTGGGACCACAATAATAGTTTGTAGATTGAGTCTTTCTTACTTCAGGATATTTATATGATTTACCCTTAAGTAAAACTGAAATTTCACTTGGCCAATAATTAGCTTTATTTTTCCCAACAATCTTAAGATTTATTGCCCTTTCAATAACATTCCATTTTTCTCGCTGAATAATATGATTAGTATTGGGATTATTTTTTGTTTTAAAAAAAGTATATTTGGATAATTTATTATTTAAAAACAAACAATAACTGTCTCTTTTTATAACTTCATTATATTGTACTTTTGTTAATGTGTATCTTGCATTATTGTCTCCCATAACATAATTTCCAGGCATTACATCAATATCTGGAACACCACTTTTTGTTGGAATACTATATTTCAATGGATCTTTCACATTGCCTTCAATACATTTCATTTTTTTATAAACAACATATTTGCCAAATTTCACACTTACAGTATATGTCTTAGCACATACATTTGGTTTTAAAACAACAATCCCCTCAGAAGAGGATTTTTTAGAAAATTTTTTGCTCGCAACTTTAATTACAATTGTTTTTTTAGAAATTGAAGATTTAGT
>CAYFRZ010000140.1:0-4047 GCA_964345675.1 uncultured Methanobrevibacter sp.
AAATTCAAATAACAAATTTTATTTATCATTAATATTATAAATATTAATCATATTTGATGTGATTTTATGATTTGGGTTACAAGTAATGTTGATAGTAAAGAGTATAAGGAACCATTTTCAAAAGGAATCATGTCTCGTTCGCTCCATGTTTCTTACATTGGATCTAGGTTAGCATATGAAATAGCTAGTGAAATTGAAGACGATTTAATTAAAAATAATTTTTCCATGATTTCTCGTGAAGAATTGGCTGACATTGTATTAGATCATTTAACTAGAATCGATCCAAAAATTGCAGAAAGATATAAGAATTTAAAATTACTTAGGGAGTCTAAAAAACCATTGATTATTTTAATTGGCGGTTCATCTGGTGTAGGTACTTCTTCAATGGCATTTGAATTAGCAAATAGATTAAGATTAAAAAATATTATAAGTACTGATATGATTCGTGAAGTAATGCGTAAAATTGTTTCAAAAGAATTAAGTCCAGTTATTCATAAGTCCAGTTTCGATGCTTATGAAAGTATAAGAACTCCTTCTGTTAAAATGGATAGAGTTATTGAAGGTTTCATTACTCATATTGATGTTGTTAATGTAGGAATTGAAGCGATTATTGAAAGATCCATTAAAGAAGGTATTAGTACTATTATTGAAGGCGTTCATGTTGTTCCAGGGTTCATTAGTGAAGATTTAATGGAAAATAATAATATTATAATATTTACACTAATGATTGAGGATGAAGAATCTCATAAGCAACGTTTTTATTCTAGATGCAGTCAACCTTGGGTAAAAAGATCTCTTGAGAATTATATGGGGAATTTTGAATCAATCAGAAAAACTCAAGATTTTTTAGTTGAACAAGCAAAAATCTTTGATTCTCCAATAATTAATAATGTTGATATTAATGAAACTATTGATATTATGGTAAATGATATTTTAGAAAAATGTGTAGGTGTTAATGATGTTGAATAAGAAAGTTAAGGAAATAATGGCCTCTGATGTGATAACTATCACTTCTGATGTTGATGTTGTATTTGCATTTGAAAAATTAATGGAAAATAAAATTAGTTCACTTCCTGTTGTTGAAGGGGATGAATTAATTGGGATTATAACAGCAACTGATGTTGGTCATAATCTAA
Organism: uncultured Methanobrevibacter sp.; assembly: GCA_964345675.1. Classification (GTDB taxonomy): domain Archaea; phylum Methanobacteriota; class Methanobacteria; order Methanobacteriales; family Methanobacteriaceae; genus Methanocatella. Next base: position 1,137 of record CAYFRZ010000140.1, read on the forward strand.
TTTTAGATAAATATGAATTAGGAACTAATGTTAAAGAAATAATGATAACTCCTGTAGTTACTGTTGCTCCAGATAATACTATTGAAGATGCAGTTAATATAATGAAAGATAATGTTTCTTCAGGTATTTTAAATCAACTCCCTGTTGTTGAAGATGGAAAATTAGTTGGTATTATTTCTGATGGGGATATTATTCAGGAGATATTCTAATTTAACTCATTATTTTTTATTTTTTTTAAATTATCTTTATTTTTTGTTAGTTACTATAATTTTATTTTTTTCTAGAAAATTTTTTTCTGTATTTTTTATTTATCTTTCGTGATTGTTTTTACTAACATTTATATAATATTAAATTCATATATTCAATATGGCTAGACTGGAGGGTTAGGGGTCCTCTGTAAGCACACACCCCCTTTGGTGCAGTTGAAGTCTAGGAGGCGGCTTTTTAAGGAAATATGAGCCTATTAAAAACAACGCAGAAACCTCGTCCTACAGGATTGGTGGTGATGAGATTTTTACTGTAGGGTAAAAATTAGTCATCTTCAATATGGAAATGGGTCAGGCCCGGAAGGGAGCAGCTTTACTGTTAACATGCAATGCTTGTAGAATCCCGGGGCGGAGTTGGGTTTTTTAGATCACTTGTATTTTTGAGATTAGTCCACTCTTAGACATGCCATTTTAAAAAAATAATTAACTTTATAAATAAGTTTAAACATATAATTTATTATACTTGTTTTGTTATAACTGTCGGGATGGCCCAGCCTGGTACGGCGTCGGACTGCTAATCCGATGGTCTTATGACCACCCGGGTTCAAATCCCGGTCCCGGCGTTTTTATTATTCATCTATTTCTTGGCTATGATTATAATTTAATCCTGTAGGGCAGGCATGAACTGCTACATATTTTATTTCAGGTATATTTTCAATAATATTATTTTGAACAACATGTACAATTTTATGTGATTCATCTAATGTCATATTTCTATCCATTTCAATGTGTAATGTTACTGCAGCATAAGAACCTAAATAATCTACCTTTATATCGTGGGCATTTTTAGCATATTCACTACTTTCATTAGCTATTTTTCTAATTTCGTTAACAAATTCCTCTGATGGAATTCTACCCATAATATTATCAATATTTTCTTTACCAATTTCATATGCAGTTTTTAAAATTAAAAATCCGATAATTAATCCAATAATTGGATCTAATATAGGATAACCAATGTTTGATACAATAACTCCAATCAATATTGCAATTGATGAAAATATGTCTATTTTTTGGTGTTTTCCATCAGCTACGATTGCTGGACTATTAATTTGTTTACCTAATCTAATAATATATTCACTTATTATATAATTAATAAATATTCCAAAAATTGCCATTCCTGCAGCATAAATATCGGGTGTGGTAATTGTTGATGGGTTAAATAATTTTTCAATAGCACCGCTCATAATTTCGTAAGCAACCATTGTTAAAAATAACATGATTACTAATCCACTAATTGCTTCAGCACGCCCATGTCCAAGTGGATGTTCTTTATCTGCTGGTTTTTGACCAATTTTAAATCCAATATATGCAATTATCGTTGTTGTAATGTCTGATAAAGTATGCCCTCCTTCTGAAATTAATGCATAACTTCCGGACATCATTCCTATGATAATATTAAAAATTGTTAAGAATGTATTTGCTAATATTGCCACTATTGCCGCTTTTCTTCCACCTTTGTTTCTTAATTCATCCATTAAATACACGCTCTTCTAAAATATTCATTGCTTTTTCAATGTTTTCATATGAATTTGCATAAGACATACGTACATGATTTTTACCATTTGATCCAAATGCTATTCCAGGAACAGTAATTATTCCTGCATTAGCAGCTTTCATGACAAAATCATCATCTTCAATTTTAGGGAATACATAGAATGCACCTTCTGCATTAACTGTTTCACAGCCCATTCCATTTAAACGACTAACAATTAAATCACGTCTTCTTTGGAATTCAGAAACCATTTTTTTAACTTCATCTTGTGGTCCAGTCAATGCTTCATATGCTCCTCTTTGTGCTGTTGTATTAGCACAGGCAATATTATACTGGTGTATTTTAAGTAATTGTTCTGTGTAATTCTCATTAGTAGTGGCTAAATAACCGATTCTAAGTCCAGTCATTGCATATGTTTTTGAAAATCCATTTAATGTAATTACATTATCACTGTATTTTGCAGGAGAATAATTCTTTTTTCCGTAAATGATTTTTTCATAGATTTCATCAGAGATTATTAAGAAATTTTTATCCATTGATAAATCTGCAATGGATTTTATGTCTTCCTTATCCATTACAGCACCTGTCGGATTTGAAGGTGAATTTAAAATTATTGCTTTTGTTTTATCAGTTATTTTTTCTTGAACATCCTCTGCTTTTAATTTAAATTCATTTTCTATTTTGCAATCAACGGGCACTACATCCCCGTCAGCTAATTTTACACATGTTTCATAAGATAGAAAACTTGGATTCGGGAGTAGTACTTCATCTCCTTTTTCAACGAATGCTTGTATACTCATGTATAATCCTTCACTTGCACCTACTGTAACAATAATATCATCAGGGGTTGTATTTATATCATTTTCTTTTTTAAATTTCTTTGAAATTTCTTCTCTTAATTCAATATATCCTTTATTTGGTGTATAATGAGTATCATTTTCATCAATTGATTTTTTCATTGCGTTTTTGATATTTTCTGGAACATCAAAATCAGGTTCACCAATTCCTAAGTTTATTGCATTAGGATTTGTTACTTCAAACATTTTTCTTATTAATGATAATTCAATTGATTTTGTTCTACTTGCAGGATTTATCATATTTTTTGCCTCTGTTTTATTAATATATTATTTATTATAAATTAATTTTTTTC
>CAYFRZ010000141.1:0-4026 GCA_964345675.1 uncultured Methanobrevibacter sp.
AATGAATAGATTAATCAAAAAATTAGTTATCACACAAGTTTTTGAAAGTGACGAAAGTGACCTTTATATATGCTTAAAATAAAATATAAATTAGATTGATAAATTATTATGAGGAGTAATCATGGTTGTTAAAATTAATGAAAATTATCTTAAACTAAAAAGCAGTTATCTCTTTGTTGAAGTGGCTAGGCGAGAAGCAGAATTCGTAAAAAATAATCCTGATGCTGATGTTATTAAAATGGGTATTGGTGATGTTACAAAACCATTAGTTCCATCTGTTGTTAAAGCTTTTAAAGATGCAGTTGATGAAATGGGAAATGCTGACACTTTCATGGGGTATGGACCAGAACAAGGTTACGGATTTTTAGCAGAAGCTATTGCAAACGATTATAAAAAATATGGAGTAAATCTAGATACATCAGAAATTTTCATTAGTGATGGGGCTAAATGCGATACAGGTAATATTCAAGAAATTTTTGGAACTGATAATAAAATCGCAGTAACTGACCCGGTTTATACTGTTTATGTTGATACAAATGTTATGGCAGGCAGAACTGGCGAAATGGAAGATGGTATGTATGAAGGTTTAACTTACCTTAAATGTAATGCTGAAAATGGATTTGTTCCGGAATTGCCATCAGAACCTGTTGATATTATTTATTTATGTTATCCAAACAATCCTACTGGTACTACTTTAACCAAAGATCAATTAAAAATATTTGTCGATTATGCAAAAGAAAACAAAGCCATAATTTTATTCGATGCAGCATATGAAGCATTTATAAATGAAAACAATGTTCCTCATAGTATTTACGAAATTGAAGGTGCAGAAGAAGTAGCTATTGAATTTAAAAGTTTTTCAAAAACTGCAGGATTCACTGGAACTCGTTGTGCATACACAGTTGTTCCTAAACAATTAGTTGGATATGATAGTGAAGGCAATGAAGTAGAAATTAATCCATTATGGAACAGAAGACAAACTACTAAATTTAATGGTGTGTCCTATCCTGTACAAAAAGCTGCTGAATCAACTTTATCTACTGAAGGTCAAAAAGAAATTAAAGAAGTCATTGATTATTATATGGCAAATGCGAAAGTTATTCGTGAAAGTTTATCTAGTTTAGGTTTAGAGGTTTATGGTGGAATAAGTTCACCATATATTTGGGTTAAAGCTCCAAATAACATGGATTCATGGGCTTTCTTTGACCTATTATTGCACGATGCTAATGTAATTGGAACTCCAGGTTCTGGATTTGGTCCAAGTGGTGAAGGTTACTTAAGACTCACTGCATTTAACACATTAGAAAATACTAAAGAAGCAATGGATAGAATTTCAAAATTAGAGTTTTAGGTGTTTAATTTGAAAAAAATAGAAAAACCAGTACAAATTGAAGATGATGATTCATTTAAAGTAATTTTATCAAAATATGGTGCATTAGCACTGGATAAACAAGAAAATTTATCTGAATTAATCGGTGAAACTATTGGGGACTTAGATATTGAAAATGATATGATTTCTTTTGGAGATATCAAAATGCCTATTCAGATTTTAGGTTTCTACTCACAAGACTTAAATCAATGGTCTTGGGCATGGGATAATGAAGATATCTTTGGTAAAGATTTAATCACATCTGCAGTAGAAATGAAAGAAATCGGGGATAAATTTGAAATTCCAGAATTTAATTCTCCCTTAATTAAAACTGATTTTAATTTTTGCCATCCTATTGCAATGACTGCAACTGCAATTCTTGGATTTGATGCTTACTATGCAGTTTCAGAAGAAGGATTAGATATTTTTGTAGCTATTAAATCTGATTTAATTAAAGAAAATAATTCAGTTAAAAAATTTAGAGATACTTTTTACACATTCCAAAAGAATTTTAAAGTATTTCCTAAAATTGCATTTGAATCATACACAAAACTTAAAGGATATGTTTTCAAACCACATGATGGTTTTTACTTAGCCAAAATTGGTGAATCTCGCGTCATGGCAGGATTTACCGAAAGAGGAAATGTAACTCGTATTTTAATGTTTGGTGATGAAGAATAGTGATATTATGAATCAAGATTTAGTCGATGAATTAATTTATATGAAAGATTTACTCACTAAATCTGGATTTTTTGATAGTGAAGAAATATTTGAGATATTGGAAGATCAATTTATTGATGAAGAAATTGATGTTTTCCAATACCCGATTTCTTTAATTGATTCTTCTAATGAAAATTTCTCAAAATTAGAAAATGCATTTGCCAGATTAGCTGATGAAAAAATTGTAGCGATTCATAATTGTGGTTATGACATTGGTGAAGGTGTAAATGATGCATTTGAATTATATGTTCATTTGCATAATAATAAATTTTTATCGGAAGGATTCTGTTTTTATACTTTTGAAGATATTGAAGAAGCTATTTGTGAAGACAAATTAAAAATAACCTTTGGAGATTTTGAAAATAATGAAGAAAAAGCATTAGAAATTGGTCAAATTGTTTTCAAATATCTTAAAGAAGAAAATTTTAATATTAATTGGGATGGGACAATTAATAATCAAATTGAAATTAATCCATTTAAATGGGATAAATCATATAACTCTGAAAAGGAATATGAGATTGAAGGAGCGTATGAAGTTTTTATTAAAAATTAGGTGGTAAAATGAATACAAGATCTTTAAAATTAATTCGTGAGGTTATTGTTAATTCAGGTAAATGGTCTTCAATTGAAATATCACAAGATTCCATTTACTTACAATTTAGGGATGTGGAACTTGGAACTCCAAAAATTGATGAGGATTTTTCATTGGTTGTTCGATTTGCTGAAGATTCATTTTTCACAGTTTTTTATAACAATATCTGGGATATTGATTTTTTATCCAAATATGATTTTAAAAATCAATTATTAAGTGAAGAAGTATTATTTAATATTAAAGACATTAAATTCATCGATTTTGAGTATTTAAATGCATTTTTTGGTAATTATAAAAAAGAAAAGTCAATTTCTGCTGTTGGAGATTTTAATATTCACAATATTAGAAATGATTTTTTCATGTTATTTGAAACTGAAGAGATAGCTATTGTTGTTGGTGGGAACCAAATGGATTTCTTTTCACCATTTGAAAGATTGGATGATGCATCGCTTCGCGAACTCTCAAATCAATGGATGATTTACTTTTTAAAATACCATCAAAAAAGAAATATTATTAGAGATCCGATGTGTGAAAATCACCCATTGAAATTATAATTTTAATATTTTGGATGGTTATTTAGTCTTCAATCATTTCAATAGATGCAACGTCTCGTTTTCCACCTATGTGTTCTGTTTTAGACCATGTTCTTTCTTTTCTTGTTATCATGTTAGCCATAGTCATGAAGAACAATGGAATTAAATGATATGAATATAAGTAATATTTAATTACATCTTTAGTTAATTCAATAATTCCTGGACGATCTCTAGAAAAGGCAATTATTGTAGGTGGGAAAAATGAAATAAATGAAAGCAATCCCACAATAACTGGCGCATTCATTCCAATAACCGTGGTATTTTGGAAAATAAACCATGATAATATGTTAGCTATTGTTACTAAAAATCCAAAGAATATGAGTAAGTTAAAACTGTAAAAGGAAATATGTTCGATTATACCATATTTCTTTGAAATAGGTATATCTGCTTTTATAATAGCAGGTAAATAAATAAATAAAGTTTCAAAATTACCCATTGCCCATCTAATTCTTTGCACGAATAAAGAGTTCCAATCAGTTATAGCTTCTTGATATACCGCACATTCACCACAGAAACGGATTTTTCCGCCTGCAATCATAATTTTGATGGCTAAGTTCAAGTCTTCAGTTACTGCAAATCCATCCCATTTTCCGCATTCTATAATGGAATTTTTTTTAACAAATTGTCCATTACCACCTAAAAAGCCTGTTCTTCCTAGATTGTCTTTTGCAATTAATGTATTTGCAAAACTTGCAAATTCGAGTCTGTAAAATTTTATAGGCTTATTTGATTTTTTTATGTTTTTCTGTCCA
>CAYFRZ010000142.1:0-3931 GCA_964345675.1 uncultured Methanobrevibacter sp.
AAATAATATAACAAAATTTATAACACTTTATTTACATATTTATATAAGATAAATTTTTATAAATTGGTGAAAAAATGATAATTAGAGCACCTTCAAGGATACATATGTCTCTTATTGACTTGAATGGGTCATATAGGAGAGTCGATGGTGGTATTGGATTAACATTAGCTGACCCACAATTTGTTTTAGAAGTTAAACAAATTGAAAATGGAATAGAACTTGAATTTTCAGATAATGTAACAGATGAGGAAGCTATTGAAGAATGTAGGGAAAAAATCCCTGATGCAGCTAGAAAAACTATTGAATACTTTGATATTGACTCTGGCTTTAAATTTATTGTTCACAATACTTATCCTCCACATTCCGGATTTGGAAGCGGAACTCAAATTGCTATTTCAACAGCTCATTTAATAACTGAAACTATGGGTATCGACGTAGAAAGTAGAGTACTTAGTAGTATTGTTGGACGAGGCGGAACTTCTGGAATTGGAACATACACTCATGATTTAGGTGGCTTTATCGTAGATGGCGGGCACAGTAAAGAAGAAAAACCATTATTTTTACCTTCAGGTGCATCTCAAGCAAAACCTGCAACATTAATAGCAAGATATGATTTTCCAGAAGAATGGAATATTTTAATTGCCATTCCAGAAATTGAAAAGCATATGGAAGGTGATGATGAAGTGGATGTTTTCCAAACTTATTGTCCTATTCCAAAAGAAGAAGTTGAACAAGTGTCTCACTTAATTTTAATGAATCTTGTTCCATTCATGATTGAAAAAGATATCAAAAACTTTGGTTGGGCTGTAAGTGAGCTTCAAAAAGTTGGATTTAATAAATTAGAACATTCACTTGATGCTAGTTATTTACCAACTATGCAAGCTATTGAAAAAGCTGGAGCTTATGGTGTAGGTATTTCCTCATTTGGGCCAGTTTTGTATACCTTCTTTGATGAATCAAATGAATATATTGTAGAAAAAACCAAAGAAATCATTGGTGAGAATGGGACTGTTTTTGTAACTAAAGCACAAAATCATGGATTCACTATTGAAGATTAGCATTTATTTTTTTTAAATAAAAAGAGGAATTTATCCTCTTAATACTTTTATATTTACGTTAAGTAAATCAAGAATCTTATTTTGAATATGTGTTACTATAATTGCACATATTACCACAATAATATAATTTAAAATCCAATCTATTTCTCCAAAAATTATTGGTATGATTGTTAGGAATAATATGTGCCATAGATAAATCCATAGGGAGGATTTGGAACAGAATTCAATAAACCTATTGGGCTTTAAATTAATTTTTTTAAATAGGCTTAATAACATAAAGGATACAAATAATGCATAGCTTATATAATATATTGTTGGAGGATATTTCATAATTTGTGTTGGTTGGAACATGCCTGTATTTAAATAAAGCATGCATGCAGATATAATAAATGCAATTAAACAAATCATAGAAATATTTCTATCTACTTTAGGGCTTGTTTTTGTAGAAATCATTCCAAGTAAATATATTATCCCATAAGGAATAACATAAGCCAATATGAACTCAAAAATGATGTTCATTTCATTTATTTTTAAAAATATTGATATTTCATATGCTATATATATTAATAGTAAAATTAAAAATTGAATATAATCATTTTCAATCTTGTCGAAATAATAAATTACCGGAGTTATGAATGCACAAATAAGAAATATTCTTATAATCCAAACATATGGTAGCCCATCAAGCAATAAGAAACTACTGATTATAAAATTATTGTCATAATAATATATGCCATTCATGTTAAAAAATGTCATTACAGTAAAAAATATTGTTAAAAATATCCATGTTGGAAATAATAATCGGCTAATTCTTTTCCAGTAATATCTTAAAAATGGTCTATTTTGTTTAAGATCTCGTTTAAAAGAATTTACTGCAAGAAACCCTGAAATTATTATCATTAATGGCACATCAAAGTTTCTAATCTGTAATATAGTTTCATTCGTTGAAATATGAGCAAGAATGATGCATAAAAGACCAATAACTTTTAGGTAATCAATGAATATTGTTCTATTATTTTCCATTTATTTCACATAAAAAAAGGATAGATAATTAGAAATTATCTATAAGTTGTAAACTTCACTGGATGGAACAATAACTATATTATTTTCTTTCAATGCAGATATTAATTTTTCCAGATCATCCGCATGGAGTAATAAAATAGCTTTATCTACTTTATCATGGGTAAATGCATAAAGATATTCTAGATCAATTCCATTATCTTTGATGACTTTTAAAACTGTTGTAAGTCCTCCAGGTGTATCATTCATTTCAACACCGATTATGTCTGTAATTTTAACAAGGAAGTTGTGTTCTTCTAAAACTTCTTTTCCTTTTTCAGGATTGTCCACAACAAGTCTTAAAATACCAAATTCAGAAGTATCTGCCATACACATTGCCCTAATGTTTACATTATTTTCTGAAAGTACTTCTAATGGTTTGGATAAACTACCCATTCTATTTTGTAAAAATATTGATAATTGTTTGATTTTCATATATCTCACCTAGTGTATGTTTCTTTCGTCAATTACTCTTTTTGCTTTTCCTTCAAATCTTGGTAAAGTTTTTGGTTCAACAAGTGTTACCTTAACCCTAATTCCAGTTTCATTTTCAATTGATTTACCAATCTTAGTTTGGATTGCCATCATTTCTTTTACACCATCAAAGAAAATATCTTGTGATGCTTCGACTTTAACTTCTATTTCATCTAAAGTTCCAGGTCTTGTAACTATAATCATGTAATGAGGCTCTACATCCCCAACTTTAAGTAATGCTTTTTCAATTTGGGATGGGAAAATAGCTACACCTTTTACTTTAATCATATCGTCAGATCTACCAGTTATTCTACTCATTCTTGCATGAGTTCTGCCACATTCACATTTTTCATAGGTGAGTGTGGTTAAATCTTTGGTTCTAAATCTTATAATTGGCATTCCTTCCCTTTCTAAATTGGTTAAAACTAATTCTCCAGATTTTTCAGCTCCAATTACTTTTCCAGTATTCGGGTCGATAATTTCTGGGTAGTAAATATCTTCTGCTATGTGCAAACCTTTCTGTGCACTGCATTCTACACCGACACCAGGTCCCATAAGTTCAGTTAATCCATATATGTTATATGCTTTTGCACCGAAGAGTTCTTCCACTCTTTGTCTGATTTCTTCAGTCCACATTTCAGCTCCAAATCCAATAGCTTTAATTCCTAAATCTTGTGGATTAATTCCATCTTCAAGAGCAACTTCTCCAATATGTATTCCGTAGGAAGGAGTAAAAATTAATCCAGTAGTGCCGAAATCACTCATAATTTCAATTTGCCTTCTTGTCTGACCGGTTGAAATTGGAATAATTGCTGCACCAATTTTGTGGGATCCATAATGAACTCCAAAACCACCAGTAAACATTCCGTATCCATGGGTATTTTGGATAATATCGTTTTCACCAAGCCCCATCATGGTAAGTCCACGTGCTGTTGTTTCAGCCCAGGTATCTAAGTCTTTTTCGGTGTATCCTGAGACTACTGGTTTTCCGGTGGTTCCAGATGATGAGTGTAATTCTTTAATTTTTTCAATATCAACTGCAAAAAGTCCAAAGGGGTAACTTTCTCTTAAATCATCTTTTGTGATGAATGGAAGTTTTTCAATATCTTTTAAAGTTTCGATATCTTCTGGATAAACTTCAGCTTCACTATATCGTTTATTATAATAAGGTATTTTATCAAATGCTTTTTTTACTGTTGCTTGAAGCTTTTTTAATTGTAATTCCTCAAGGTCTTGCCTTGACATAGTTTCAATTTCTTCATTCCAAAACATATTTTGCCTCATTTTTTATTTTTAATATATTAATTTTGTACTTTAACTACATTAAACTTATTCATTTT
>CAYFRZ010000143.1:0-3898 GCA_964345675.1 uncultured Methanobrevibacter sp.
CCATTGAAAAATACAATATAATATATAAATTAATAATTACATATTACTTAATGTATAAATGATAAAGGTTGGTGAGAATATTAGTGAAATTCCAAAACTAAACTGTGAAAAAACAAAAAGTAATATTGTTGACTTCATTAAATCAAAAGTATCTGAATCTAAAACTAAAGGTATTGTAATTGGTTTAAGTGGAGGAATTGATTCAACACTTGCAGCATATCTTGCATGTGAAGCTGTTGGAAAAGAAAATGTATTTGGAGTAAGTATGCCATCCACTACCACACCAACAGAAGATAAAATTCATGCTATTGAGGTAGCTCAAGAATTAGGAATTAATTATAAAGAAATAGCTATTGATAGTGTTTTAAATGAATATTTATCTGTAACCCAATTAGATGATGATAATTTAGCTATAGGTAATTTAAAAGCTAGAATCAGAATGTCTATCATTTATTATTATGCTAATCATAACAATTATCTCGTTTGTGGAACTGGCAATAAAAGTGAAATCCTAATTGGTTATTTTACAAAACATGGAGATGGTGCATGCGATATTGAACCAATTGGTGATTTATATAAAACTGACGTATTTAAATTAAGTGAATTCTTAAATGTGCAAAAGGAAATCATTGAAAAGCCTCCCCGTGCAGGATTATGGGATAATCAGACTGACGAAGATGAAATTGGAATGAGTTATGATTTACTTGATCAAATTCTCTATTTATTTAATGAAAGATATATGAAAAATATTGAAATAGCTAAAAAATTAAACATTTCAGTAGATGAAGTTGATATAATTATTAATAAAATAATCAGGAGCAAACACAAAAGTAAAGTTCCTGAAAGCCCTGAGAAAACAACATTATAATGGTGATTTAGTGAGCGAAAATATTGAAAAGAAATGGCAGAAAAAATGGGCAGATGCAAAATTATTTGAATCAAACCCAGACGAAAGAGAAAAATTATACCTTACTGTTGCTTTTCCATACCCTAGTGGAGCGATGCATATAGGCCACGGCCGTACTTACACAGTACCTGATGTTTATGCAAGATTTAAAAGAATGGAAGGATATAATGTATTATTCCCAATGGCATGGCATGTAACTGGTGCCCCAGTTATTGGAATCGCAGACAGGATTAAAAGAAAAGACCAATGGACACTTGATTTATACCACAATGTTCATGGAGTTCCTAAAGAGACATTACCAAAATTAGAAGACCCTGAATACATTGTAAAATACTTTTCAACAGAATACCATGAAGTAATGGAAGAAATGGGTTATTCTATTGATTGGAGAAGAGAATTTAGAACAATTGATCCAACATACAGGAAATTCATCGAATGGCAAATCACCAAATTACATGAAAAAGGTTTGGTTGCAAAAGGTGAACACCCTGTAAAATACTGCCCTAACTGTGATAACCCAGTTGGAGACCATGATTTGCTTGAAGGAGAAGGAGTGGGAGTTAATGAATTAACACTACTTAAATTCCCGATTGGAGATAAAATTCTCGTAACTGCAACTTTAAGACCTGAAACTATCGTTGGAGCAACCAACATATGGTTAAATCCAGATGTTGAATATGTTTTAGTTAATGCCAATGGTGAAAATTGGATTGTTACCAAAGAAGCTCACTACAATTTAAAAAATCAAATTAAAGATTTGGACATCCTATCTGAAATTAATCCTAATGATTTAATTGGACAAATGGCTAAAAATCCATTTACTGGTGAAGAACTACCTATTTTCCCAGCGAGTTTTGTAAGTGCATCATATGGAAGTGGAGTTGTATTTTCCGAACCTGCAGATGCACCCGCAGATTACATTGCACTTCAAGATTTAAAAAATAATACTGAATTAATAACTAAGTACAATTTAGAAGGCATTATTGAAAATGTCCATCCAATTCCCGTATGTACACTTAAAGGATATGGAGAAATTCCAGCTGCAGACATCATTGAAAGGCTTGGAATTACTGATCAAAACGATGAAAAATTACATGAAGCTACTAATGAATTATACAAAGCTCAACACAGTAAAGGTAAAATTATCGATTCCATACCTGATTTTGGAGGTATGAAAGTTCGTTTTGCTCGTGAAGAATTAAAAGAAAAATTAATCAAAGACAACATGGCTACAATCATGTATGACTTCGCTGAAAGACCAGTAATCTGCAGATGCGGAAATAATTGTGTTGTTAAAATCATGGATGATCAATGGTTCATGAAATATGGTAACGAAAAATGGACTGAAAAAACTTTAGAAGTTCTTGATGGAGAAACCATCATTCCAAAAGAAGTTAAAAATAATTTTGAATACTATCTTAACTGGTTAGATGATTGGGCTTGTTCTAGAAAAGTAGGTCTTGGAACTAGACTTCCTTGGGATAAGCAATGGTTAATTGAACCTTTAACCGACTCCACAATTTACATGTCCTATTATACTATTGCAAAATACTTAAAAGATATGAACCCTGATGATTTAAACCTCGCTTTCTTTGATAAAGTTCTTTTAAACAAAGATTCTGGGGAAATCACAGTACCAAATGAAAAAGTCAAAGAAATCCAAGATGAATTCAATTATTGGTACCCACTTGATTGGAGATTATCTGCAAAAGACCTCGTTGGTAACCATTTAAGCTTCTTAATGTTCCACCACAGCGCAATTTATCCAAAAGATAAATGGCCAAGGGGAACTGTAGTCTTTGGTATGGGTCTTTTAGAAGGAAATAAAATGTCTTCATCAAAAGGAAATGTAATATTGCTAAAAGATGCAATTCGAGATTACTCCGCCGATGTTGTGAGACTCTTCCTGATGGCATCTGCTGAACCATGGCAAGACTTTGATTGGAGAGAAAAAGAAGTTCTTGGAACTAAAAGAAGACTGGAATGGTTTAGGGAGTTTGCAGCAAGAGTTGAAGAAATCAAAGGCTCATCCTTAGATATAAGTAACATTGAAGAAGTTGAACTAACCAGAACCATTGATTTGTGGATGGTCAGTCAACTTAATCAACACATTAAAAATGCAACCGATGCATTAGAAGTATTCCAAACAAGACAAGCATTACAAGATTCTTTATTCTTACTTAAAAAAGATGTGGATCATTATTTATACAGAATAAAACACATTATTGATGCACAAGATCCTGCAGTAGTTTATGTTTTATCCACTGTTCTTGAAGCATGGATTAGACTCCTCGCACCATTTACTCCCCATACTTCAGAAGAATTATGGGCAAAATATGGTGGAGCAGGATTTGCAAGTGAAGCTGCATGGCCAGAATACAATGAAGAGCTTGTAAGTGCTGAGATTGAAAAATCTGAAGATTTAGTGGAAAACATTATTAAAGATATTGCGCATATTAAACAAATGGTTGGAGAAGATGTTGAAAAAGTCCACATTTACCTTGCACCTGACTGGAAATGGAACCTATACAAAATAGCTGACGAAGTTGGAAAACCAGACATCGGCCAAATCATGGGAAGAGCTATTGGAGCTAAAATCTACGATGATAAAAAAGAAATAGCAATGGTAGCTAAAAAAATCGGTAAAGAGATAACTAAAACAAGATACATCGGCAAAATCAACGAAGCAGAAATTTTAAATGATGCTCTTGACTACATCAAAGAAGAATGTGGAAATGATGTTATTATTCATACTGATGACTCATACGACCCACAAAATAAGGCTAAAAATGCAATGCCTTATAAACCTGCAATATTTATGGAATAAACTAATTATTCCAACTTCTTTCTTTTATTTATAAAATATTAAAACATTCAACTTCCATCTTTTTTTAAATGTATCATGAATATTATTCAATTCAGGATTGAAAAATAATTTATATTATTCCATGAAAAAATATTAATGATTAAACCAATGGAAGAGATTTTATG
>CAYFRZ010000144.1:0-3879 GCA_964345675.1 uncultured Methanobrevibacter sp.
ACAATAATTAGTTATGAATTTTTACTTATATATAACTAACCTACAACATTTATTTGTCACTTTCAAAAACTTGTGTGATAACTAATTTTTTGATTAATCTATTCATTTAAATTTTTCAGAATAATGGATTAATTAGCTTTAAATTATAAAAATAACTCCAAATATTAAAAAAATGTTTTTAATAAAAAACTTGCAGATATTTAAATCACACAAGTTTTTGAAAGAGCCATTTATTTTCAAATGCTCTCTTGCACTTTTCTTATTTATTTATAAATTCCAATATAAAATAAAAACAAGGATTTGATAGCTATGATTTTAAATTGGCAAGAAGAAATAACAAAAATTGACCCTGAGATAAAATTTAGGTCTCAGGGAGGATGGTTGAAAACCGTTGAACAGCTGGATAAAAGCGTTAAAAATGGATTTTCACTTGTTGGAGAGTTTGTTAAAGCAGGAGACTTTGAAGAAGAATATGGTGAAGGACTATATCTTGATTGCAACAAGGAAGGCAGCGCTAAAAAATCTCAGCAGGACTACAGGCTATTCCGCTTTAGAGACAGCAAAGTAAGGCTCCTTGATATGGTAATTGATGGTGCTCAGGGTTGGGCTGTTGATTTATGGGAAGCTGTTGAAGATGAACTTTAAATAGATGTTTATTCCCGTTTCTTAAATTTTGAAAATCCGGTTTCCTGAACGTTGATTCTTGAATCCAGACAAGTCGGTTCCTGCAATAGAATAATTTTATGGTCTAAATTTTGAGGGAAGTTCTTCCCGTTACCATCGATTATTCCTCTAAAACTGACTGTAAACTCCCCTGTTTTTCCAATATCCATAATTAATTTTTCAAAAGAAAGCATATCTGCAAAAAAATTCTCCAAATCCATCATTTCAAATACCGGACCGATATAGCTTATAGCCATTAATCCGTTTTCATTTTCTCTGATTTTTACTCTTTTCTGATTCAGTTTTAGAGATTCATTAGTTTTTTTGCTTGTTATTGTAATATAATTTGAAAATTGCGGATAAACCATATTATCATCTCCCACACAGGTCATTTCATCAGGCCATATCATTTAAAACTGCCATAATGCTTCTTAAAAATTTATTTATAACCCTACTTATTAAAGTTATCTGAAATAAATCAGACCAATGTTTTTAGATAACCATCGGACAAAAATTATAAATTACATTAATATGAATATTAACACTAGATAATAGTTTACTAGGGGTAAAAAATGAATAAGGAAAACAAAAATATTAAAAAAGATGAAATAATTTTATATAATAGAAAAGATGACTATATTCCTCGTGTAGTAGCTATTCACGATTTGTGTGGATACGGCAAATGTTCACTTGGTATTGCCATTCCAGTACTTTCAGCTGCAGGCTGTGATGTTTGCCCGGTTCCGACAGGCTTATTTTCCAATCATACTGCATACCCTAACTGGTACATGCACGACACCACAGAAATACTTAACGATTACTTAAATACCTGGAAAGAAATCGGTGTTGATGCAGATGCGATTTATTCAGGATTTTTAGGTTACAAAGAACAGGTTGATGTAATCAAAAGCGTTTATAAAACATATCCCCATGCTCTTAAAATCGTAGATCCGGTTATGGCAGACCACGGAGAAGTATACCCGACTTACAATGATGAATTATGTCAGGCCATGGCAGACCTTGCATGTGAAGCGGACATACTTACTCCCAACCTTACAGAAGCAGCCATTATTTTAGGCGAACCGATTGGTGAGAAATGGGGCGGTGCAAATATTGATGACGCAGAAGCGCATCGCATTGTAAATGCCCTTTTAGACCGTGGAGCAAAATATGTTGTGCTGAAAGGTATCCAACGTGAAGACGGCATTATCCGCAATTTCGTTGGTGGAAAAGACATGAGCATTGTTGAAGCGTCAAACGAATTTTTGCCATACATGCTGCACGGTACCGGAGACTTGTATGCAAGTGCGCTTTTAGCGGCAGTTATGGTAGGTAAAAACCTTGCAGAAGCAGTTGAATTTGCAGGAAACATTACCCACGATGCAATGTTGGTTTCATCAAAACAGCCTGACTTTCAGGACCGTGGCGTAAACTTTGAATCACTTCTGGGTCAGGTAACAGACTTGTTTATCTGATTTTTTGATTTGCAGATGGATTAATCATGAAATGGTTAAATCCGTCAATAACCATCTTTAATATTTCAGATACTCCATGTTCAAGGATATGGCAACAATATCTGCTAGAACAGAAGTGAAATATTGCAAATATCAATATAAACTGAAATATAAAGCGGTTATTCATCTAATTTAAACTTTAATATATCATCCCAGTGTCTTCTCAGTGTCATTTCACATTCCAGTTTGTCCAAATCATATGCAATGGACCATTGGGTATTGCTTGTAATATCCTCAGGATTTGGATCTTGTGCTGATGCTTTTAATGCTTTCCAGGTGTCAGCCATTCCATTTCCGCCATTATCTATTATATCCATTATGGAGTCATATCTTTCTTTTCCTTTTCCATATATCCCATTTATTCTGTTCGGTTTTACTTTATCAAAATACATTCCATAGAAATTTGTTGCCGCCTTAAATTTAGTTACGACCATTGGCCTTTCTTCTTTTTCCGGGTCAAATTCCACTACCCTGCCATCACCGGTTTTATCTGTTATGTAGAAATGATAATCCCTTCCGCTTGAAGCAAAAACATCATACTGTCTGATTAATTCAACTGCATCTTCTGTTGTTGATGCATTATCCAAAATTAATCTGATTAGGACTGTTGTTAACAGAACAGGTTTTCCCGTTTTTTGAACGGTTGGTTCGCTTGTTTCTGTCAGTACCGCTATTCCAAGTCCCTTTTCATTGATTCCGTCTAAGCAGATATATAGTGCAATCAAGCATGAAATCTTTGTTTTCATGCTTATTTCAGGATCATTATCATAAATATGACTTAATGCAGCAAATCTTATTGATTTATATCCTTTCTTGGGTGTGCACCTCACCAGCATTGCTGATGAATCAAATGCGAAATCGTAGTTTCTTCCAAATAAAAATTTTTCATCATTAGGCATTGTAAAGGCGGAACATCCGTAATCGGGCGCTTCAAATTCGACATCTATTCCGGGAAGAGCATCTGCAAATGCAAGTTCCATCAGTTACTGACTGTCGGGGTTTCCTTCGATAACAGGAGTTACATTATCAATATTATAGTCATATTTTATTTCAATGGAATAGACATTATAATCGTCATAATCAGTAATTTTCTTAATTGTTTCTATTGATTCCATCCTGTCCTTTGACAAATCAAACATTTTTTCACTTCCATAAAGCTAAAAAAAACTCGAACGTTATTCAGATGAACATGTGAATAACTAAAGATATTTATTGTTCATTTAGTTAGATAAATATATCTGCAAAATCCTAATTTAAGTGAAAAGCAATTAGATTAAAAATAGTTTGATTTATGAGAAAATATGCTCCCAAATAAAGGAGGAATTACAACAGCTAGCTCATTTCCTGATACAAAGTCTGTCAGAGAATATATTCCTAAAGATATATTAATTAATAACATACGTCCCTACTTTAAAAAAATATGGTATTCTGATATGGAAGGTGGATGTTCTAATGATATTTATGTTTTAAGATCTAATGAAAACTATGATTCTAAGTTCTTGTATTATGTTTTATCCTCAGATGATTTTTTCAGTTATGTAATGGCAAATGCAAAAGGAACAAAGATGTCAAGAGGAGATAAAAAAGCTATTCAAAATTATAAAGTGCCTAATTTTTCAATTGATGAACAAAAGAAAATATCTTCATTTTTAGGCGAAATTGACAGAAAAATTGAGATTAATAAAAAGTTAAACAAAAATTT
>CAYFRZ010000145.1:0-3851 GCA_964345675.1 uncultured Methanobrevibacter sp.
TGATGATAATTATAATGGATCAAAAGATACTAAGTCATTTGCAGTATCTAAAATTAAGACTATTATTACTGGTTCTTCAATTACTGTTCCATCTGTAATTATTGGTATTGATGGTTATGTTGGTAAAAACATGACATTCATTCTTAAAGATGCAAAAGGTAATCCATTAACTAATAAAAGAGTAACTATTACTGTTAATGTTAATGATAGGACATGGAAAGCAATCACTGATAATAACGGCAGGGGAGTATTGGGAATTAATACAGCAAAACCGGGTATTTATTATTTTACTGTTCATTATGCTGGTGATGCTATTTATACAGCATCTTCTAAATCAATTAAAGTGAATATTGTTAAGAAGAATACAAAATTAACTGCCCCAACCAAAACATACAAAAAGACTACAAAAACTAAAAAATTAACAACAACACTAAAAGACATGACAACAGGTAAAGTTGTTAAAAACAAATATGTGACTTTTAAGATTAATGGTAAATCTTATAAAGTCAAAACCAATTCTAAAGGTGTTGCAACTGTTAAAGTAAAATTAACTGTGAAAAAAACATATAAGTACACTGTTAAATTCAATGGAAACACATATTATAAAGCAACTAGTAAAACTGGAAAAGTAATTATAAAATAATAGTTTTTACTATTATTTTTTCTTTTTTTTATAGGGTCTGCTAAAACTCAAAATTTATTTTTTAATAAATTCAATTAATTCTTCTGTTGTGACATAAAGAAAAGTATGCATAGGTAAATTTCCTTTTGGAGAACACTCTAAAATATTAATTTGACTATTTACTAATTATTGTTTTTATCTTATAATTTTTATTTAAAAAACAACCAATAATTTATATTATTAAAAATTCAATTTTATTTCATGAAATTTAAAATAATTGATTATTTGACTTTATTTTTAGACAATCATATTCCTGAAAACTATTTATCTAAATTAAGTGATTTTTTATTAAGTGGGGATATTTCTATTGAATCAAGTAAAGTTTTAGCAATGATTATAATTTTTGTTTTATTCACAGAAATTTTTCTAGTAATTGCGTTAACACTATTTAATTTGCCATTATCATTGTTGATTGTTCCATTTTTCGTAATTCCTATACTTTTTACTTATGTTATTGTGCAGCAGGAGAGAAGAGCTCAGGAAATTGAGCGTACAGCACCGGATTTTTTAAGACAGCTTTCAAGTATGCTCCAGGTTGGTTTAAGTTTCGAAAATGCGATGGAAGATATGTCTCATTACTCTAGAGGTCCGCTTTATGATGAAATTAGAAGGACAATAATTGAGATTCGTATGGGGCGTAATTTTGATGAAGCTTGGAGGGCAATGGGGGTGAGATTAAAATCAAAAGAGTTGGAGAGGATTTTTGACATTATTCTTGATGGAAGAAAAAGTGGATCCAGTATATCAAATGTATTGTTTGATGTTTCAAATGACTTAAGGGATTTAATGGCACTTAAGCGTGAGAGAAAATCTGCAGTTATGATGTCTATCATGTTTTTATTGATATCTGCAATTGTTGCAACTCCATTTGCAATGGGTATGGTTAATATTTACTCTAAATTCATGCAAAACTATGGAATGGAATCTGTAATGATTTTATCGGCTCCAGTAGTTGGGGAACTGTATTTACTAATTCACTCTTTTTTGGTTGGATTTATTATTAGCATTATAATGTATGGTGAAGTAAAAACCGGACTTAAGTTTTCACTGCCTCTAGTGGTGGCATCTTTTGGAATATTTTATATGATTTCTACATTTGGTTCAACATTACTTATGGGGTGATTTTAATGGATGAGAGTGCTCAAACGTCTGCAGAATTTATTTTGCTTTTTGGTGGAATATTTGTTGTAGTTTTATTGGCTATTTTTATGTATAATAATTATATGAATGATTTGGGTGGTGAAATTCAATCAAAAGAAGTAAATGAATTTAACAATCAATTAAAAATTCTTAAAACTTATTTCAAATAGTCATATATTTATTGAATTAAAAAGTATATTATAATATGAATTGGATTTTTAAATTTATAGAAAAATATTATTGCTTTATTCTTTTACTTTTTGTTGCTATTGCTTTAATTTTTCCTTATTCTTTTAGTTGGGTTTTAAGTAATTATAATGGCATTAATATTTTAAATTTACTTTTAAGTGTCGTTCTTTTTACTATGGGAACAACTCTTAAAGTGGATAATTTTGTAAGTGTATTTAAAAATCCTAAGGAAATTATTCTTGGAATTTCTGCTCAATATATCATAATGCCACTTTTAGCATTTACTCTTGCAAAGATTTTTTCTCTTGATGCAGCATTAACTGTAGGTATTATTTTGGTCGGTACTGTTCCGGGAGGCACTGCTTCTGATGTAATAACATTTCTGGCAAAAGGTGATGTGGCATTGTCTGTGTCTCTAACAGCAATATCTACTTTTTTATCACCAATAATAACTCCTTTGATAACTTTTGTTTTAATCGGTAGTCAAATTGCTTTTAATCCAGTGGACATGTTTTTATCCATTGTTCAAATTGTAATTATTCCAGTTATATTGGGGTTATTACTTAATTATAAATTTCCATCATTTTGCGTATTTTTAAAAGAGTATTTACCGGGAATTTCGGCGATTGTTGTTTGTGTAATTGTTGCTGGAATTATGGGTGCTAATAAACAAGCTATTTTGACATCATCTATTGTTATAATGTTGGTTATCATAATTCAATATTTCCTAGCAATGGCATTAGGTTGTTTAATAGGTTATTTGTCAGGAATGAAACGAGAACATATTATTACAATATCTATTGAGCTGGCTTTTCAGAATTCTGGTTTATCAACCAGTCTTGCGAAAACTCACTTTCCAAATTTAGTTGTCGCAACTGTTCCTGGAGCATTATATTCGGTTTGGCAAAACTTTGCAGGTTCAATAATTGCTTATTTTTTAACTAGATATTTAGATTAATTATTTATTATTTAAGGTTTATACTAGTACTAATGATTCAACATATTAGAACATTTCATGAAAATGTAAAGGATGCATTTCATTTTGCAATATCTGATAAAGTATCCATTATTGTTATTGGGATTATTTTGACAATTATTGGTACTATGGAAGAATTTCATACTACTAACTTCATATTATCTATTGTGGTTTTCATTGTTTTAATTATTTTATTGCTTTTTGAAGCAGGATACTCATCTAAAATTATTGAAGAAACACTTGAAGGGTCAACTAAACCACCTATTATTGAAAATATTTTTGAAATATTAAAACATGGCTCAAAAGAGTTCATTGTATTGCTTGGATATACTGTTGTGAGTTTTATATTGGGTATGACATTAGAGGATATTTATAAAACTTATCCGAATATTGTATTTTTATTCATCCTTTTATTTGTAATGGCTATTTTGGTGTTTGTGATGAATTCTGCTTTAATTTACATGGGTCATAAACAAGGTCGTATTAAAGATGGATTCAATATAAAAGGGATTTTTGACCTTTATAAAAAATTAGGAGTTTTAGGTACTCTATTTTTATTCATTACATGTATTATTTCACAAACTATTGTGATTTCAAGTGTTTTTGATGTATATTCTTTTGATTTAGTATATATTATTGATTTCATTATAAACTTTACATTGGCTCCAATTAGTTTAATCTTTTCATTAAGATTGTTTGCACTTCATGGGAGATTAGATTAATCTTTTTTTTGATGTTTAGTTATTTTAATATTTTTTCTAGAATTAAATTTTTTTCTAATAATTGTTAGTTTTACATTTGAATTTGAAGATAATGAGTATTTTTAACTAATTTTCATTATATTGTTCTTTTTTTTAATTTTGA
>CAYFRZ010000146.1:0-3809 GCA_964345675.1 uncultured Methanobrevibacter sp.
TTATATTATTCCATGAAAAAATATTAATGATTAAACCAATGGAAGAGATTTTATGAATAAAAAAATATTGATTACATTATTTGTAATACTTACAGTAATAATATCAATCAGTACTGTTTGTGCAAATGATGTAAATACAACAGTTAGCAATGAAAATTTGCCTGTTTCTGAAAATAAACTTAATGAATCGTCATTTAATGATTTAGAGAAAATAATTGTAAATTCCACAAGTGATAAAGTAAATCTGGACAAAGATTACTCATTTAATAATGAAACTGACGAAAAATATATTACAAGTGGAGTTCTAATTAAAAAAAAATAATTTTACCCTAAATGGAGATAATCATGTCATTGATGGTAGAAATCAATCTGGTGTATTGGGCATTTCCGGTTCAAATATTACTATAAACAATCTTATTTTAAAAAATGGACATTCATCAGCACTGTTAATAATGGGAAATAATATTACACTCAACAATTTAACAATCATCAATTGTATTGGTAAAGATTTTGATGGGTCAACATTCGGAGGAGCTGTAGTAACTATAAACTCCATTAATATTATAATAAATAATAATAAATTTGTAAATAATTATGCACAAAAAGGTTCTGCAATTTACACTGTAAACTCCGAATTAACTATCATAAATAACTCATTTATAAATAATAACACAATATACTGGAGTTCTATTTATGCTAGCCAATCCAAAATCAAAATTTTAAACACGACATTTTCCAACATTACATCACAATATGCAACTGCAATATATAGTGAAAATGGAGAAATCCTTATTGAAAAATCAAAATTCAATAATTTACATGCAAATATTACAGCAGGAGCCATTGCATTTAAAAAAGAATCAATAGTTAAAATTGATAGATGTGAATTTAATAATGTTTCCTCAACTAAAAATGGGGGAGCAATTTATGTGGATATTGTTTCTGAACAAGGAAATAAAGGATCAATTACTATCAACAATACATTATTTAAAAATTGTTCATCAGAATTTGGAGGAGCATATCTCCAACTAGAAGGAAAACTGAATATTATAAATTCTCAATTTATAGACAATACTGCAGATTTTAATGGAGGAGCAATTTATCTTTCATATGTCAACTCTTCAATTAACAACACTGTTTTCAATTCAAACAAAGTAAAAATACAAGATTCTTACCCTACTTATGGTGGAGCAATATTCTTTGATAAAGGAGAAATAACATTAAAAAATTCTGAATTTATAAACAATGATGCATATTTAGGAAGTGGATTATATGTTTATGATTCTGAATACAATCTCGACAATATAACATTTAACAACAATCTAAATATTAGTATATATACAGTTTATGATGCAAATTCATCACAAATTGGTAACTTATATGGAGATTATGTAATTTCACAACTCAATACCCAATATACTTATGTTAAAACTGATGCTGGAGTTAAATTAACAATAATCAATAATCCTGAAGATACTAACATCACTACTATCCCCGAACGATATGATCTAAGGGAACTTGGTTGGGTTTCCAATATCAGAAATCAGGGAAATATGGGATCTTGTTGGGCATTTGGAATGACAGCTACATTTGAATCAGCATTAATAAAAATATTGAATCTCACTGGTGAAAATCTCACTGCAATTGATTTTTCTGAAAATAATATGCAAAATTCTATGCTTAAATTTTCAAAATATGGTGTTAACGCATGTGAAGGAGGAGTTAACACCATGGCTATGGCATATTTATTAAGTTGGTTTGGAGCATTCCCAAATGCAGGCGATACTTATGATGAGCTTGGAAAAATCTCTCCAATAATAACAACACCTTATGATGTACATGTTCAAGACATAATTATTATTCCAAGGGATCCTAATTACGCAGACAATAACACCAATGTTAAAATAGCTATTATGAAATATGGTTCATTAGCAGGTTATTTACTTTCTAAAGCATCTGCAGATGATGGATGTCCAACTGGATATTACAATGAAACATATTATTCAGAATATGTTAATGAATCAGAAATATCAAACCATGCAATTTCTGTTGTTGGATGGGATGACAACTTCCCCAAAGAAAACTTTACCATTCAGCCACCGGGAGATGGTGCTTGGATTATTAAAAATAGTTGGGGAAGTAACTGGGGAGATAAAGGATACATGTATGTTTCATATTACGATAAAACATTTTCAGCATTCCCTGATGAAGTAACAGAATGTCTTGTTGCAATTGTACTTGAAAATACAATTCCTTACAATAAAAATTACCAGTATGATTTAGCAGGACTGAGTAAGTTTATTTCTAAAAATAATTCATATGTAAACTATACAAACACATTTGAATCCATTGATGATGATATGCTTGCAGCTGTTGGAACTTACTTCGATAAAGAAGGAGTAAATTACACTGTTCAAATTAAAGTTAATGGCAATATAGTCTACACACAAAAAGGTGTTTCACCATTTTATGGTTATCATACAATTAAATTAAATAGATACATATCACTTAAAAAAGGAGATGAATTTAGTATTACCATAACCTCCGATGCAGTGCCAATATCCTATTCACCAAGATTATATTACAAAAATGGTGTTTCAACAGGCTATGCAGATACTTGGAAAGATTTAAGTGCAGAAGGAATTGTTGCATGTATCAAAGCATATACCTTACCAAATACAATCCAAACTGAAAATATTAAAGAAAATTACTCTGATAATAAAGTATTTAAAATAATTGTTAACGAGAGTAATGCTACTGTGATTGTTTCATTTAATGATGAGAATTGGTCATATGTTTCCGATGCAAATGGTGTGGTTGAAGTGGTATTATCCAAATTAGAGCCAGGATTCTATACCATTACTACAAAATACAATAATGTTAGTGTTGTTAATACGATTGAAGTTTTTAAAAGTATTGATGTGATTAATAATATTGTGATTGGATTTAATGCTGATGTAAATGTTGATGCGACATTCACCGATAAAGATGGTAATGCATTAATTTATAGAATAATTGATGTTGATTATGATGGTAAAATCATTAGAATAAAAACTAATGAGAAAGGACAAATAAAAATCCCATTAACTGATGAAATTGGAAACCATATACTAAAATTAAAAAATCCTGTCACTGGTGAATTATCCACTACAACAGTCAAAATAATATCAAGATTCAGTGAACATAAAAACATAGACATGTACTATTATGATGGAACATACTATAAAGTCCGTGTTTATGGAGACAATGGCCAACCAGTCACCACAAAACAACTAGTGACTATTAAAATCGATGCAAAATCCTACAAAGTATACACTGATTCAAATGGTTGGGCAAAAATCAAAATACCAAATACAGCAACCCCTGGAAAACATACAATAAGCGCAACATACAAAGGACAAACCATAAAAAATACATTAAACATAAAACAAGTACTAACAACCACAAAAACAGTCAGTGTTAAAAAATCAGCCAAACAACTAATCCTAAAAGCAACACTAAAAAATGGTAAAAAACCACTAAAAGAAAAAAC
This sequence comes from uncultured Methanobrevibacter sp., assembly GCA_964345675.1. Classification (GTDB taxonomy): domain Archaea; phylum Methanobacteriota; class Methanobacteria; order Methanobacteriales; family Methanobacteriaceae; genus Methanocatella. Next base: position 3,533 of record CAYFRZ010000146.1, read on the forward strand.
AATAACATTCAAAATCAACGGAAAAACATACAAAACAAAAACCGACAAAAATGGAATAGCAAAAATTACTATTAAGAAAAGTGTTATTAAAAAACTCAAAATAGCAAACTACATAATAAAAATAACCTACGAAAAAAACTCAATCAAAGGAATCCTAAAAGTAAAAAGATAAGGATTTATCCTTATCACATTACTTATTTTTTAAAATTGCATTGAATAGTAAATTTTTATTAAAATATCAGGGTGTCCGCCAAAATTAATTTTTTGATTTTGTGCC
>CAYFRZ010000147.1:0-3725 GCA_964345675.1 uncultured Methanobrevibacter sp.
GAGGAGCGAAGGGTAAGCTAGCAATGATTCAAGAGAGTTAGTATACTGGCAAAATCTATTATTCTTTTTTGTTAATTAATTAGCTGTTTTTTTATGGTAAAAAAGAATTTGCATGGGGAACAGTGATTATTGGCTTATTTTTTTTAAAATTCTGTGCTTTTTCATAAATGTAATGTTTGAAAATATTTATATTGATTATATGTTAAAATAAGAATTTGTTACAAGGCATGATTTTTTCATGGTTTTTACTATTGATGATATTAAAAAAAGAGTTATTCTATTGTAATGAAGTATGGTATTAATACTTTTAGCCTTTTTGGATCTTATGCTCGAGGTGATACTTAATGAGAATAGTGATTTGGATTTTGTAATGGAATGGTGATTTAAAAGGTTTACAATATGTTTCTTTAGTTCAAGATTTGGAAGATGAATTCAACTGTCATGTTGATGTTATCAGTAAAGGAAGTTCAAATAAAAAATTTCTTGAAATGGTATATAAGGAGGGGTTCTTTTATATGAACAAGAAAGATAAACGATGGGATGAAACTATAAGTGAATATTGTAATCGTATTAATAGATTACTTGAACCGTTTTGATGATGATAAAAAAATTTACATGTCAGATAGTTTATATAAAGGTGCTTGTGCATTAGTTATTATTCGGATGGGTGAATTTGCAAATAGATTTTCAGATAAATTTCGTGAAGAATATGATGGAATCGCATGGGGTCAATTAATGGGTTTAAGAAATGTTACTGCACATAATTATGAAGAATATTGTGGATGATATAATTTGGGAAATTATGCATGATGATGTTCCTGAAATCAAGGAGTATTTGGAAAATATTTTGTATGATTGAATATATTTGAATAGTTAAAAGTGCTAATATTTTTTGTTGTATACTGGTAGTATTCATAAAAACATTTATTACTTCATGTAATCTTACAAAAAAGATTGTTTACTGATGAGTAATAAATATGATATAGATATAAACTTATTTTTTTATACATAGTTTCTGTGGTGGATGATGACTTTAAAAAGTTACATAACATAGTTAAAGGACTGTGATTTGAAGTTATAGTAACTCATGAAACATCATTCTACAAACTATTAATATGTGGTAGAAAAGAAGTGTGACAAAAATTAAATTGAGACATTCAAAATTAGATGAATTTCATCAAAGTGAAATTTCAACTGTAAAAAAATTAAAAATCAAAAAGCCTATAAAATTTTACAAACTCTTTTTTAAAATAAGTAATTTATTATATAATCATTGAAATTGACATTAAGAATTTTCATATGCAAACTCTAATTTAAACACTACTAAATAATTTAAATATTTCGTAAAGTCCATATAATGAAATTTTTATAGTTCAAAATTGAAGCTTACTGTTGTAAATTTCATTCCACTATCTCTGATTTTTTTAGATTTTATTTCAACACCTTCATATTTCTTTAAGAAAGAATTAATCTCTCTAGAAACAGAGTCGTATTTTTTTCTGTCATAAACTCTGTAATTTCCCATAAATTTAACTGCTTCATTTTTATTTAGGACATTTATTTTATCTAACCTGAAAGATTCGTTATTTTTCTCTAAAACAGAGTTTATTTTCTCCACTATCTCTTCTTTTATTTTTTCTTTTTCTTCACTGCTAATCATGAAATCATCTTCTATTTATTCTTATAATTGTCTTGTTGATAAGTTTGATATTCCCCAAGAACGTTAGTGTTAGATTAAAAGTTTATTTATAATATGTTATATTCATTATTTTTATAATTTATATGGATAATCACTATATTAAATTTAATGAATGTTTTGTTATGAAATCGTTGTAAAACAAATAGATGATAACAATGTATGATGAAAACAATAAATTCTATCTCGATTCAGACCAAACTATTCTTCAGAATGTATTTATGAAAATCTCCAGATTTTTAGGGGTTATTGATGGTAAATTAATGTTTTTTTTTGGGTTGGTTTAACAATTAATTTTATCATGTCATTCCAGTATTTGATTTATATGGTCTGCATTCTTATTAAATTATTATCCATATGCTTTGTGTATGTTGCATTGTTATTAAATTATAATTATTATGCTTTCTATATGTATCATATTTAAATATTATTTTGAATATATTCTATTTCATATACTATTTTGAAGTGAATGTCATGATTAAACGGGAATTATATTTAAATCAAATTCGTCATCTTTTGGGGTCTGATTTTATTAAAGTAATTGTGGGATTGAGAAGATGTGGTAAAACTTCTTTATTAAAGAGTATTATTGAAGAACTTCATGATAATGATGTTAAAAAAGAAAATATTATTTATATTTCCTTTGAGTTGGTTCAATATAAAAATATTTTTAATGCACAGCAATTGGATGAGCTTGTTTTAAAATTGGTCGAAGGTCTTGAAGGTAAAATATATTTTCTTTTTGATGAAATTCAGCAGGTGGAATTTTGGGAAAAATCAATCAACTCCTATCGGACTTCATTTGACTGTGACATTTATATAACTGGGTCAAACTCTAAACTGTTGTCAAATGAGTTAGCCACTCTTCTTTCAGGTCGCTATGTTAAAATCAATTTATATCCATTCTCTTTTGCTGAAATTTTACAGTATAATCAGGAAATTAATGGTTTGAAATTAAATGAAATTAATTTGAAAGAATTATTCAATGAATATTTGTTGTTTGGAGGAATGCCGGGATTGCTTCCGATTAAAGATGAGTCAACAAGGATCAATATACTTCATGATATTTATGATTCCATTATCATTAATGATGTTCTTTCACGATATAAGATTAATGAAATTGATTTATTCAAGCGATTTTCTTATTATTTGATGAATTCAACTGGTCAAACATTCTCAAAAACAAGTATAACTAATTATTTGAAAAATGAAAATAAAAAAACTTCTAGAAATACAATATCAAATTTTACAAACTATCTTGAAGATTCATTGTTCTGTAAAAAAGTAATGCGTCAGGATATTTTAGGCAAAAAATTGTTAAAAACTGAAGAGAAATATTATTTGGCAGATCAAGGATTTCATCATGCTTTAGTTGATAATAATAGTAATTGGTTAAGTGGGATACTGGAGAATGTTGTTTATAATGAGTTGATTCGGAGAGGTTATTCCGTAAAAATTGGTAAAATTAAAAATAAAGAAATAGATTTTGTTTGTGAAAATCATGATAAGAAGATTTATGTTCAGGTAGCTTATCTCTTATCAACACCAGAAACAATTGAACGAGAATTTTCTCCTTTATTGGATGTTCCAGATAAATATGGTGCATATGTTTTAAGTATGGATGAATTTAACTTATCTAAAGATGGAATCATTCATAAAAATATCATTGATTTCTTATTGGATGATGAAATTTAAAAGGTTTTATAGGCTCTTGTATGATGAATCGTATGGATTTTCTTTTTTTGTGGACAATCTCTTTTGGGGCCTAAATTAACTGATATTTCGCAATGTATTTTGATAATATATTTATTTGGTTAATTTGACGGTTATCATTTTTAAGAAAGAAAAATCATGTTGGAAACAGTAATTGATGATTTATTTTAAAAATTTTCCTGAATAATAAGTAAAGATAGTTTGATTTTCTCTGTTGCTGGTATGTTAAATTGTTGGCATTGGTTTAATGTTTATTAAAATATACGACTCTTTCAAAAACTTTGTTGATTTTCAAAATCCTTTTTGCGATTATCAT
>CAYFRZ010000148.1:0-3716 GCA_964345675.1 uncultured Methanobrevibacter sp.
AAACTATTGAAGACGTTATATCTAAATTAAAAGCCATGCTTTAATCTTTTTTTCCTTTTTTCCCACCATAACAATACCATTAAATATCACCAAAACAAAACCTATAATATTAACTAAAAATGGAGCATATTGTTATGAATAAAAGAACTATTGAGCTTTCAGGCCATATTATTGATTCATTGACTTTAACTAAAACAATGGGTATAATTATGGATAAAGGCGGAGAATTTGATATATTGGAAATCGATGTTGGACGTAAAAAATCAGATGTTAGTCATGCAAAGATTGAAGTTTCAGCAGATTCTCCCGAATTATTAGAGTCTATTTTAGATGAATTATCTGTACTTGGTGCTGCAATTGATGATATTAAAGAAGTCAATCTCGTTGCATCTGTTAAAGATAAAGTTGCTCCCGAAGGTTTTTATTCATCATCTAATCATTCAACTCATATTTTTTATGATGGGGATTGGATTCCTGTTGAAGAAATTGAAATGGACTGTTTAGTAGTTGTTGATGAAGATGAAAAACGTGCTTTTGTAAAACCAATTGCCGATGTTAAGGTTGGTGATAAAATAGTAGTTGGTCTTGATGGGGTTAAAGTAACACCACCTCATAGATCAAGGGACGAACAACAAGTATTTGAGTTCATGAACAGTGAAGTATCTTCTGAAAAGCCTTTGATGAATTTAATTAATGGTATTGCAAGTGAAATGAAAGAAATCAAGGCTAAAGGTGGAAAAATAGGTATTGTAGGTGGACCGGCTATTGTACACACAGGTTCCGGCAAATATTTGGCTGCACTTGTAAAAGAAGGGTACATTGATGTTATAATGGCAGGTAATGCACTTGCAACTCATGATATTGAGTCAAACTTATTTGGAACTTCTTTGGGTATTGAAGTTGAAACCGGCAGAATTGTAGCTCATGGTCATACTCATCATATGAGGGCTATTAATAGAATTAATCGCTCAGGTTCAATTAAAAATGCAGTTGAGGATGGAACTTTAACTGGTGGAATTATGTACGAATGTATTAAAAATGATGTTCCATATGTTCTTGCAGGTTCCATCCGTGATGACGGGCCACTTCCTGATGTAATAACTGATACTGCGGAATCACAAAAATTAATGAGGCACTATGCTCAGGAAGTTGATATGGTAATCATGATTGCAACCATGCTTCATTCAATTGCAACTGGTAACTTGCTTCCTTCAAGAGTAAAAAGTATTTGTGTGGATATTAATCCATCTACGGTTACTAAATTATCGGATAGGGGAAGTGCCCAAGTTGTGGGTATTGTAACTGATATTGGAACATTTTTACCACTTTTATATAATGCTTTACATGAGGAATAATATGGAATTTACAGCATACATTCTTGATGTATTGACTGATTCGGCATATCCTGCAAGAATTAAAATTGCGGATGGTATTTTTAAAGAGATTACTCCTATTTCAGTTTCTCCTGAAACTAGATTGGATGTGGAAGGGTTATTGCTTCCGGGGTTTATTGATTCACATATTCATATTGAAAGCTCAATGCTTACTCCTGCACAATTTGCAAAAATAGCGGTAATGCACGGTACTACATCTGTTGTATGTGATCCTCATGAAATAGCTAATGTTTGTGGAATTGACGGTATTGAATTCATGATTGAAAATGCCCGTCAAGTTCCATTTAATTTTTATTTTTCAGCACCGTCCTGTGTTCCGGCCACATCATTTGAAACATCTGGCGCTATTTTAGATTCTGATGATATTGAATTTTTACTAAAAAAAGATGAAGTTGTCGCATTGGGGGAAATGATGAATTTTCCAGGTGTTATTAATGGAGATGAAGATGTTATTAGAAAACTTGAATTGGCCAGACAATATAAAAAACCGATTGATGGTCATGCACCATTACTTTCAGGTAAAAAATTAGATAAATACCTTGAACAATATATCATCACTGACCACGAATGTACTAATTTCTCCGAAGCTATTGATAAAAAGCAAAAAGGCATGAAAATAATGGTTCGTGATGGATCATCTGCTAAGAATATGGAAGCGCTTTTTGATTTTTCACAACGTATTGAATATCTAAAAAACCAGGATAGTTTTGGCATAATTCCGTCTGAAGTTTTAGAGAGAAGAATTCATTCACCAATTTTTGATTTTATTGTAAGTGATGATAAGCACCCTAATGATTTGATTAAAGGTCACTTGAATAAATCTGTTAAAAAAGCAGCTGAATTGGGTGTGGATATAATAAAAGCTATTGAAATGGTCACAATAAATCCCGCTGCCCATTATGGCTTAGAAGCAGGTTCAATTGTAACCGGTGCAAAAGCGGATTTTGTTGTAATTGATAACTTAAATGATTTTAACATTTTAAAAACATATGTTGCCGGAGAATGTGTATTTGATGGTGAAAAGGTTTTATTTGATGTTCCTAATGTTGATGCAGAAAATTCAATCAAAACAACTAAAAAAACTGCAGAGGACTTTGAAATCTACTTTGATGGGGATGAATGTGAAGTTAATGTGATTGAATGTTATAATGGTGAATTGTTAACAACTAAATCTAGTGCAAATCTAAAAGTTAAAGATGGAATTGTCATGCCTGATATCTATGAAGATATATTAAAAATATCTGTTGTAGAACGCTATGGTGAAAATAATATGACTAATGCTTTTATTAAAGGTTTTGGTCTTAAAAAAGGAGCAATTGCATCATCAGTAGCACATGATTCTCATAATATTATTGTTGTGGGATATTCTGCGGACATGATGGCTAAAGCAGTAAATAAAATCATTGAAAATAAAGGAGGATTTGCAATAGCAAGTGAAGACTTTAGTGAATCGTTATCACTTCCAATCGCAGGACTCATGAGTAATGAAGATGCATTTGATGTAGCAGGTAAATTAGATGTTTTACATAAAATGTCTCAAGCATTAGGATGTAAACTTGATTCTCCATTTATGACAATGGCATTCATGGCTTTATTGGTCATTCCATCCCTTAAGATTTCTGATATTGGCTTATTTGACGGTGATTCATTCGAATTTATCGATGTTATTAAAAATTAAGGTGTGTAACCTTTTTTTATTAATTCTTTTTTTATCTCACGCATAGCTTTTATATCCTCTTTATGCCCTACTTTTGTTACTACACGATTTGCTTCTATAAATCTTTTAAGATACTCTTCTTTTTTATCTTCATCAACCATATCAAAACGGGTTAAGTTAGCTAATGATTCAATAACATAACTAAATCCTCTATTCATCGCTTGAGTAGGTTTGTTAATTGTTAATTGAGTAACTTTGGATTTAATGACAACAGCTGCACCATTCTTTTTAATTGGATCACTTTGTTTTATAGCTTCTGTTAAACTAATTACTTCACATCTAAAAGTTGCATCCGCACATTTAAGGGAGTTATCTTCATTAAAATAATTTTGAGGTAAATTTCCAATAGTTGACGCAGTAAATAATTCAGGATTGTGGGTAATATTAACAACAAATTCTCTTTGTGAGATAATGTTTTCAAGTGTTTGGCTTCCTTTAAAAATACGGTTTAAAATCTTATTCTCACCTGCACAAATTACACCAATTGGTGCGGCATTTTTAATTTCATCACAATTTTTTGTTGTAATAATTGTTTCGTATTGCCTTCCTTTTTCCATTCCAATTAAAGCTAAATCTATTTCCATGTTATCATTTAAAGTTTTTTT
>CAYFRZ010000149.1:0-2040 GCA_964345675.1 uncultured Methanobrevibacter sp.
TTTGGTGAAGTTTTAATTGCTTTTTATCACCAACATCTTCTGCTAAGAGTTTTTTACTCCAAATCCATGAAAGCTGGGACTGACCCTTCTCCCAGCTTTACCTATATATTTGGGAAGCAGATATATCATATAATCAGAGGCTATAAAATGAAACTAATTCTAGATAGTGAAAATTCACATCCGGCAACAATAACTGTTAAAGGAAAAGAAATAACCTTGCTGTTAATCGAATCAAGCATATTGATTGACTCATCACAAATAGCTAAGATATTTGACAAGAAAGAAAAGACTGTTGCCGGTAAAGTTCAGAAATCCAAATTGGAGAAATATGAAACCGATAATGTGAAGATATTAAAAAATTATGGATTGATGAATCCGGATGCAGTCAAGCCAAGACCATTCTATGATTTAAGATTGATGCTGGAAGGACCGGCTTATTATTACTTCAAAAAAGAGGATGAAACTGATTTAATTGATGTTATTGTTAAAGTAGCTATTGGAAAACATAGGGAATGGATTCACAATAGAGGCATTGATAACTCATTTTAGTAATGATAAGAAATTATAAATAATATTACAGACCAATATAATAACAATTTTAATACAATTCCATAATGGTGTATTATGTCTGAAAATTTATGTTTTAATTGTTATTATAAAAATGAATCTGAAAATGAATTCTGTCAAGAATGTGGTTCTCCTTTAGAATTATCTGAGTATATCAATTCTAAAAAAGTATATAAAAGTATTCTTGATAAAATTCGGTCTTTATTTGGAAAAAAGACTATTAATATTAATGATATTAATCGAGATATAGAAAATTTTATCAAAACTTCAATTATTATTGCAGACTACTCTGAAGATTTAACAAATTTAAAATCATCAAAATTAGATAAATCAGAATTCAAAAATAAATATAATGAGCTTTTTAAATTATATGATTTGGAATATTTGGAATATGTTCTAAAAGATGATGATTTAAATCAGAAATTTTCACGCATAAAAAGTATTGAATCAGGTATAAATAATTATGATGAAATAGAACAATTCCATAATGACTTCAATGAATTATTGGATTCGAATTTTTATGTTACTTTCAAACAAAAGGATGATTTGCTAAATGACTATAAGAAGTTATACTCTTTAATTAATGATGATAATTATTTAAAAACTGATTTTGAAGATTTTTTAGATGTTTATAATAACATGGGGTCATTAATAAAGGATAGAAATGAAAAATATGTTCAAAATGAACTAGCTGAACATAAAGAGTTTCTGGATGATATTGAAGGCAAATCATTGGATAAAAATCAAAGATTGGCTGTTGTTCGAAATGAGCATAACTCCCAAATTATTGCCGGTGCAGGTTGTGGTAAAACATTGACCGTCAATGCTAAGGTAAGATATTTGATTGAGAAAAAAGGGATCCATCCAAATGAAATTTTATGTTTGTCCTTTTCAAATGCATCCGTTAATGATTTAAGAAAGAACTTGCCGGATGATGTTGAAATATCTACATTCCATTCTTTGGGCGGTTCAATTCTAAGTGCCAATAATCAGCCTTCAAGTGTGGATGAATATGCTCTGACAAATTTTGTAAAACATTATATTAAAAATAATGTTATTGATAATGAGAAGTTACGTGAAGATATTGTAAATTACTATTCCTATTATTTTTATTCACCAATCACTGAAGATGAAGCAACAACAATCGGTGAAGTATATGATTTAGAAGCATCTAGAGATTTCAGTACTTTCAGAAAGCTCTATGGTGGAGATAATGAGAAAAGAACTTATGGTAATGAGGTTGTTAGAAGTTTTGAAGAGCTAATTATTTCTAATTATCTTTTTGCACACCAGATTGATTATGAATATGAAAAAGTATTTGAATTTGACAATAAATATTATCAAAGACAAAAAGAATTTGTTTTTAACTTGATTTTTAATGACTTTAGTGAAATAACAGATTATCCTATAATTATGGATGATATTTCAAGCAATCTGTTTAATCTTTTGGAAATCAAAGAGCATGTTAAATTA
>CAYFRZ010000149.1:2140-3674 GCA_964345675.1 uncultured Methanobrevibacter sp.
TACTCCAGATTTCTATATAAAAGAAAATAATCTTTACCTGGAGCATTTTGGAGTAAATAGGGATTGCAATGCATTATGGTTAGATGAAGAAGGTCAAAAGAAATATCGTGATGAAATATATTGGAAACGTGCGCTGCATAAAGGTTATGGATCCAATTTACTTGAAACATATTCTTATTATATGTCTGAAGATAAGTTGCCTGAAAAATTAGAAGAAAAACTTAAAGCTGCAGGTGTTGAAATCAAGGATATTGATTATGAATGGTTATTTTCAAAAATAATTGAAAGAAATGATGTAAATAAGTTTGAAAATTTCATAGGATTAATAACTGAATTCATAACATTATTTAAAGGAAATGATTATGCTCCTGATAAATTCGCCGAATTCAAAAAAGAAAATGAAAGTAACGAAGATGAATTCGATAAAAAAAGAACCAGTTTATTTTTGGATATAGTTGAAACCATTTATATTGAATATCAGAATTATCTAAAGGAGATTTCAAAAATTGATTTCAATGATATGATTAACAATGCTACACGTGAAGTTGAAAAGGGCAATCTCCATCAGCATTTTAGATACATCCTTGTTGATGAATATCAGGATACTTCATATACAAGATATAATTTAGTTAAAGCAATACAGGATAAAACAAATGCTAAAGTCTGTGTTGTGGGTGATGACTGGCAATCAATTTATAGATTTGCGGGCTGTGACGTATCTTTATTTTCTAATTTTGAAAACTATTTCGAAAATCCGGATAAACTAAAAATCCAAACAACATACCGTAATTCTCAAGAGCTGATTGACATATCCGGAAGATTTATCAAGAAAAATCCAAATCAAATTAATAAATCACTGGTTTCAAAAAAGGATTCGGCAAATAAGCCTGTTAAATTAGTGTATTATAACAATGCAAGTAAAGAGAGTAAAGTTAAAGCAATGGAATTAATCATCAATAAGATTTCCGAGCAGTCTTCGGATATTATGATTCTTGGAAGAAATAATTTTGACATTAATGATTTTATTGAAGCTAAATTGTTTGAACGAGAAAATAAGGATGATTCCAAATTAATTTATACAAAAAATAAAAAGTTAAACATTGATTTCATATCCGTGCATAAATCAAAAGGTCTTGAAAATGATAATGTTATTTTAATCAATTTGGAGAATAATGTTGTTGGTTTTCCAAACCAGATGGTAGAGGATAAATTATTAAATTTTGTAATTAATGATTCTGATCAATATCCGAATGGAGAAGAGAGAAGACTATTTTATGTTGCTCTTACAAGAACAAAAAATAATGTATACCTTCTTGTTCCACAAACAGATAAATCTGAATTCGTTACAGAATTGGAAGAAAATATTGATGAGCTAGAAATAATTTCCAACGATGAAAATAACGAAGAACTTATTGATGATATTGATGAGTTCATGAAAAATAAAAAGGTTTACTCACGTAAGACCCATCTTAAATGCCCAATATGTAAAACTGGGGATGTGATGTTAAAAATCCTGAAAACTAATGATGGAGAA
>CAYFRZ010000150.1:0-3608 GCA_964345675.1 uncultured Methanobrevibacter sp.
ATTATTTAATTAAAGTTCTTAATTAGGTAATTGACATATAAATAGTTTAGGGGTATAGGGAGATATAACATACGATAATGGATTGATTAGAACAAATTTAATGGTATTGATTGAGTTTGATAGTATTATCTGATATGTTTATTGAAGTGAAATAAGTTTTGACATTATTTTAAGATAATGTGAAAATTTAGATTTAAACTTTAAGATTGATGGAAATTTTTTGTATTAGTCTAAAATTTAATCTAGATTATACTTTTTTTAGTAACTATGATGTTCCCTATTGTGGAACATATTTACTCCTTAACTACTTTTGGTGATGTATTATGTTGGAGATTAAGCATACGTTATGCCCTTCCTGTAGTGTTGGTTGTGGTGTTAATGTGGTTTTGAAAGATGGAGATATTGTTGGGACTTTTCCTTATAAGAGGCATCCGGTTAATTCTGGTAAGAATTGTTTAGGTGGGAGAAATTCTATTGATTGTTATTTGAATAAGTTTGAGGATGTGGATGTTGGTAGTGTTGTTGCTGATGTTTTGAAAGAGTTGAAGTCTGTTGATGCATCTGGTGTTACTGTGGTTTGTTCTGGTAATAATGATGTTGATGAGGTTAAGGCGATTAAGGAGTTTGCGGATTCTAATAATTATAATTTGGCTTTTTATGCGGATAATTTGAAGGATTTTGCTGATGTTGCGTCTTATGATGATGTTGCTAATGCTGGTAGTGTTTTTGTTATTGGTGATCTTTTATTTGAAAATCCTTTGATTGGTAGGAGGATTGTTCATGCAAAGCAGAATGGTGCTAAGATTTATGCATTAGGTAAGGCTGAAAGGTCTGTTACTTTTAATATTGCTGATGAAACTTTTAATACTTCTGTTGTTGAGTTTTTGGATGCTGTTGGTTCTAATGTTGATGAGTCTTCTGTGATTGTGTTTAATTATGTTGATTCTGTTGGTGATTTGGATAAAATAGGTTCTCTTGGTTGTAAAAAGTTGCCTGTTTTTAGTAAATCTAATTCTAAAGGTGCTTTTGGTATTGTTGATGCTAAATCTTTGGATGAAATGGTTGAATTGTTGGATAATACTAAAGTTTTATTGGTATTTAATGATGATATTGTTGATGAGATTGATTTTGATTTTACAAAAATATCTAAAATCATCTGTTTTGCTCCATGTGAGAATAACACAACAAAAGTTGCGGATATTGTTGTGCCTATTAAAACATGGCTTGAAAAGGATGGGTCATTTGTAAATGCAATGGGTACTTGTCAAGAGTTTAGTGCTGTTGTGGAATCTGATGGATTAAGTGAAATTGATGTTATTGGGAAATTAAATGGTGAATAGAGGGATATTATGAGTTATGTTTTAGCAAAATCTCAAAATGATGATATTCTTAGTGCTGGTGAATGTGGTGGAGCGGTAACTAGTGTTCTTAAATATTTGCTTGATGAAAATCTTGTTGATGGTGTTTTTGCGTTACGTCCTTGTGATGATATTTATGATGCTATGCCTGTGTTTATAACTGATTCTGATGATTTGATAAGTACTGCTGGTTCTTATCATTGTGCTCCTACAATGATTGGGGATATTATTGAAAGATTTATTGATGATGATGTTAAAGTTGCTGTTACTGTTAAACCTTGTGATATGAGGGCGATGCATGAGCTTGTTATTAGGCATAAAATTAACAGTGATAATATTTATTTTATTGGTTTGAATTGTGGTGGAACTGTTTCACCTGTTAGTGGTAGGGAAATGATTGATTTGTTTTATGAAGCTAGCCCGGATGATGTTGTAAGTGAGGAGATTGATAAAGGTAAATTTATCATTGAGCTTGCAGATGGTGGGGAAGAAGCAGTGAAAATCCATGATCTTGAAGCTGAGGGTTATGGTCGTCGTAAGAACTGTCAAAGGTGTGATGTGAAAATCCCAAGAGGAGCGGATATTGCTTGTGGAAATTGGGGTGCGGAATCTGGATGGACTTTTATTGAGGTTAATAGTGAAAAAGGTCAGGATTTAATTGATGGTGCTAAAAAAGCAGGTCTTCTTGAAACTAAGTCTCCTGCAGATGCGGCTGTTGAAGGAAGAAGTAAGGTTGAAAATGTCATGATTAAGATGGCTAAGAAGAATCAGGCTGCAACTTATCCATTAGTTAGTGAAATGGATGAATGGAGTCGTTGTATTAGTTGTTATGCTTGTCGTGATATTTGTCCTGTTTGTTGGTGTTTTGAAAATTGTGAATTGAATAAATCTTACTTTAAAGATGAAGCAAATGTGCCTCCTAGTCCTATTGCTTTCCAAGGTGTTAGATTGTCTCACATGAGTTTCAGTTGTTGTGATTGTGGTCAATGTGAGGATGTTTGTCCGATGGATATTCCTGTTTCATTGATTTTTGATAAATTGCAGAAAAAATACTGTGAAAGAACTGGTTACGTAGCTGGAGTTTCAGATGATATTAAACCTCCTTTATACAGTCCAGAGAAAACAGAGTTGTAGAGGTGTTTTGTATGTCTGAAGAATTGAAAATTGTAGGTTTGTTATGTAATTGGTGTTGTTATGGTGGTGCTGATACTGCAGGAACTGCACGTATGCAATATCCTCCGAATATTAGGATTATTCGTGTAATGTGTTCTGGTAGGATTAATCCGTCAATGGTTTTTAAAGCATTTCAGGAAGGTGCTGATGGTGTTTTTGTAGGTGGATGTCATATTGGTGATTGTCATTATGATGCGGGTAATTATAAATGGTCTAGAAGATCTAAGATTGTTGAGGATATTCTTGAGGAATTTGGTATTGAAAAGGAAAGGTTCCGTCATGAGTGGATTTCTGCGTCTGAAGGTGAAAAATTCCAAACAACTATGGAAGAATTCCATAAAACATTAACAAAATTAGGACCATTAGAATTAAAATAATTAATTGTTGGCCATTAATGTAAATAACTATTTTATAGTTATTTACTTTCCTTCCTAATTGTCTTTCTAAGATTAGTATTTTCTTACTAATGTTAGAAAAATAGTTAAGTAGAGAATATTTAATTATTTTTCGAATTAATTAGACCTATATTGATAACATCATTTAGCCGATAACTATTGATTGTTAGCATTACCAATCTTTAGTTATCAATTTTCTCCATCGATGTAGAAATAATTAATCAAATAAAAAAAGAGAAATATATGAAATTCATATAGGTTTCTTTCACTGTCTACAATAGCTATTAAAGCTTCTCCCTTTAATAGCTATCTATTTATTATTATATTTTGTAAGTATGTATAAACTTGTGAGAATCAGTAAACCAGATTGCTTTTGTTATTACTTTTAATTTTTCATGTTTATTTTTGTCTGCAACAAGTTAATTTTGGGAGTTATTATAATTTGATATTCTCCGTATTAATCATGTCTTTTTTATTATTTTTAGAGTTGTTAAATTACAATATCTTTCTATTAATTTTAATTTAATATGTTGTTTTTTTTATTATTGTTATGGTGGTTATTAGACACGCAATTATATATTTATTTGGTATATATCAATTTTTAAAAAACATGATTATGGGATGGTTTAATATTGTTTTATTCAATAAATAATTTTATTAAATGATTTTTTCTTTAAAAATT
>CAYFRZ010000151.1:0-3510 GCA_964345675.1 uncultured Methanobrevibacter sp.
AGAATCAAGTTCCTCATGATTTGATTGAAGTTGATTTTGGTAAATATTAATTATTATCATTATTTGATTAAACATTTTAAAATTTATATTTCAATTTCAAATATATTAAGATGATTGTATATATAATTCATTTATGAGATTGATAATTAGAAAAATTTATTTTTTTAATTTTAAATAATTAACTAGTGATATAATGTTAACTTATAAAACCTATGATGATGATGAATTAAAACATTTACAAGAAGTAGAATTCATGATCTTAAAAGATGTTGTTTCTATTTGTGATAAACATAACTTAGATTATTATTTATATGGTGGAACTTTATTAGGTGCAGTTCGCCATGGCGATTTTATTCCTTGGGATGATGATATAGATATTATTATGTTTCGTGAGGATTATGATAAATTATTAAATATTTTAAATGATGAATTAGATGATAAATATGAAATTTTATCATTTAAACATCAAAAAGATTGTTTTTTTCCATTTTGTAAAATTTCTTTAAAAGATACAATATTTTATGAATTTTGGAATGATAAAGTATCATTTAATGAAGGAATTTTTATAGATATTTTTGTTTTTGATAATATTCCTGATAGCAATATTAAAAGACAATTCCAGTTATATAAATGTAGATTATGTGAACATATTTTTAAATCTTCTTTATTTGAAGTTCCGACTAATACTAAATTTAAAAGAAGGATTAATAAATTATTACATTATTTTGCACGAAACCTACCTATTTCTAATGAGTTTTATATAAATCATTTTCTAAAAATTTTAAAAAAATATGAATTTGAAAAAACGGATTATGTAAGGGATTATTTTGAATATATAAATGATGGAATTTATAGAAAAGATGATATTACACCGTTTTCTAAATTAAGTTTTAGGGGTTTTGAATTTAAAGTTCCTTATAATTATCATTTAGTTTTAACTGAAATTTATGGGGATTATATGGAATTGCCTCCTAAGGAAAAAAGATATAATCATGCTCCTCTTGAACTTGATTTTGGGAAATATTAATCTAAGAAGCAATACAAAAAATATATTTATTTTTGATTTATATAATAAAATCAAATTAAGTTAAATTTACTCTTTTGGAGAATTAATTATGTATTATTTAACAATGATTATTCCTGCATTTAATGTTGATGATTGTTTAGATACTGCAATGAACTCTTTAATAAATCAAACAATTGGTTTTGATAATATTGAAGTGATAATTGTTGATGATTTTTCTACAGATAATACTAGGAAAATTATCAAAGAATATGAGAATAAGTATGAGAATTGTAAAGGAATTTTCTTAGATAAAAATAGTGGTGGCGCAGGAATTCCGAGGAATGTTGGTATTAAACAAGCTTCATCTAAATATTTGATGTTTATTGATCCAGATGATGAATGGGCTAAAGATGCTTGTGAAATATATTATAATAAAATTGTTGAAACTGGTGCAGATTTTGTTTTTTCACATTGGACATTTGTTGCAGGGGATAAATTATCTAAAACATCCCATAAATACTTAAAAAAAGAACAAGAATTTGTATTTAGTAATAATGAAAATATAAAAAATTATAATAAATATTATAGACCAGGAATGTGTGCAGGAATATATAATAAAAAGTTTGTGTTGGATTATAATATTGAATGTCATAATGAATTAGGTGAAGATGGGTATTTTACTTTAGAAACAATATTTAATGCTAAAAAGATAGTTTTCATTGAATATTATGGTTATTATAATAAACTAAGAGATAATAATGAAAAAACATCCATTACTAATATTCGTGATGAAGAGAAGTTTAAATCAAGAATAAATTCTATTTATCTTTTTTATAAATTATTAAGAAAATATCATGCTGAAAAAAATTTATCTGTTATTTATGATGAAATTAAAGTTTTAATTTATCAAGCATATACATTAATGCCGGGTATTTCAAGTAAAACAAGGAAACAATTTTTTAAAGAAATTTATGAATTAGAAAATAAATTAAATATCAATGAATTGGATGTTTTTCATTTTAAAATTTTAAATTATTTCATTGTTCATCAACATTATAATATTGCAACATTGATATCTAAAATATTGGGTCATATTTATGATAAACAGAATTTACGCATATTAATGCGTAAGATTTCTTTTTTAATTTCTAGTCAGTATTAATGTGATCATGTTTATTTGAAAAAAATTAAATATTGGATTTGATGATTTTGGAAGAAATAGTTTCTATTTATTAAAAACATAATAATATCATTCCTTCCAAAGATAAAAATGTTAATTGCGCTTTATATAATTTTATTTTGAAGAATATTTGCAATATTTTGATTTAATGATGGTTTAGTAATAATTAATTTGGAATATGTTATTTGTGCATTTTAATTTTTATAAGTCTATAAATTCCGAATAACATACAAATCATATTATATGGGATTGTTTTATAGCAAAATGATAAAATTTTCCCATTAAATCCCCTATTATCTTCTCTATAAACTTCATTTTTAAATGGGGTTTTTTGAACATAATAATCATATTTTTCACGAAGCGGGTGGTTTTCTGCATTTGTAAACCAAACTCGTCCATGTACAAAAGTTGTTAAATGTATAAAAATTGGATTTTTAATTGCTTCTTTAATCTCGGTTTCATCATATAATTCATCTAATTGATAAAAATCTAAAACATCTTGATAAGATACATCAAAGAAGGGGCCTAAGATATTATATTTTGGATGAATTTTTAAGATATCATTATGTGAAACTGCATTAATAATTCCTTGATCATTATGAAATACATGTCCATCATTTATAATTAAAAATTTAAGATATTTATCTTCTAAATTATCTTCACGCCATTTTTTAAGATTAATTAGCAAGAATCCAGTATTATAATAATCTAAATTTATGTCCATGCCAATAAATGTTTTTACATAATCGGGTCCAGCATCTAAGACTGCTGCACAATAATATTCCCTAATATCTTCCTTCCAAATTTCTTTTAAAGATCCAGTTACAATACCATCACAATCCAAATAAAGAACTTTATCAATGGTGTTATCTAATAGGTGAGAAGCAAATAAACGTGCATAAGCAGTTAAAGCACGGGTAGATACAACATTGATTCCAATAGCTTCATCAATGTTTGTATAATCAATAAATTTCAATGTTGTGGATATATTAAATTCATCACATATTTGTTGAATTTTATTTTTACTTTCATTAGAAATTCCTCCATCAAAAATATTAATTTGGATGGTGTTAAAATCTTTTTGATTATTTTTTAATAAAGAATAAATATTTACTCCTAATAATGGAGCATAATTTTCATCTGAGGCAAAAACAACATTTAACATATATTTTATTTATTAGTTTCTAATAATATATAATTTCCATATCATCTTTCAATGTATTCATTATAAAAATATAATTTCCTTTAAATAACTTTTTATAATAATATTATAAATGAATTAAATTTGAACTTTTTCTTAAATTTGAAGTAACCTATTTAATAC
>CAYFRZ010000152.1:0-3465 GCA_964345675.1 uncultured Methanobrevibacter sp.
AACAAAAAAATCACACAAGTTTTTGAAAGAGCCCTATTTTTATATAATATTAAAAATAAAATTTAAATCATAATATATGGTGGTAAAATGAGAATTTTATTAATTCATTCTGATTATTTAAATTATAATGTAAAAAATAAAACACCTGTAGCTGAAGATATTGAGGAAGCTAAAAAAGAAGGTTCCTTTGATGATTCTTTAGTAGTATTTACAGCTGTTGAAAAAGATGATGAAAATAATCCAGAAGGTATTGTTAAAAATTTAGTCAATGAAGTTAAAAAAACTAATGATCAAGTTAAAGCTGAAAATATTGTATTGTATCCATATGCTCACTTATCTTCTTCATTAAGCTCTCCAAAAGTCGCTGTACAAATTTTAAAAGATGTTGAAGAGGCTTTACTTGCTGAAGATTTAAATGTAAAAAGAGTACCTTTCGGATGGTATAAATCATTTGAAATTTCTTGTAAAGGACACCCATTAAGTGAACTTTCAAGAACTATCACTGCAGATGATGCAGATGAAGCAAAAGTTGAAAGAAAACCTTCTAAATGGCAAATTCTTGAAGGAAACAAAATTACTCAAATTGAAGACTTTAAATTTGATAACAAAACTTTCAAACAACTAGTTGATTATGAATTGGGACAAGGTGCATCCGATGAAGGTGAACCTCCTCATGTTAAATTAATGAGGGAAAAAGAAATTTGTGATTATGAACCTGCTTCTGATGTTGGAAACCTTAGGTGGTACCCAAAAGGAAGATTAATAAGGGATTTGCTTGCTGATTATGTTTACAACCTTACTGTAGATAATGGAGCAATGCCTATTGAAACTCCAATTTTCTATGATTTAGATAATGAAGCTATTTATCAACATGCATACAAATTTGGAGAAAGACAATACAGAACTGACACCAAAAAGAACTTAATGCTCAGATTTGCATGCTGTTTCGGAGCATTCAGAACAATGGCTGATTCATACTTAACCTGGAAAAATTTACCAGCTAAAGTTTACGAATTATCCACTTACAGTTTCCGTTTCGAGAAAAAAGGAGAAGTTGTTGGACTTAAAAGATTAAGAGCATTCACCATGCCAGATTTCCACTCTTTCTGTGCTGATGTTCCAGCATCTCTAGAAGAATTTGCAAACCAAACTGACATGTGTATGCAAACCGGTAAAGACTTAGAATTAGACTTTGAAGTAATTTTCAGAGCAACCCAAGACTTCTTTGACGACCATGAAGAATGGATGTATGAGATTGCTGAAAAATTCGGAAAACCTATTTTACTTGAAGTCTTGCCTGAAAGACACCACTACTGGGTATGTAAAATCGATTTAGCTAACATTGATGCGTTAGGCCGTCCAATTGAAAACCCAACTGTTCAAATTGATGTTGAAAGTGGTAAAAGATTTGATATTTCCTATTTAGGTGAAGACGGCGAACAACATAATCCAACTATATTGCATTGTTCTCCAACTGGAAGTATTGAAAGAGTTTTATGCGCAATGCTTGAAAAAACTGCAATTGAGCTAAATGAAAAATCTCCAATGTTACCAACCTGGTTAAGTCCAATCCAAGCAAGGATTTTAACTGTTGGTGAATCTCACAAAGAATTTGCAGAAGAATTATATGTTAAAATTAATGATTCAAACATTCGTGTAGATATTGATGATAGGGACGAAAGTGTAGGTAAAAAAATTAGAAATGCATCTAAAGAATGGATTCCATACATTTTTGTCGTTGGAGATAAAGAAGTGGAATCTGGTAAATTCCAAGTAACTGTACGTGAAACTGGTGAAAAAGTAGACATGACAGTTGATGAGTTAATTGCTGAAATTAACGAAAAATGTGAAGGAAAACCTTTCAGAAGATTACCTTTACCTAAAGATATCTCAAGAAGGATAAACTTCCAATAAATAATTATATTTATAAATAAACTAATACTATTATATGGAGGAAATTTAATGGACCCAATGTATAAAATAGGAGAAGCTCTTATCGGAGATGGCCCTGAATTAGCACATATTGATTTGTTAATTGGTGATAAATTTGGACCTGTTGGTCAAGCTTTCGCTAATGGTTTATCAAACTTATCTATAGGACACACTCCTTTAACAAGCGTAATTAGACCTAATTTAATGACCAAACCAGCTACTTTGATTATTCCTAAAGTAACTGTTGGTGATTTAGATGATGCTAGTAAAATATTTGGACCTGCACAAACTGCTGTTGCAAGAGCAGTAGCGGATGCAGTAGAAGATGGATACATTCCAAAAGAAATTGTAGAGGACATTGTAATTAATGTAAGTGTATTCATTGATCCGTCTGCTAAAGATTACAGAAAAATTTATCAATATAACTACGGAGCAACTAAATTAGCTATCAGAAGAGCAATGGAAGATTATCCATCTATTGAAAAAGTTTTAGCCGAAAAAGACCGTGGAACTCACCCAATTATGGGATTCAAAGTCAAAAAACTTTGGTCACCACCATACTTACAAGTTGCACTTGACTTGGATAATGAAGCTGCAATGGAAAAAATCATTAATGATTTACCTGACAACGACAGAATTTTACTTGAAGCAGGAACTCCGCTCGTTAAAAAATTCGGTGTTGGAATTATTGGTAAGATTAGAGCTTTGCGTCCTGATGCATTCATTATTGCTGACTTAAAAACTTTAGATGTGGGTCGTGTAGAAGTTAAAATGGCTGCAGATGAAACTGCTGATGCAGTAGCTATTTCTGGTCTTGGTACTGTCGAATCTATTGCTAAAGCTATTCATGAAACTCAAAAACAAGGTATTTACTCTATCTTGGATATGATGAATGTTGCTGGATTTGAAGAAAAATTAGCTAAACTTCCTGAAGACCTAAAACCAGATATTGTTTTATTACACAGAAATGTCGATATGGAAACCTACAGAGCAGAACATGGTGAAGACACTAGTGACATGACTGAATGGGGTAACATTAAAGATATTAAATCAATGCTCGGTGATAAAGGTCTTGTTGCTGTTGCAGGTGGTATTAGACCTAACAATGCTGAAGAAGCTATTGAAAAAGGTGCTAACATCATTATTGCTGGTAGATACATCATTGGTTCTAGAGATGTAAGAAGAGCTGCACAAGACTTCTTAGAACACTTTGAACCTGATCCAGATAACATGAGACTTGCAATGGACGAAGATGAAAATATTGAAGTAAAAGACGACTAGTAAATTAGATTTTTTCTAATTTACAACTATTTTTTTTTTAAAATGGAGTTTTTGTTATGGGATTTTGCAATTCTTGTGGTAGACCGATTGTTAAAGAAGATTATGGAACAAATAATGATGGTAGTTTAAATCCTGATTTTTGTAAGGATTGTTATCAAAATGGAGAATATACGGAACCTGATATAACACTACCTGAAATGATTACAAGAAAAACAAAAGAAATGATGGAAAAAAATCCTAGATTGCCTGAAA
>CAYFRZ010000153.1:0-3416 GCA_964345675.1 uncultured Methanobrevibacter sp.
AAATTAAATAAGCATAATTATATAAAGTATATTAATTAACATAATATTAGTATTTTATTTATTAAAGTATTAATTATTATAATTATTAAAGCTGGTGTTATATTGAATAAAATTAAAATAGCAATTGTTGGAATAGGAAACTGTGCTAGTTCTCTTATTCAAGGAATACATTATTATGATGGTAAAAACCCTGAAGATGCAATAGGCCTTATGCATTGGGATATTGGAGGATATGAACCTAGTGATATTGAGGTTGTTGCAGCTTTTGATGTAGATGTGAGGAAAGTTGGAAAAACTATTGATGAAGCTATTTTTTCAAAACCAAACTGCACAACAGTTTTCCAAAATGATATTCCTAAATATGATGCTAAAGTAAGTATGGGTCATGTTTTAGATGGTGTTGCAGAACACATGTCTAATTATGATGATGAATACACTTTTGTTGTAAGTGATGAAGATCCTGTTGATGTTGTTGATGTGTTAAAAGAAAGTGGGGCAGAAATATTAGTTAATTACCTGCCTGTAGGTTCAGAAAAAGCTGCAAGATATTATGCTCAATGTGCTCTCGATGCTGGTGTTGCATATGTGAATTGTATGCCAGTATTCATTGTAAGTGATGATGAATGGGATGCTAAGTTCAAAGCAAAAGGAATTCCTATGGTTGGAGATGATATTAAAGCTCAAATTGGTGCTACCATCACTCACAGAACACTAGCTAGTTTATTCATGGATAGAGGTGTAAAATTAGATAAAACTTATCAAATTAACACTGGAGGAAACACTGACTTTTTAAATATGCTTAATCGTGAAAGGTTGGACTCTAAAAAAGAATCTAAAACAGAAGCAGTTCAATCTGTTTTAAAAGAAAGAATGGATGATAGGGATATTCATATAGGTCCTAGTGATTATGTCCCATGGCAAAATGATAATAAATTATGCTTCCTCAGAATGGAAGGTCGCACATTTGGTGATGTTCCAATGAATATTGAACTTAGATTAAGTGTGGAAGACTCTCCAAATTCAGCGGGTTGTGTAATTGATGCAGTTAGATGTTGTAAAATTGGTTTAGAAAGAGGTATTGGTGGACAATTAACTTCTATTTCTTCATACACAATGAAACATCCTCCAATTCAATACACTGATGATGAAGCATTTGAAAATGTTGAAAAATTTATTTCTGGTGAATTGGAAAGATAATTTTTCGATTTTTTTTATCTTTTTTTATTATTTTTATAAAACTTTTTTTTAAAATCTCTTGAAACTACAAGAATCTATGGAGATTTTGCATATTTTTATATAATACAAAAAATATATATTATAGTTGGATATTTTATGATTATTTGTAAATAATAATTAAGAGGTGTAAATAATGGCAAAAGTAAGATTTACAGAAACAGCACTTCGTGATGCTCACCAATCTCTACTTGCAACTAGGATGAGAACCAGAGACATGATTCCTATTGCTGAAGAAATGGATAAAGTAGGTTATTTTTCAGTAGAAGCTTGGGGTGGAGCTACTTTTGATACTTGTATTAGATATTTGAATGAAGATCCGTGGGTAAGATTAAGACAATTAAAATCTGAATTTAAGAAAACTCCTATTCAAATGCTTTTAAGAGGGCAAAATTTAGTAGGTTATAAACATTATCCTGATGATATTGTAACAAAATTCGTAGAAAAATCATATGAAAATGGTGTAGATATTTTCAGAGTTTTTGACGCTTTAAATGATGTCAGAAATATGGAAAAAGCAATCACTGTTGCTAAAGATCAAGGTGCACATGTGCAAGGTACAATTAGTTATACTATAAGTCCAGTTCACACTATCGATAGTTTTGTAGATTTGGCTAAAAATCTTGAAAATCTTGATTGTGATTCTGTTGCAATTAAAGATATGGCTGGATTAATCACTCCTAATGCAGCTTATGAATTAGTATCAAAATTAAAAGAAGAAACTGATTTGCTTGTTGATTTGCATTGTCATTGTACTAGTGGTATGACTCCAATTAGTTATTATGCTGCATGTCAGGCAGGTGTTGATATTTTAGATACTGCTATTTCACCTCTTGCATGGGGAACAAGTCAACCACCAACAGAAAGTATGGTTGCTGCCCTTCAAGGAACAGAATTCGATACTGGTCTTGATTTAAAATTATTAACTTCAATCAAAAAATACTTTGAGGATATTAAAGAAAAATATTTGGGAATTTTAGATCCTATCTCCACAAGTATTGATGCTGATGTATTGTTATATCAAATTCCTGGTGGAATGCTTTCAAACCTTATTTCCCAACTTAAAGAGCAAAATGCACTTGACAGGTACAATGATGTATTGGATGAAATGCCTCGTGTTAGAAAAGACATGGGATATCCTCCTCTTGTAACTCCAACAAGTCAAATTGTCGGTATTCAATCTGTAATGAATGTTTTGGGTGGGGAAAGGTATAAAACTGTATCTAATGAAGTTAAAGATTATATGAAAGGAATGTATGGTAAACCACCTGCAGAACCCGATGAAGAAATTTCTAAAAGAATCATTGGTGATGATGATGTTATTACTTGCAGACCTGCAGATTTACTCGAACCTGAATTTGTTAAATTCAAATCTGAAGGTGAAGAAAAAGGTTTTGTCAAATCTGATGAAGATGCATTAACTTATGCATTATATCCACCAATCGCACCAAAATTCCTTAAAGGTGAAGCTGAAGAAGAAGAATTAAAAGCACCTCATGCATTCAGTGAAGATGAAACTATTGGAATTCCAACTCAATATAATGTTGAAGTGGATGGGGATATGTACGAAGTTAAAATCATGCCTACTGGATTTATGGAAATTGAAGAATCAGATAATGGTAATTTCCATCCAGTTGAAGGGGGAGTTAGTTCTTCTATGAATGGTATGGTAATTAAACTCAAAGTTAATGTCGGAGATAAAGTCACTAAAGGATCAACAATATGTGTTATTGAAGCTATGAAGATGGAAAACGACATACAATCTGAAGTTGATGGTGTTGTTGAAGAAATCTTTGTCGAACCTGGTGATGCAGTTAATTCCGGTGACACTTTAATGGTAATCAAATAGATTGCCTATTTTTTTAATTTTTTTTATAATTCTTAAATTTTTTTTAAAATAAAAATAGTGATTTAAAATCACTATTTAAGTTTTTTAGAATATTATTTGAATAAAATAATATTATGCTTCTATTTTATATGCATCATATGCTGCATAAAGTGCATATATACAATAAATAAGGTTTCCTAAAGTACCAAGATAATTGATTAATAACCAACCTAAGATAATAGCAATAACAAACATTATTGCTCCTTTTTTAGCATCTGCACCTTGTATTATTTGACCAATACCTGGTAAGAAAAAGGAAATGATTGCTGCAATAATTGGACTAACCATGTTTTTT
>CAYFRZ010000154.1:0-3314 GCA_964345675.1 uncultured Methanobrevibacter sp.
TTTGTTTTTTTAGTTTTTCTTTTTTTAATCGTTTTTTATCTCTTTTTTGCTGTTTAAGTTCATTTTCTTTTTCTAATTGAATTTTATACTCGTCTTCAAATTCATCCAATAATTTATACAATCGAACATTTTGAATTTTAATGATTTCTTCATTTGTCATTCCTGTAGATTTATTATTTGAATTTAGAATCTCTTTTATGTCTTCTGCAGAACAATTATTTAATTTATCCTCAGCAAATGATATTTCTAATAATTCATCGATAATTCTATTTTTTAAAACTTTTTTTCTTTCAAAATTAATGGTGGGATCTAAATCAAGAATATGGCATAAATCATCAGGTTGAAAATCTTTTAATTTTGTTTTAATTAATTTTTTACGATTTTTAATATTCTCTTCTGATTTTTCGATAGTGATATTTTTGCTTTGTAAATTTCTCCCTTTAGCTAAGGAGATAATATAATCAATGACTTGTTTTACTTCACGATAATAATGTTTATTGAACAGGATTTTTTCATTTAAATACTCTTTGTTTTCTTTATTATACTTTTTAACATCTTTAATTAAACCAAATAGCTTTTTAGAAAAAAATTTATATTTTAATCCGTGATTAGCATGATATACTAAATCCAATAATATAAATAATGCGTCATCTTCAGAAATGGAATTATTTCTAATATTGTGTTTTAATGTTGATTTAAAATCAAGTACACCATTGTAATCGATTGTAATATAATCTCTGCAAATATTTTTAATTATCTTTTCTAAAGTAGTCATAGACTCACCATTAACTTAATATTTCACTTTCTAAAAAGTCATCGAAAAATGAACGTGGACGAATTGCATAATTATCAATTATATTTCCACTTATTAATCTATCAAAATGTTTTTCTAATCCAGTGCTCATACTGTCCATTCTTTCTTTATGGCGATTATATTTACCAACTTCTGTATAAGTGCTTACAAAAACATATAAGTTTTTTTCAATTCCATCCAAATATATTTCCACATCTTTTTCATCAATATCTGTGTCGAATTCTTTATATAATTTTGGAATAGCTACCTTAATTGATTCAATAGGTTTTAAAATCAACGTATGCTTAACATCATCACCATAATATTGTTTTATTTTGTTTAAATCTTTTTTGTACTTCTCTACACATTTTAATTTTTTAGGTTCAGCATATATTTCATCAACTAAATTATATAACAAATCTTCAGCATCAGGATCATCTAAATTATGAAATTTAAATTCAATGAAATATAATGATAAACTTCCATCAGGATTTTCTTTATAAAAAAGAGCATCTGTAGTTTTTGGAAGATTTAAACTTAAAACTTCACTTCCTTTTGCAATATCATCTAAAGAATACATTCTAAAATCATTTTCAATTAATGCATCCGGTTTTCCTGTTTTCTTTCGGGAAATTTCAGTGATAGTGTCATAGAATTTATTATTTCTATATTCCTTATCATTGAATGTATTTAGAAATTCAACGAATCTATCATTTGTTATTTCAGACATTTTAACACTACCTATTTAAATCTTCTTTTTAATCTGAGTTGATCAACAAGCTTATAAACATTTCCAAGGTTGTCATAAATATTATATATCTCATTAGACTCGATTTTAGTGAAATTATATTTTCCTGCTATTCCGGATTCTTCAGTTAAATAGTAATTTATTGAATCTTCAAATTCATAGGTTTCACTGAATACATCCATAGCTTCAATAAACAATGGACTATGCGAATTAAGGTAAATTGTTATGTTAAGTTCCTTTGCAAGAAGAACCAATATTTCTGCAAATTTAAATTGCCAATCTGGATGAAGATTAACTTCTGGTTCATCAAAAATTAAAAATGAATTTGGTTTTAATTCACCATTAGACAATAATAATTGTATTATTGCAATTTGTTTTATTCCAGATGCTGCATCAGTAATTGCAAAAGAATTATTATTTAAAGAATCAAAATCCTTTGTTTCGTCTTGAATAAAAGTAAATTTATTATTTACAAAAGTAATATCTCCGTTTATTATCTCTTTGATTTTTTGAATTACATACAATAGTTTTTCATCAGTTATCTTTTCTAAATCTTCTTGATTATCAAACATTAATATTTTAGTTATATAACCTGCATGGTGATAATCCGTCCTCCAGGGAGTATGTGTTTCAAAAAAAGAAAACGTGTCAATATAAATTACATCCTGTGAACTGAAATATCCGTTAGCTGAAAATGCATCATCTGAATCAAAATCATTATCTTTTAGATTTACTTCTATATTAAATTCATCATCATTAACAATTCCATTAAATCTTGAATTGAACTTTAAGTTTTTACTGTTGAACTCTGAAGATAAAAAATCTTTTAAAAGCAATACTGTTAGTTTATCTTCTTCAAGATGAATTGTAGTTAAAATATCATCAATCTCTTTGATCATTCCTTTAATACGTTCATTGTCATTGTTTTCATCAAAATATCTGTTATAATCAATTTGGATTTGATGAAATTTTTCTTCAACACGTAATTCATTAAAAGGGATAACTTTATCATTGTCATTTGTCATTCCAAATCCACGAACATCTTTTAAATAAACAAATTCCGGTTGATTTACATGTAATGCTAAATAGATATTGTTAATTAATGCATCAATGTGCAACCTAGAGTGTTCCAATGCAAAATCTATTCTGTCTTCCATGTTTGATTTTAAGAAACAATATAAAAGTTTACTTGTTGTTGATTTGCCCGTTGCATTATTTCCACCAACAACATTAATTTTATTTAGATTAATGTCCGCTTCATTAATCGGTCCAAAATCATTTATTTTAATATTTATTTTGTTTTCCATAAAAATCCCCATAATTTAAAATACAAATTGGTAATTGATATAATTTTGTGTTTAAAAAAATATATAATTTTCCAAATATTTGATATCAATGTTTCCAATAAAATAAAGTCAATAATAATTAATAGATATCATTTTACTTTTGATTTAATGGAATGGTTTTGACATTAACTGTAACGTTTTTAGTTCTGGTTCTTGTTTTTGAACTTGGGTATATGCAATGATTTTCTGATGTGGTTTTTTAATAGCTGATGGTGAGTGTTAATGTTATTTCAGTTGAAATGGTGAATTATAACAGTCCAAGTACTCTTTCACCTTTTTCGGTTATTATATACATTCTGCCATGTATTTTTTTGGGATTGATGCATTCAATGACTCCAAGATCCACCAACTCTTTAATTGCAGCATAAAAATAATTCCTGCTTATGTGTCTTCCGAATGCAGGATACAATGCATACATAACATCATC
>CAYFRZ010000155.1:0-3301 GCA_964345675.1 uncultured Methanobrevibacter sp.
GATATAAAAGAATGTTGGTGCTTTTAGCGATTTTATCAATAATTGCAACAATAAATTGTGTTAGTGCAATGGAGGAGAATAATACTGATATTGTTGGTTCAGACTCTTTTGAGGTATATATTTCACCTACTGGTGATGATTTAGGAGATGGAAGTCAAAAAAATCCATATAATAACTTAAGGAATGCAATAAATCATGCTTCAAATGACTCTACAATATATCTGGATGATGGTAAGTATGTAGGTGGAAATAACAGAAATATTTCATTGAATAAATCTGTTACACTTATTGGCAAATCAAAAGAGAATACAATAATTGATTGCGGATCTGTTGAAAGATTATTCACAATGGATTCAAACAGTAAATTGACTTTAATCAATTTACATTAACAAAGGGTAATTCAACCATTGGTGGGCTGATTTATAATGAAGGTGGGGAAATTACAATTAAAAATTGTATATTAAGCAATTCTCAGGCATCTAAAAATGGAGGAGCCATATACAGCAATCCTGGAATTTTGAATATTGAAAATACTTGTTTTATAAACAATAGTGCAGTACAATATGGGGGTGTTATGTATATAAATGGTGAAACCACTATTAAAAATTCTAATTTTACTCAAAACTTTGTGACAGCGGATAAAAGTGTAGGTGGTTGTATTGCATCAGGAGGTACAATAAAATTGGATGGATGCATATTCTATAAGAATTTTGCTGTTTATTCCGCAGCAGCATTGTTAAACCTTGGAAATGCAACAATCAACAACTGTCGATTTGAATATTTAACTACAAACTACACAGCTGGTGGTATAAGTAATCATAATTACGCTGTCATTAATAATAGTTATTTTGGATATAATGATGTTAGATATTATGCTGCTGCAATTTTAGCACCTCCAAGCGGTCAACATGTTATAACAAAAGTTTACAATACAATTTTTGAACAAAATCATGCGGGATTGCATGGAGCAGTGTCTAATAATTATCCTGATACTGAACTTTTCATGGAAAATTGTGCTATTGTTGGAAATTATATCAAAAAAGATAGTTTTTATGGGGATATTGCATTAGATGACAATGCAACTGTACAATACTGCTGGTGGGGTCAAAACAATATTAGTTCCTATTATTATTCACCACATAGTAGTGAACTTTTTCCTGAAAAAATTAATGCTTCTAGATGGTTAATTATGACCTTTTCATCAAATAATGGCATTGTTTATACAAAAGAGAATAATATTTTAACTGTTGATTTAAATTATTACTTTGACAATGAAACAAAAGAAATCCATAAATTAAATGAAAGTATTACTCTTCCTTTGGAAGTTACAGTTTACACAAATTCAATGTATATTACAAAAAAAATTGTTAAATGGTGTTGCAACGTTTAATATTAACCCTACAAATAATGATAAAGTGGTTTATGCAAAAATTAACAATCAAACATTGAAATTAGATGTGGTTTCAAGGTATTCTGCATTGGCTGTAAAGGATTTAACAAAATATTATAAAAGTAGCAAAAAATTATCTGTAAAATTAGTAAACTGTTATAATAAGGTCATGAAGGGTGAAAAAGTATCTATTGTAATAGCTGGTAAAACTTACACTGCTTATACTAATAATTATGGAATAGCTAGTTTTAATATTAATAATGCTCCTAAAACTTATTCTGTAAAAGTTATTTACAAAGGAAATAAATATTATACTGGAACTACCAAATCCATAAAAGTAAAAGTAGTGAAACCAATTATTACCGCTTCAAAAACTAAAATACATAAAAAAGGAAAATTTGTTGTTACTTTTAAAAATGCAAATAAAAAAGTACTAAAAAAGGTTAAAGTGAAATTTAGAATCAACGGTAAAACATATTACAAAACAACAAATAGTAAAGGACAAGCATCACTTACTATTAACTTAAAAGTAAATAGGTATTATACTGTTAAAGTAAGTTTCAAGTCAACTTCAACTTATGGAACTACTTCTTTAACTAAAAAAATTAGTGTAATTCGTTAATCAATTATCATTTGATAATTGGTTTATTCATTTTTTTATATGATGCAAATATGCTAGTTTTATGTAAAATTAGATAATGGACTTTTTTTAATGAAATTTAAGTAAAAAAATAAGATAGGATAGCTATAAAGCTATCTGTTTAATTTTTGGTAATTTGCTGCTTGAAGACCGTGGTACTTAATCATACCTTCAACTTCTCTTTGATCGGTTTCTTTGTCTTCAAAAGTAATTTGTTCAACACTGTGTAAGCTGAATGGAGATTTTCTGACGATTGGTTGGATTGAACCTTTGAATAATTTCATTACGACTTCTCCGCTTACTCTTTCTTGCATTTTATCAATAGCTTGGTCAATGTCTTCTCTTAAAGGTTCTTGCCATAAAGCTCTGTAGATTAAGTCAGAGTAAAGGGTTGACATGTATTCAGCAAATCTTAATTCATCAGTAGTTAAAACTAATTCTTCTAATGCTTTGTGGGCTGCAATTAACAATTTTGCACCAGGAGTTTCGTATACTTCCCTACTTTTGATTCCAATCATTCTGTTTTCGATTGAATCTACTCTACCAAGACCGTTGTTTCCTGCAATTTCGTTTGCTTTTTTGATGAGGTCGATTAAAGGCATCATTTCACCGTTTATAGCTACTGGAATACCTTCTTCGAATTCGATGGATACTTTTTCAGGTTCATCATTAGCAGATTCCCAGGATTTGGTCCATTCGTAAATGTCTTCTGGAGGTTCGTTTGCAGGATCTTCTAATACGTCACCTTCAATTGCTCTTCCCCAGAGGTTTTCATCAATACTGTAAATTTTATCGTAACTTAATTCGATACCTTTTGATTCAGCATATGCTTTTTCTTCAGTTCTGGTTAAATTCATTTCTCTGATAGGTGCAATAATGTCTAAATCGGACATTGCAAGAATGACTGCTTCAAATCTGAATTGGTCATTTCCTTTACCAGTACAACCGTGTGCGATAGCTGTTGCCCCTTCTTTTTCAGCAACTTCAATGATTTTTTCTGCAATTAATGGTCTTGCAAGTGCTGTACTTAATGGGTATCCTTCATATTCTGCATTTGCTTTAATTCCGCGTGTGATGTATTCGTTAGCAAATTCTTCTTTAGCATCGATATTGTAGTGTTTTAATCCACCGATTTTGGACGCCATGGTTTTTGCTTTTTCCATTTCTTCCTCGCCTTGACCAACATCTACACATGCAGTAATTACTTCTACATCGTATTTTTCTTCTAATAATTTAACACAAACAGAAGTATCTAATCCACCACTGAATGC
>CAYFRZ010000156.1:0-3171 GCA_964345675.1 uncultured Methanobrevibacter sp.
TGAAATGGCCTATTACTCAAAAGATTAAAATGAAAAAATAAGTAATTATATTAATTGTATTGTTTTTTAAAATAATTTCTTATTATCTTTTTAATCCATATAATTTAGATCCTATTATATTCTTATGCTTTGTTTTATGTTGTAATTACATGCTTTATAATTCAAAAATGTTGGATATAAAATTATATTTTCGTAAGGATTTCATTGAAAAGTTAACTGTAGGAATAGCTTTCGTTGATAATAATTATAATTTAACCCAATACAATAAGAGTTTTGAGGAGTTCATTGGATTAAATAATTTATTTGAAGGAATTCATATTAATGAAGTTTTAAAGCATGTTAATATGGATATTTCAAGTTTAGATGATCTTTTTAATGAAGAAATGTACTTTGATTTTCATCATTATAAATCAAACAATTGGTATCAAATTTTTAAAAATGAGTTATATGAGGATGGAGTGTTTAATGGAATTATCTTCACAATTTATAATATCACTGATATAAAACAGGACGAGAATAAAATTATTGAAGTTGAATCTCAATTTTTAAAACAGAATAAATTATTGTCTAAAGAATATGATGATACTATAAATCTTTTACAGGATGTTAATCATAGAATTAAAATTAATTTAGATTTATTTTTTTCTTTAATTAATGCAGCTAAGCGTTATGATAAGGATGTAAATTTTATCATAGATAATTTAATAAAACATATATCTTTAATGTCTTCAATATATGAAAATACATATCAAAATAACTATTTTTCTTTAGTTAATTTTTCAGATTTTATAATGAATACCCTTTATTTATATGATTTTGATGATGTGGAAATTATTCGTGATTTGGATAAAGATATTAATTTATCTATTGAAGTTTTAACTCCTTTGAGTCTAATTCTTAATGAATTATTATCAAATGCATTTAAACATGGTTTGTCCGGTTCTAGAGATGATAAAAAATTACAGCTAATTCTTAAAAAAAGTTCTTCAAATTCAATATATTTAATAATTAAAGATAATGGTAAAGGACTTCCTGAAAATGTAGATATATATGATTATTCTTCATTTGGCTTTGCTATTTCATATGCTTTAATACAACAATTAAATGGAAGCTTAACTCAAGTGGAATCAGAGGGAGCAGGATTTAAAATTGAATTATTGATATGATAATTTTTTTTAAATTTGATTAAACTGTGGTTTTGAATAAAGAACTACCACTAATCTCCTTTGCTTTCTTTTTAGCTCGTATAATGTTTTCTAAGAATCTTGCTCGTGATTCAATGGAAGTATCTTTTTTAGTTACTAATGCAATACTAACACTCATAATCCTTTTTGTTCCAAGTTTATTGGGATTTAAGTTGTCTATTGTCATTATGTATTCATCACCTTTTTTATACATGGTTTTTGCAAGTTTATCAAATGATTCGATTATTTTTTTTTGCAATTAATTCACCATTTTCTTCATTCACGATTATAAAAAAGTCATCTCCCCCAATATGTCCTATGAAATCTTCTTTATTTCCATAACTCATTATAGTTTTTTTAATAATGTCACTTAAACCTAGTATTGCATCATTACCTTTTAAAAATCCATAATTGTCGTTATATTCTTTAAAATGATCCAAATCTATATACATAATGGAAAATGGTTTATTGGAACTAAATCTTCTTTGCAATTCATTGTTTATTTGGTTTGAACTGGGAAGACCAGAAAGAGTATTGCTATGTTTATTTGTATTGACAAGGTTGGAAATTCTCTTTAAAAGTTCATAACAATATTCTTTGTTTACAGGTTTACTAATTAAGTAGCCTATGTTTTTCATTATATTAAATTTGAACTCATCATTAGTGTTGCTTGAAAAAATGAGTATTGGAATGGAGTTTAAATTGTTTGCCTTTATTTCATTAATAAGTTCCATTAAATCTTTTTTAAGATTATCTTCATTTATAAGTATCATTGGAGAGGTATTTTCTAAAAATTTATTAAAATCAATATCATTTGATGATGAATAATCTAGTTTAAAAAATGCATCGGTAAAAATCATTTCACTTATTAGATTATATAAATCATAATTGTCATCTATAATTAATAAATCTGTTTTTTCAATTCCTGCTTCAATAATAGAGTTCATATTATCCATAATTAAACTTTAATAAAAAAATAATTCCATATATAATTATTATATATAATATTAATTATCATCTAATGTATTAATGGTATTGAAGCCAATGCAATTATTATGTTTCTATAACGACGTCCTTTAATCTTAGAAAATTTATATAATAATATTAAAGGTAAGAATAATAAGAATATGCAATAATAAAATATAAAAAATGAAATATAATTATATTTTATTGAACTAGTACCAACTGATATGTATGTTAATAAATCTGTCCACGGATTAGATAAAAATAATAAAAATACAATAGCAGGTACAATTAATGAAATAAGATAATTCTTTTTCAGATTCTCTGTGAAAGTAGCTATAAATATAAACCAAATAGTAGGAATGAAAACAAACATGAAAATTTGGAAATTCAACATCCAAGATTGAATATATAAACTGGATGATAAGAAAAATACGGCACAACTTAATGAATATAAAAAAGTAGATGCAACGAACGCTGAAAATGTATTTCTAATTCTATTTTTAGGCTGTTTAAAAATATAACATAACACTAAAAATATTATTAGTGAAATAAATAGTAAAATGTTACCAAAAACATGAAAATCACTCATTTAATCACCTGACGGGAAAGTAAGTTTAAAACCATTTTTACTATCAATTATCTCTAAATTTCCCCTAATTTGATTTACTAAACTATTAATTATAATAACACTAATATCTTCTGAACTATTAAAATTAAAATTATTAGGTAACTTATTATGATTATCTTTATAAATAAAACAAATACCATCATCTTCTATTTTTTTAATTTGAAAATCAATTTCATTATTCTCATCTTCATTAAAGTCATAGTAAATTGAATTATAAATCAGCTCAATAAATATCAAACTTAAAGGACTTATAAGATCAATATCAAACACTAAACTTTCATCCATATCATAATTAATCATGAAATCTACAGAATCACAATTATCTTTAATAAATTCGCCTAAAGAATAAAAAAAATCATTTAAATTTATTTTGGAAAATCCATCATTATTAAT
>CAYFRZ010000157.1:0-3165 GCA_964345675.1 uncultured Methanobrevibacter sp.
GAGATCCATTATACATGCCCCATTTAAATATTTTTGAGTAAATTAATCTTTTTAGATTTTTCCCCTTCCTTAGATATTTCAATTTTTTGGAATTTAGCATAGTTATCTTTAACGCCATCATCTAAATCAATTTCAATATTTTGAGTAGCCATATGCCTTAAAGCTTCATCATAAACTTTAATCTCATCTAATTGTTTAATATACTTAGATTTATCTTTAGTAGCTCTACTAACCTCTGATTTATTAGAAGAATTAGAAATAACACTATCACAATGAGACAGATTCTGTTCAATAGCTTTTTGGGTTTTATGCAAATAATCAGTTCTCACACGAGCTATAATATCTGGTTCATATCTATGCATATAAATTAAACATTTAAAAGCATTTTGTTTACCACTATCAAATTGCCAATAAATTGGGCATTTATTATACTTTTTAGAATGATCATTGAAAAAATCCGATAATAAATAATTACGTATTATTTCTCTACTTGTTTTGCCTTTTTTATTTAAAGCACCAGCAATGAAATCTAAGTTTTTTTCTAATGATTCTTCTCCAAAACAGATTTTTACAAATTCAACAAAACGTTCAACAATATCATCTTCAAAGTATTCTGTATCTAATACGGGTATAATATTGTCTGCATCGGGAATAAACTGATGATACCTATTTAAATTAAAGATTCCCCCACTAAAAATTATTCCCGGTTCATCAAGAGAATATCTTCCAAACATACAACCTATTGCATATGAAATAAATGAAGTAATAGACTCTTTACAATCATATTTATCTAAACTAATTAATGCATCAGAAATTGTATAATCAATACCTTCCAAATTATAAATTTTCAAAAAAATTTTATTAAGTTCTTCCTCATTATTCTTCAATTTATTGAATGAATGGTCAAAATAGTTATTAAAAGAAACAAACGCATGTTCAATTAAATTATCTTCTTTAAATTTAAGTAAAAAATGTTTCTCGAATTCCCATGAAGTTTCAGAGAGATTCCAATTTTCTTTTGAAATAGAAATATTTTCTTTAACTAATTCATCTATAGCATTATCATATTGTTCTATGACCGGTAGTGACTTAATATCTTTAATAACAATATTTAAAGTAGGATTCATAAATGAAATCATTTCATTAACAATTGCACTATTTAGTAATGCCATAAAGTAATATAAATGTTCATTAACAAAACATGTTGGTCCACCATTTCCAAATAATATTCCTTCTGGAACATAACGTATAGATAAATTTTTTGTTGTAATCATAGTCCATGTTAATCCTTCTTTAAAATAATACTTAGAATCTCTTAACCTGAAATTATTGCCCGAGTTTTTTATCTCATAAGCATCATTTTCTAAATTAACAACATGTTCTAAATTCCCATACCACTTTCTATAATTACCTCCACGAGTAAGATGATACCATTTATGATTATATTTTAACATATCCTCATAAGAATAACAATTAAACCCTATTTTATTAAAGTCAACTTCATACCAAAATTTAACAAAATATGCATCATTACCCGTCATAATTCCAGATTTTGGTTCTAAGAATTTATCCAATTTTTCCTTTTTAAAAATTTCTATTATGTCCTGATTAGCATTGTATGCCATAGGACTTGATGGAATTTTTGAAAAATCACTTTGTGATGAAATAAAATAATTATCTTTATTAAAAAAAGATTTTTCTTTAAAATTTTCATTAACTAAACGGATGAAAACATTTTTATAATTATCAATGTGCTCATTTAACAATATAAAAGAAGTAGTTTGAACTACTTCCCCACCAATTTCTTCAAATGCTCCAGACCCTAAATGAATCATGTTAAAAATAGTATTCTTTAAAAAATCATATCTTAATTTTTCAAAAGATGATAAAAACATGAATGATTGTTGAGTAATCATCGAAAGAAACCTATTTGGTTTTAACATTAATTCACAACGCTCAATAAATATGGAAAATAGATCAAACTTACTTTTAGGATATTTTTCTGAAGTCCACTTTCTTAATTTTTCATTCATACTCTTAGATGCCATATATGGAGGATTTGTAATGACAATATCATAATTTTGACTGAGTAAAATAGCTTGGTTTAGAAGATTAACAAACAAATTAAAATCCGGAATTAAATTCAAAAATAATAATTCATTTTTAGTTTGATTAAACATGTCTAATAACTCTTTTTTAAGATTATAAAAATCTTTATCATCGAGTTTTATCATACTTCCATACTCTTTTGCGTCATAAAACGAATCAATAATATAAGTTATTGATTCCTTAAAATTAGGTAACTTTTTAACTATTATTTCAATGAATTCCGAAGAAATATTATTTGATTCATAAATCGGACTTAAAAAAGGATTTAGATTATAATTTAAAATATTCCGATTATACTCTTTTGATTTCATCATTACTGCAAAATAAGCTAATTGATATGCTCTAAAATCTATATCAATACCATATAAGTTCTTAGTAAGTATAGACACTATTGCTTCTTTTTCAGAATACCCCACAGATAAATAAATTTGCATAAGAATATCTATTACATAAGTTAAAATATGTGCAGAACCCATGCAGGGAT
Organism: uncultured Methanobrevibacter sp.; assembly: GCA_964345675.1. Classification (GTDB taxonomy): domain Archaea; phylum Methanobacteriota; class Methanobacteria; order Methanobacteriales; family Methanobacteriaceae; genus Methanocatella. Next base: position 2,594 of record CAYFRZ010000157.1, read on the forward strand.
CAATTATTTTAATATCTTCAGGCATTAAGTTAATATAATCCTTTTTGAGTATTTCAAAATTATTTTTGGCAGATTGATCTTGTTCAATATCCTCAATATAAAATTTCCATGCAGATTTTAATTCATCATTAGGATGTCCTTCAATCCATAATCTACCAACAGAATTTTCAACCATATATTTTACAATCCAATCCGGAGTAAATAATTGAGTAGCAGCAGGAATACGTTCTTTACTAATTTTTATTTTCTTCTTGAGATTTGCAAAAGTTTCATCTTTCAATTCAGAATTGTAAAATTGATATAACCATCCGATAATCTCAACTTGATTTCTAAAATCCTCTTCACTTATATTATCTACCAATTGCCTAATTACACCCTGTTCCCCAATGAATGAAATATTTAACAAAAGTTCCATATAATCATCAGTTTTTTCAAATAATCCTGGAAGTATATTATTTAGTTGATTGCATTGTTTTATAAATAAAAATTGGAATAAATCATCTAATTCATTTTCATTTTTTGGCTTTGTAGAAATCCTCATTTTTATTGAATTTGAGTTGATCTGTAAATAT
>CAYFRZ010000158.1:0-3138 GCA_964345675.1 uncultured Methanobrevibacter sp.
TTTATTGTTGCAATTATTGATAAAATCGCTAAAAGCACCAACATTCTTTTATATCTTCCATTCATTTTTTTCATCCTTATGTAAAAATATTTATATCGATATTATTTTAGTAAAATAAAATTAATAAAGATATCTAAATTAAAAATATACAAAAACTAACCATCTTTCTACATTATGTAAAAATATTATTATCGATGAAGATTTAGCAATCCCCAACATTAAAATCCAAATAAAAAGAATTAATACTATTTTTCAATATAGATTAAAATATGTCTAAAATTAATCTATTGCAAGAAATCATTGACACATCAAACAATATCGTGTTTTTTGGAGGAGCCGGTGTATCAACAGAAAGTGGAATTCCCGATTTTAGATCTGAAAATGGAATTTTTGAAAGTTTAAGAAAATATGGAGACACACCGGAAAATCTTGTATCCCATAGCTATTATTTAGACCATACAGAAGAATTTTTCAATTATTATAAGGACAATCTTGTTTTTAATGAAGCAATGCCAAATCCAGCACATGCCACACTTGCAGAATTAGAAAAAGCAGGGAAATTAAGAGCAGTTATTACACAGAATATTGATGGACTTCATCAAAAGGCAGGAAGCAAAAATGTTATGGAACTTCACGGAAGCGTCCACAGAAACTATTGCCAGATATGTGGAAAGCAATATGGACTGAACCATATTCTAGAAAGTGATGGAATTCCAAGATGTGAATGTGGAGGAATCGTAAAACCCGATGTCGTTTTATATGAAGAACCTCTAAACAATACGATCATGAATTTTTCCATCGATTACATCTCAAGAGCAGAGACCCTAATTATTGGCGGAACTTCACTTGTTGTTTATCCTGCTGCAGGACTTATAAACTACTTTAAGGGCAAGAATCTTGTTTTAATCAATAAAAGTGAAACACCTTACGACAATCTTGCTTCACTCGTCATTAATGACGCTATCGGAGAGGTTTTCAGTCAAATCAAAATCTAATGATTCCGGAATCAAGGTTATTCCATCCAATTGATTATCACATCTATAAACAAGAACTTCAACACCCTTTTCATATGCTTCGTTTAGTGTTTTTGAAAATACTGGATCATTTTTCCAGTTTGGTCTGAAGAATTTGCCCGCAGGATGCTGAATCAGGAAAAATACTGCACAGCGATTTCCTTCAGTTTTAAGTTTTATCAATTCTTTCAAGTGCTTTGCACCTCTTTCGGTTGGTGCATCAGGAAATCTGACTTCCCCATCGACAATCAATGTCACCCCTTTCACTTCAACATAACATTCTTCGTTTTCATCTGCAAGATATATGTCTATTCTTGAATTGTCAACTGTTTTTTCTCTTTGATGTTTAGAATAGCTGACAAGTTCTTTAATCTTGCCATCAACAATCGCATCATATACAATGGAGTTAGCTTGTTGAGAGTAAAGTGATACTAAGACATTTTTATTTTCAACGAAGTGAAGTGAAAACTTGGTTTTTCTTTTTGGATTATCAGATGGTTTAAGCCAAACAATAGCATCATCAACAAGAAGTTCCTTGCATCTGCCAGTATTTGGCACATGAGCTATTTCCAAATTGCCATCAACTTCCACTTCTGCTATGAACCTGTTTGGACGATTTTTAAAAATTCCCTTAACATAATCCATCTTTAATCACATTACCAATAACAGATACCACATCAGTAGCTGAAAATCCGTTTCCCTTTTCTTCATATGCCCTATCACCCGCAACACCATTTATGAAAGCAGCCAATGAAGCACTGTCAAAAGCACTTAAACCTTGAGCAAATAGACTAGTTGCAATTCCAGATAATGCATCACCTGTTCCCCCAACAGTCATTCCAGGATTTCCGCTTTTATTAATTTTGAAATTATTTCCAGATAAAATCAAGTCATATTGACCTTTGACGATTACAGATCCTTTAATCTGGCGAGCAATCATTTGGAATTCAGTTATATTCTCATCAACCTTCTTAAAGTCATATGAGCCAATATCCAATTTCAAATCGTTTTTAAACTTGAAAAATGATTTGAATTCAAAAATATGTGGAGTCAAAATGATGTCTTCACGATTTTTAATTAATGACATTTCAACCTGTTTTAATGCATCTGCATCCAATACCATAGGTTTTTTGATTTTTGCAACAAGCAAATTAAATAATTTTAAAGTGTTATCAGAAATTCCTGCTCCCGGCCCAAGCAGTATTGCATCCACTTTCTCGGACAATTCAATAATTTCCTGAGCATGATCCAATGACAATTCATCCCCTTCAAGTGATTTAACAATCAAATCAGGAGAAGTTGCCTTAATAGCTTCGGCCGCTTTTTGAGGTGAAGCAACATAAATCAAATCTGCACCCGCACCAATTGCTGCCATTCCAGCAATTGCAGGAGCTCCAGAATAATCTGCAGAACCACCAACAATCAATAAACGACCATTGTTTCCCTTATGAGATGATAAATCCCTATTTTTAAGTCTTAAAAAGTCCCCATAATTGACAAAATATTCTGCTTCGAATGGAATGCCAATATCTGCTGTTACAATACCCCCAACAACTTCTTCATCAGCATTCCTAACACCTGTTTTGATTTTATGAAAACTAATTGTATAATCAGGAATAACCGCCAAATCATCTACTTCACCAGTTAATGGATTCATTCCTGAAGGAACATCAACACTTATTTTAACTCCATTAGATTCATTAATTACTTCAATAGCTCTTTTAATATTAGTTTGTAATTTTCCATTAATTCCAGTTCCCAAAAGACAATCAACAATTATAAAATCAGCATTCTGATTACTAGCCACTTCACAATTATTAATATCATCTAAAGTTTTTAAATTAAAAATATTCAAACGAGACAAACGTGGTTTCATATTTTTTAAGATTTCAAGATTAGTTTTTGCATCTTCAGAGCGAATGTTATCCTTCAACATACAAATGTCAACATCATAACCCCTATTTAATAAGTATCTTGCTGCTACAAAACCATCCCCACCATTTCCACCAGAACCAGTGAAAATAACAACTTTTATAGGTTTTGCAAATGTGTATACCGCAATTTTACCCACTTCTTCTGCTAAAGACTTTCCTGCAGATTCCATCAAACATAATCTAGATAAACC
>CAYFRZ010000159.1:0-3121 GCA_964345675.1 uncultured Methanobrevibacter sp.
TCCTCAATTTCTAACTGTTAAAATCATCAATTGCCTGATCTACTAAATTAATCACAGTTTTTGATAAATCGGGATATGTCTCATTAATTGGTATTGGAATATTATCACAGTAGACTACTTCTAATCCTGCAGATATTGCATCTTTTGTTGCAACATCAACTGCAGCCGCTTTAAGTTCACTAAGCATCACATCAGCTTTATCCATATATTTTTTCATATCTTCACGTAAAAGTGGTCTGTTGGATAAATGGGATGTTGTGCCGATAATTTTACATCCATAATTTTTCTCTAAATAATCAACTAATTTGTCTTTTACACCTTCAGGAGCAGTGGTTGCGAATAAGACATTTTTTTCTGAAATATCTTCTAATGGTTTTGGCCTGAATACTGTTGAAATAATTGGCACATTAGGATTAATTTCACTTACAAATTCTTCAATTTTAACTATTTTGTCTTTTGATGCCATTGGTTCTTCACACATTGTTAAAATAACCATGTCTCCAAGTACTATTCTATAAGGTCCAAAATAATTTGTTATTGTTTCAATTGGTTGATTTGCACCAATAAGTGTGATTTTCCTATCAGTTTTAATCGGAGGTATTGCAGCACCACTTCCTTCAAAAATTGCTAATTTCGCATCGATTTCATTAGCAAGTTTAGCGCCTTTTTTCATATTGGTCAAAAATACTTCACCAGCCATTCCACCACCGCAACGTCTACAACCTATGGTTAATATCCTGCTCATTAAAGCATCTTCCCAATGATCACTAGCTGCATGAATTCCTTTTTCAGATTGTTCTAGGAGAAATTTTGAAGTTATTTCCAATTTTTCGCCGTGAACTATTTCAGGTTCACTAGGGCCACCTCTGCCCATTGCTATCACACAAGGTTCATAACCATTTTTATCTATTAATCTAGATACGAAACCAGAAACTGCAGTTTTTCCAATACGTTTACCAGTTCCAAGAATTGTAATTGATGGTTTTTCCATAATTTCATATTGTGATATTGGTTCAAATTTAAAATCAGGACCTTTGTAACTTATTCCTTCATTAAGCACATGACAAGCTATTTTAAAACGTTTAGGATAATCAAGTATTGGTTCATCACTTAAATCCATAACTGTATCAATATCATATTTTCTAATCATCTCAACAATGATGTCATAAGGAATATCCTTGTTTTTTGCAAATTGGACGGGAACTCTTAGCTTTTCAGAGTATGTTTCTTCAGATTCATCTCTAAGTTTTTCAGTTCCACCAATAAAAACAGCACCAGCAACATCAATGTGTTCTAGGTTATTTAAAGTATCTATTGCTTGTTGTGTAACGGGCAAGTAGTGTTCACCATCAACCAAACATAGAATTTTGTTAATAGCTTTCATAAAAATTAATATTGATTTAATAATATATATTAGTATATGGATATTTCTGAAATTAATTTAGACCAAACACATATTAGATTAACAACTGATCTTACCCAGTTCAATTTAAAAAGATACATTTTTAATATTAGAAAAGATTTAAAATACTTCATTTTTAAAAATCAGGATTTTTTAACATCTTTGGAACCTGTAACCTATGTGGGGGATTTACCTCAAATCGTAGAAATTATGGTGGATGCTTCCATTATTGCAGATGTGGGGCCGATGGCTTGTGTTGCAGGTGCAATTTCACAATTGTCAATTTATTATTTGATAGAACATGGTTCAAATTATTCCATTGTTGAAAATGGTGGGGATATTGCTTTGATAAATGATACAACAGTTTTTTGTGGAATTTATTCTAATAATAAAGTTTTAGGAAATAATATAGCATTTAAATTAAAATCTAGAAATAAACCTTTGGGAATTTGCACTTCATCTGGAAAAATTGGACATTCTATAAGTTTTGGTAAATCTGATAGTGTCACTGTTATTTCAAAATCTCCAGCTATAGCTGATGGACTTGCAACTAGAATTGCTAATGAAATTAATGGTTTGACTAGTGAAGATAAAGTTTTGAACGGTCTGGAATGTGGTGAAGAGTATAGTGAATTCTTTGATGGTGTATTAATAATTTCAGGAAATAATGTGGGGACTATTGGAAAATTGCCTAAAATTGTTGAGACAAAAGAATTTGATGTAAAAATTGTTTAACATTTAAATTTTTTTATGTAAAACTGTGTAGTTTTATGATGTTATAATTATCTTTAATTTATTTAAAATTTAAATAAATTTTACAAAATCATAAGGTTATTATTTCGTTTAAATGAAATATTATAAAATTTATATTTGTTTATATTATATTTGTTCAAAGTACTAATTTTTCTTCAGTTAATATCTTTTAATTGTATATTCTAAATAAATAATTGTTGTTCATTTATTCAAAATTTTCAAATTTTACTTTAAATTATAATTAAAATTTAGTTTATGTAATATATTTTTGAATGCAATATTTAAATAGGAGTAATAGTATATATTAATGTATAAAAGGTTATAGGAGTAATTTTAATTAAGTGAAATTATTTATCTCACGGGGAGATTTAATGTATAAAGATGAAATGATTCAATTACACCAGTTTTTAGTATATGTTTTAAAATATTTAGCAGAAGATGACCAAATTACAAATGATTGCAATGAATATATTTCCCTAAAAATAAGCCCTCATCATATTCATAAAACAAAAGCAGAGCATAAACATGCTATTTTTGTTCTTTGCAAAATTATTGCACAAGTTGTTGCAGATAAAGAGAATAATTCTATTCCAGATAATGTTCGCAACTCACTTGGTGATTTAGTAACTAGATCTCAAGTTGAACTTAGTGCTAAATAATCTTCTTTTTTTTATTTTTATTTCTTATTTTTTTGGCTCTTTCAAAAACTTGTGTGATTTGAATATCTGCAAGTTTTTTATTAAAAACATTTTTTTAATATTTGGAGTTATTTTTATAATTTAAAGCTAATTAATCCATTATTCTGAAAAATTTAAATGAATAGATTAATCAAAAAATTAGTTATCACACAAGTTTTTGAAAGTGACATTTTTTTTAAAAGCAAAATCTTAATAAACCAATCAAACATATAGATATTATAAATATATGAAGAAAATAACTATTGTTATATTATTTTTTTAATATGAA
>CAYFRZ010000160.1:0-3108 GCA_964345675.1 uncultured Methanobrevibacter sp.
AATCTAATATAATTATTTTTTATTATAAAATAATATTGAATTTATTAATAAAACTTTTTAGTTACATAGTTTTTTAGAAAAGAGAAAGAGGGGGCATGATTTCTGATTGGATTGTTTTTTCGTGTTAAAAAAGGAACTTGTGATATCACATGTTAAATAAAGAAAGATGCATGTTGTTAGATAATTTTGAAGTAATAATTTTTTTCTAAAAAATTGAATATTTATTTTATTTTTTTACCTCAACATTAATTATTTGTTTAATTTTGAGATACTTTTATATATTAAATTGAATAGAATTATAAACACTTAAATTTTTAAGTAAATCCAAAATTTAAGATGTGAAAAATATGACAAACGAAAATTTTGCAAAAAAAATTAAAGACATTAGAACTAGACAAAATATGAATATTGAAGACCTTGCTAAGAGGAGTGGGGTAAAACTTGAAGTTTTAAAAGCTATGGAATCTGGTGAAGTTATTCCATCTCTTACTCCATTAACTAAAATGGCAAGGGCGCTTGGTGTACGTTTAGGGACTTTTTTAGATGACACTCCCGAACTTGGCCCGGTAGTTACAAGAAATGGTAAAACTGAAAATTCACTTTATTTTTCAGGTAGGGAAGATGTAACTAATGCAACTAATTTAGAATTCCATTCATTAGGTGCAGGTAAAATTGACAGAAATATAGATCCATTTATTATTGATATTGAATTCGAAGAAGGTGAAAAAGAATTATCTTCTCACGAAGGTGAAGAATTCATCTATGTTTTAGAAGGAGAAATTGAAGTAATTTATGGAAAAGATTCATTTATTATTGGAAAAGGAGACACAATATTTTATGATTCAGTAGTGCCTCACCACCTTCACGCAAGTGGGGAAAATAAGGCTAAAATACTCGCTGTATTATACACTCCATATTAAACTATATATAGGGCTTGATAAAATGTTTGAGATAGTATTAAAACAACAAAAAATTAGTAATGGATTAATTAGATTTTTCACTCGCAGTTTGGATTTGCATTATTTGTTGTTGGGTTTGCAAGAATATTTTACAAGTATGAATAATGTTGAAATTAAAAAAATGGAGGTTTTCCAATGAGTGAATTATTTACTGAACTTCCGCTTGGGAAGTTTTTCGAATCAATGGTTGAAAAGCAACCAGATCATGAATTTATCGTTTATCCAGATAGGAACTTAAGATTTACATATAAAGAATTTGATGAAAGAGTTGACAATTTAGCAAAAGGATTGTTAGCTATTGGTATTGAAAAAGGAGATCATGTTGGTATATGGGCTAAAAATGTACCTGAATGGTTAACTTACATGTTTGCAACTGCAAAAATTGGTGCAACAATTGTCACTGTCAACACTGCCTATCAATCTCATGAATTGGAATATGTATTGGCTCAATCTGATATGAAAGCATTAGCAATGACTGATGCTTTTAGGGATATTAACTATTTTGAGATTATCAGTGAACTTGTACCTGAACTTAAAACTTGTGCGAGAGGCCATTTAGTGGCTGAAAAATTTCCACATTTAAAATTTGTTTTCCATGTAGGTCAAGAAAAACATCGTGGAATGTATAACACCAATGAGCTATTATTGCTTGGTATGAGTTATGATGAGGAAAAATACCAAGAAATTAAGGATTCAGTTTCACAAAATGATGTAATTAATATGCAGTATACATCAGGAACTGAAGGTTTTCCAAAAGGTGTAATGTTAACCAGTCGTAATATTGTTAACGATGGTTATTACATCGGAGAAAACATGAATTACACATCAAAAGATAAATTACTCCTGCAAGTACCTCTTTTCCATTGTTTTGGAACTGTTCTTGGTGTAATGGCCGTTATCACCCATGGTTCTACTATGGTTGTACTTGAAGAATATGATCCTCTTCTTGCAATATCCTCTATTCAAAAAGAGAAATGCACATCAATTTATGGTGTTCCTACAATGTTTATTGGTATGATGAACCATCCAATGTTTGACATGTTTGACATGTCATCTTTACGTACCGGTATTATGGCGGGATCAACCTGTCCTGTTGAAACTATGAAAGATGCAATAGAAAAAATGAACATGAAAGAAATTACTAGTGTATATGGGCTCACGGAAGCATCTCCTGGTTTCACACAAACAAATGCTGCTGATTCATTTGAGAAAAAAATCAATACTGTTGGACGTAAATTCCCAAATATTGAAGTAAAAATCGTTGATCCTGAAACTGGTGAAGAAGTTGGTGTTGGAGAAACTGGTGAGATAATGTGCAGGGGTTTCAATGTTATGAAAGGATATTATAACATGCCTGAAAAAACCGCAGAAACAATCGAACCAGACGGATGGTTACACTCTGGAGATCTTGCAACAATTGATGAAGATGGATATTATTCTATTGTTGGTCGTATTAAAGACATGATTATTAGGGGTGGGGAAAACATCTATCCTCGTGAAATTGAAGAATTCTTATTCATTCATGAATGTGTACAAGATGTTCAAGTGGCAGGGATTCCTGATAAAAAATACGGTGAAATCGTTGGAGCATTTATTATTAAAGAAGAGGGCTTTGATGAAATTACTGAAGCAGATATTCGTGATTTCTGTATTGGATCTATTGCAAGATACAAAGTACCTAAATATGTATTCTTTGTTGATGAATTCCCACTCACTACAAGTGGTAAAATTCAAAAATACAAATTAGGAGATATTGGTCTTGAATTATTAAATCAAAGACATGAAAGAGGAGAATTATAACTCCTCATAATTACTTTTTTTATTTCATTTATTTAAAATTTATATTTTAATTCTTTTTTTTATCAATTCAATTTAATTTATCAATTTCTCATTTTTTTTACTTTCACTATTTTAAACAACAATTATTATCATAAAAATGATAAACAGATTATTATAAATCAATATTGGAAATTAAAAATTATATTTTAGGGAATGTTTGGTTTATAATTTAAAATTAAAATTTGCTGACATAAAATGTTGTTTATTTATAAATTTAACGAAAGTTCTATTATATTTATTAATTTTAAATATTTTATGGCTTTGTAGAAATCCTCATTTTTCTTCAATTTGTGTTGATCTGTAAATGTTG
>CAYFRZ010000161.1:0-3083 GCA_964345675.1 uncultured Methanobrevibacter sp.
CCAGATGAACCTGTTGATCCAGATGAACCAGGGTCAAATAATCCAGAAAAACCTGTTACAATGAAAAATACTGGTAATCCATTAGTATATCTTGCTATTGCAATGATTATCATTTTCAGTAGTTTTTGGTCAAGGAAAGAATAAATTAAAAATTAAACTAGATTTTTTAATCTAGTTTTTTTTTCTTTTTTTTATGATAAGCAATTTTTTACGAAGAAATATTACATAATATTTTTATTAAATCAGTTTCATAATTTTAAACAATGACTTTTTTTGATAATATTTATGATATAATTAACTATGAAACTTTAAATAATAATATAAAATTTGAATTTAAAGGAGTTTCTACCGATTGGATGAATGAAAATGATTCGTTCATTGAAAGAATTGAAATTTCAAAATTAAATAAATTTTTTTTAAAAGAACATATTTTAAAGGAAATTGAAATTAAAAACATTTTAGATGAGGGTATTGGATTTTTAAATTCAAATGAATATGCAAATGCAATAGAATGTTTTGATGATATTTTATATTATGATGAGGAATATGGTCAAGCTTTAATTAATAAATCTCATGCACTTTTTTATCAGAAACATTTTGTTAAATCTTTAAGATATTATAATTGTGCTATTAAAGTAGATAATTATCTAAAAGATTTTGAATATCAGAAATTACTTTTGAGTTATTCTAACAAAGAAATAAGCAACTTTTCAAAATTAAAATTAAATATTCACATTGGAGATGAATTATTTTTAAAAGAAAAATATGAAAAAGCAATTGAAAGTTATGACAAAGCGCTGGTTAATCCATCTAAATTTAAATATAAAATACTTTTTAAGTTACTTAATAAAAAAGCTACAACTTACATTAAATTAAATGACTTTGAGAATGCATTAATATGTTTTGAAGAATCATTAAATGCAGAAATCAATGACTATGCACATTATGGTTGTGGAGTATGTCAATATGAATTAAATTTGGATGGTGTGGTTGAAAATTTATCCAAGGCAATAAATATCAATAAAAACCAGTTACTTGAAAAAGGATTAATATTTAATGAACTTGGATTATATGAGTATGCATTAAATACTTTTAATGAACTATTTAATAATCATTTTAAAATTGATGAACTTTATATTAATGCTTTAAATGGTAAAATACATTCGATGAGAAGTCTAAAAATGAATATTGATGAAATTGAATATATTTACTCAAAATTAATAAGCTAAATATTTATACTCTTTTAAAATATAGTTATAATTATGAAATTTTCAGGATTCATGAATGTTTACCAATTAGAAGATATGAGTTGGGAATATCAATTTGCAGATAAGTCGCTTAAGGCTCAAACATTAAAAGAATTAGAAGTCCTTGTTAGTCTTCATGGTTTAAAATGGAGAGTTTTAGATAAAGATTTGGCTGAAAAATCTCTTGAAATGGATAAAAATAATGTCACTGGTTTTTTAAATGTTTATAAAAAAGATAACTTTTGGCATTATAGGGGATCTGATTTAAAATCACATAGTCTAAAAGTATTAAAGAAAAAAGTTTTAAGCAAAAATCTTGAGTGGAGAGAAACCGATAAAGAGCTCTCTTATAAAAATTGGAAATTGGATTTGAGAAAATTTAAAAAATAATAAATTTTAATTATTTTGATTAACAATTAATAATATATGAGTGTCTTTGTTCCAGGTCATGTAACTGGTTTTTTTAATATTGAAAATCATGAGTCTAAATTAAAAAATGGATCTTGTGGTGCTGGATTTTTAATTACAAAAGGTGTTAAAACCACTATTGTTGAATCAAATTGTTTTGAATTTGAAGTTAATATTGGTGATGACACTATTATTCGTGAAATTTTAGGTATTTTGAATTTAGATAATACTAATTTTAAAATTATTCAAGATATTCAACTTCCAATTGGCGCTGGATTTGGAACATCCGCTGCTTCAGCTTTAAGTTTAACATTGGCTTTAAATGAATTTCTTAATTTAGGTTATTCAGAAGAATTATGCGGTCAAATTGCCCATATGGCTGAAGTTAATTTAGGTGCTGGCCTTGGTGATGTAATTGCTCAAACAGGTCATGGTTTAGTTTTAAGAACAAAATCAGGTGCACCGGGCATTGGTGAGATTAAATCTTTTAATCAAGATGTTTATATTGCATACAAAACATTTGGAGCAATTGAGACATCTAGGATTATCACTGATTATAATCATAAAAAAATTATTTCGGATGTAGGTTTAAAATATTTGGAATTATTTGAACAGGAACCTAGTTTGGATAATTTTTTAACTTTTTCAAATAAATTTTCGCATGAAACTAAATTAATGTCTAAAGAAGTAAAAAAACAAATTGAATATTTTAATTCAAGGGATGATATTTTGGGCAGTTCAATGGCAATGCTTGGAAATACAGTATTTGCATTATCATATGATGAGGAAGCATTCAGAAAATTAAACATTGAAAATTTATGCATAGATAAATTAAATAATGATGGTATTATTTATGATTAAACTCAGTTATGATATAAAAAAATATAGATCACAAATCCTAGATTTAACTCAAAATGGGGATATAATTATTGAATTAGGTTGTCATGTTGGAAATACAACTGCGGTATTGTTGAATAATTTTAAAGATTCAAAAATATTCGCTTTAGATAATTCTCCTGAATCATTAGATAAAATGAATGAATTATCTTGTAATAATCTAGAGTTTATTAATGCTGATGTGCGTCTTCATGAAACATTGCTGAAAGTATTTAAGAAAATTCAAAAATGCGATATTTTATCTATTGATTTGGGTGGAGGATATCATCCAGACACAGTTTTTAAAGTATTTTATATTTGGTCATCAACATTTAAACCAAAACACACCATCATTAGGAATAGGGGAATATTAGAGTTTTTTAATACCTCACAGGGTAGTGATGAAGATTATAAATCCTGTGAAGGTTATCTAGATTCTTATCATGATTCAGGAATTCCGCCACAAATTAAAGAATTTGAATTGTGGTCTTCTTCACTTAAAAAATAATATATTATATGCTATACATGGAAATTTAATTTTTTTTTTAATTT
>CAYFRZ010000162.1:0-3050 GCA_964345675.1 uncultured Methanobrevibacter sp.
CGTGACTCAAAAACTAGTAAAAATTCAAATCACACAAGTTTTTGAAAGAGCCAAGCAAGACCTAAAGGTGACTTTATTTAAAGGAGATTATCATGCCAATATATAATATTGATGGAGAAACATTAACTCCAATTAAACAGGTAAAATTTAAAAACGAAAGGGAATTGCAAACTTTAACCGAAAAAAACCTTGAAGAACTATTCGGTTTAAAATTTATTGTAAATGAATTTCAGGTTGATAATTTAAGAATAGATACATTAGCATTCAATGAAGAAACTAATTCTTTTGTAATTATTGAATATAAGAATGTAAAAAATTATAGCGTTATCGATCAAGGATATAGCTATTTATCCCTATTGCTTAATAACAAAGCAGAATTTGTTTTAAAGTATAATCTTGTTTGTAATACTGCATTATCTAAAGAAGAATTTGATTTTTCACAAACCAATGTAATGTTTATCTCTCCAAGCTATACTACTTATCAATTAAGGTCTGTTGAATTTTCTGATATAGCTTTTGAATTATGGAAAGTAGTTAAATACTCTAATGGTACTGTTTTATTTGATAAAGTTAATAATACTGATACTCAAGCTTCAATAAAACAAATTACCAAAGAAAACACTAGTAAAGATAAAGTCAATAAAGAAATTAAAAAATACACGGAAGAAGATACTTTAATGAACAAATCAGATGACATTAAATCTTTATATGATAATTTAAAGGAATTAATTTTATCCAATTATGATGATATTGAAATTAACCATTGGAAATATTATGTTGCAATTAAAGTAAATAATAAAATGGTTGCTACTGTAAGTGTTTTATCAAAATCTTTGAAAACATGGATTAATTTAAAAGAAACTGAATTAAGAGATTCCGAAGGCAAAGTTAGAAATGTGTCTAATATTGGACATCATGGTGTAGGTGATTATGAGTATGTAATCTCTTCAGAAGATGATTTATATTATTTCAATAAGTTATTTAAACAATCTTACGATGAAAAAATTTAAGTAGGCCTCAATATGAAAATAGTTACTTGGAATGCCAACGATAAATTCAGTGAAAAGTTTCCAGCTATTCTGGAAAAAGATACTGATATTTATATAATTCAGGAATGTGAAAATCCATTAATAATTGATTCAGAGGAATATGCTGATTTTGCTTCCAAGTATTTTTGGGTTGGTGAAAATCAATATTATGGTCTTGGAATGATTGATGATGCCAATATTTTAATTTCTGAAATTTTAAATAAATTTCCTGATGGCTCTGCTGGTTTATGGAATAGTATTCCAATGATTCATGATATTTACCAGTTCATCTGCTCTTCATCTGGAAAAGCAGTGATGACCTTGCAAGAATGATGCGCAAAAAATCCATAACACCACTAACCTACACACAGCATCTGAAATTAAAGTATGGCATTGATGTAGGCAATCTATCAAATGATTTAAGAGAACTGATATTCACTGGAAATATTGACAATGTGGCAAATAACTTATTGGCAAATTGTTTGGATTATTCTTCAACAGATTGGGATGAGTATTATAAATTTGGAGGTTTTCCAATATTGTTTGACAAAAAGTCCCATGGGGAAATTTGTGAGGACTTGGTTGAAATCACAGAAAGGGTCATTACAAAAGACATGCTACAGATAAAAGAGATTTCCTCTGAAAATCAATCCAATGCAAAACGCATATTGGGATATCTTTCCCTCCAACAGCAGGGTGAGTTAACACAGGCGAATCTGGCAAATTATCTGAAAACATCAACAGCAAATTTAAACAAGATTCTGGATTTGCTTGAAAAAACCCATCTGATTTTTCCATTGCGAACCATATGGAGGCTCAGCCAAAAGGGTTAAAAAATCATGGAAATATTATTTTGCAACACCCTGCATCAGACACGCCCTGTCAACCAAAATATGAAACTCCTTATTGGAAACTGATGATTATGAAGGTCTTCTTTTGGAAAATCTTGTAGTGTCAAATCTGTTTATCTTATCCAATAGACAATTCACAAATTTCACAATTTATTATGATGCAGACAAAAAAAGAAATGTTGATTTTCTGATTCATAAGGATTCAGAAAACATCATTCTAATTGAGGTGGGGCGTGGAGCGAAAAAGAAACTGCAGATTAAACATGCCATTAACAGATATGTTTGTGAATATGGTATAGTGGTTGCAAATAACTATTCTTCTCTAAAAAGATGTTGATGTAAGTTACATATCTCCAAAAACATTTTCATTTTTCTACCAATTTTCATATAGTACACTTCTATTCACTTAAATCTTTTAATTCTATTTCTTCAAAAAGTCTAAATTCGTTATCTAAACTGATTACATAATCCAAATTATAATGATTATATATTATGACTTGTGAGCAATCTATAAAACCTACTTTAAATTTATTTTTGTTGTATTTTTCAAAAACGGCAAATACATTGTCATTGTACATGCTGATTTCACTTTCATGAATGATGGTGAAGTTGTCTTTCAAATAATTGTAAACTATTCTAACTAATGTAATATCTTTGGTTTTTTGAGCTATAATTGTCATTACTTCAGCTAATATTCCGTCTGTGATGTAGCAGTCATTGTTATTTAGTATGTCCTTGTTTTCAATGGCTTTTTGGTGAAGTCCATCATTTTTCCTAAACAATGCGATGATGAATGATGAATCGATTAACAGTTTGCTCATTTGTATAGGCTCCTTTTAAGTTCAACTGCATTTCTCGGATCATCATCTTCAATTATTCCAATTACATCTTCTAAACTTACTTTTTTCCTTGGTTTGATTATGATTTCATTGTTTTCATTGATGGACCAGTCAATAACGGTGTCTTCACTGTTCAGTTCTTTAAATTGATTGCGAATAACCTTTGGTATGGCCAATTGATAGTTTTTATATAATGTTGTTGTAGCTAGTATATTATCCATGATTTTCAGACTCATTATTTTAGTTGATTAAATTATATATTTTCAGATAATATAAAATTATCTGAAATTATAATCATGTTGAATAATATTATAGTTTGGATTTAATCATGA
>CAYFRZ010000163.1:0-2893 GCA_964345675.1 uncultured Methanobrevibacter sp.
CTATTTCATTGAACTTAGACGGCAGATACTTCTCCACTGAACAAACTAATAATTATGTCAGCGCTAATTAATATGTCTCCATTTTTATACCTATGAAAATTAAGATATCTCATTTTGTATACCTGCTAATTTGTAATGAATAGTACTATACGTAAACGAATTGTTCTGAAGTCAAGAATTGCTTTTTGT
The DNA here is from genome assembly GCA_964345675.1 of uncultured Methanobrevibacter sp. Lineage (GTDB taxonomy): Archaea > Methanobacteriota > Methanobacteria > Methanobacteriales > Methanobacteriaceae > Methanocatella. The sequence goes on from CAYFRZ010000163.1 coordinate 190, forward strand.
ATTTATATATAATCATAAATATTTATGAATTAGTAGTCTTTTGTAACAGAAAATTATTTGCTATAATTAGTTTGTTTAGGGATATTAATTAAAATAATCCATTCTGTGAATATTTATCAGCAAAAGTAGATATTTATAATTTCGGAACCTGATGAGATACTCGCAAGTATTCATAGCCGTTTTTCTTCTTAATGGTTTTACAAGTCCCTCTTATGAAATAAATCTCTTGGAATAAAAATATGAAATAAGATAAAATATAAGAAGCAGGAACTCCTTAAGGCGGTTACCCCCTAAAAAGTTGATGAAACAATACAACAACTAGAATAAAAAGGGGGGTGATAATATGGAATACTTAGTTAGTTTAACAATCATATTAATTGTTATCTTATTAATAATAATTACCATAAAAAAGTAAACCGCTAGATGTACGAGATCTAGCGGTTTTTAAATAAAAACTTAAAGGTCAACCGTCTTTGGTTTTCCTGCATCTATTCTAACATAAAAAAATCTTCGTTTTCAACGCCCTGCAAAAAAACTATCTTTCCCAGCTATCATATTGTGCACGCCTTCTGTAGTTGTTTTCCTTCTGTTGCTCTATTTCTTTTGCTACTGGAATATATATTTCATTAAGTCTAATATGTAATACTTCTTTATAAAACTCTTTCTGTGGATCTGCCATAACAGAAAGATTATTATATTCATCAGGAATACTGTTAATCAGGTCATCGATTTCTTTCATATTAATTTTTTCATAAATCGTAATAGTGCCTGATTACATTCAGGTACAATTTGACTTTTAATAAAATCAAACGGATTAATTTTATGTGCTTCTTTATTATCGTTTAAAAATTTATAGGCACATACTGGTTCTCTATAAGCATCTTCCCTTATTAATTCTATGTCTTGAAGTCTTTATTGCATTTTGGAAACACCTCTTTTGTTAAAAAAGGCATTTCCATTATCGTACACAGGAGCTAGGATTTGTTTTCCTGTGTCTTCATAAAAAGCAGTCCCCAATTGCCATTATTACGGTCATTGTTCCCAATAAAGGCATCAACAATAAACATATCCCAAAACCATTCTGAAGCAGATCCGACTTCTTGCAAGTTCTCTTGCCCTTCTATAGTTGCAAGCACTTCGTCTAATAGTGTTTCTGATCCTGTACCACTATTAGAAGCTAAATCAGAAGACATGTAAGCATTTTTAATTTCGTTAAATGGTACAAGCGTTGCAATCTTCTTTTCGTTTTGATAGGTAAAGTCTTCACACACTACAGTAACTTTTCCGCTATATCCTCCTAGAAGAGTTTCATGAACAGGAATCCCTAACATCTCATATGTTTTAGAGCCTAGATATTCACTTAAAGGACTTGTTGTATACGAAATTTGTTTCGACTTATAATGTCTTGTTTATTTTGGCAATTTAAGCATCCAAATATCATTATTATAAGAGATAGTAAATTTGTGCACCTGCATCTCCACCATAGAAGATATTTCTATCGACTCATGTTTTATTGAAATCAATTAAAGGTATCATGAAACACTCCTTTTAATCTCTTAGTCAGTATTAGCACAGCATTATAAAACATAATAAATGTTGAAACATTTAATGGCAGAATGGGAACTGGATCTTTCTCATTTGTTGTCGATAGATTCTCTGGTGGTTCATTAGCCGTTGATGTTAATAGTGCTCAATGTGAAATAGACGGCGGATTAGAAAATGAAAACTCAGTGGTTATTATAGAAGCTAAAAATGTCATTCATAGTGATTTTCATATTAGACAATTATATTATCCCTTCAGAACATGGATAAAAAAGGTAAAAAAACCTATTCGGTTGGTCTTCGCTATTTATTCTAATCAAATATATAGACTATTCGAATACCGATTTATAGATGCAGAAAATTACTCGTCGATCGAGCTTGTACAAGAAAAGAACTATTCATTACAAGAAACAGATATAAATAATGAAGATTTATATAAGGTTTATAAGGCAACCCCCATAAAATATGATGATAATATCTATGGAACAAACATCGTTATGGATCCTGATGATAAGAAAAAGAAAAAACAAGTCCCCTTCATTCAAGCTGATTCTTTTGATAGAGTTGTTTCTTTAGTTGAGAATCTAAATGTTCTTCCAATGAACAGCGTAGAAATAGCTGACTTAATGGCATTTGATCAAAGACAATCGAGTTATTATGTGGCAGCTGCTAAATATCTTGGTTTACTAGAAAAATCCGATGCAGACAGTGGTTTATCCAATAGAGATATTAGGTATACTACAACAAAGCAAGCAAAAAGACTTCTAAAGCTCAATTATAAAGATAGACAACTTAAATATGTAGAATTAATGCTCAACCATAAAATATTTAACAAACTGTTCTTTTATACTTACACAAATGGCAATTATCCACCTAAGTCGCTGATAATTGAAGAAATGTTGTCTAATAATGTATGCGGAGATAGTCAGATTGCTAGAAGAGCATCTTCTGTTATGGGTTGGTTAAGGTGGATTTTCAATCTAACTAAATTATAAAGTTCAATCGTAAATCCGTTCTTTTACGTTTATTTACGATTGAACGAAATGCTTTTACATATTATTTTCGAACTCTACCAAAGGTATAAAAATGATCTTGATAGTATTGATAAGATAAATCCGTATACTCTATCGGTGAACCTGCGTGGATCATCTTATTATCTCCT
>CAYFRZ010000164.1:0-2885 GCA_964345675.1 uncultured Methanobrevibacter sp.
TTTTTTTTTTAAAAAACATTTTTATATGTTAATTAACAATATATTAATAATATTATTTATTTTTAAGGTGCTTAAACTATGAACTATAAAATGTATGATGAAATGATGGAACAACCAGAATCTCTCAGTAACACTTTTAAATCTGAGTTATCTAAAATGGAAGATGTTTCTAATTTAGTTTCTGATGTTGATAAAGTATATTTAATTGGTTGTGGTAGTTCAATTTCAACTTGTTATAGTGTATGTGATGCAATTCGTATGTCTAGTACTAATATTAATATTGAGGTATTTACTGGTTATGAATTTTATTACAATAAGAAATTAGTTGAAAATGAGAATTCTATTGCAATATTTACCTCTCAATCTGGCGAAACAGCTGATACTTTAGCATCTCTTAGGAGATGTAATGATTTGGGGATTCACACAGTATCAATTTCAAATGAACCTGAAAGTTCAATGACCAGGGAAGCTATTACTTCAATTGTAACTAGATGCGGTACTGAAACTGCAATTTTAGGTACTAAAACTTACATTACTCAATTGGCTTGTCTTTATCAAATATTATTCTCAGTTAGTGATTATGCAAATAAAACTGAATTGTTAGCAGAGTTGCAGGATATGCCTAAAATCTTAAAAAAATTATTAGAATCAACTGAAGATGAAAATAAAGCTTTAGCTCAAGATTTTAAAAATGAAGATATATTCTATTGTTTAGGTAGTGGACCTAACTTTGGTCTTGCATATAAACTGGCAATGACTATGCTCATGGAAGGTGCAATTAAACATGCTTGCCCATTGTATGCTGCTGAATTTAGGCATGGTTTAATTGAACGTGCTGAAAAAGATGTCCCGGTTATATTTTTAAAATCCGGTTTTGAATCTGACGGAATCACAGATAAAGCTATTGAATTTTCTAAAAATTTAGAATTAAAATATCTTGTATATGATATGGATGATTATGTTGGATTAGATAAATTATTATCACCATTTATATTGGTAATTCCATTAGAATGGTTTGTATTTTATTTAGCACACTTTAATGGTGAAGATCCTGGTGCAACAAGGCACATAGGTAAAGTCAGATACTAATTTTTTTTAAAATAAAAAAAAGGAGTAGATAAGTTTAGGATATTCCTTAACCTATTCTACATTTACTTTATGTTTTGGTATAATTAATTTTGGAATGGTTATTTTAACAATTCCGTTTGTGAATTTTGCAGTAATTTTTTCTATGTCAATACTGTTAGAAAATCTTACAGTTTTAACGCATCTGCCGGATTTGATGGCGGAAATGATTACTTCAGATTCATCCTCTTCATCAAACTCTTCGATGTATGGTTTGAATGTTGTTTCAATGGTAAGGTCATTGTCTCCTGCTTCAATTGAAACATCATCTTTTGTAACGCCAGGGACTGCTGCTTTGATGAAATACATGTCCTTGGTTTCAACAAGGTCAATGTCAATAGTTTGAATGGTTGATTTTTTGTATTCTGAATATCTTTGATCAGCAGTTTTTTGCATGTTTTTAATGCTATCTCTAAACTCATCAATACTTTTGTATAAATCGTTAATTACATTATCTGCAATATTTTTTCCTTTTTCTTTAGTTTCATTAATTTTTTCTTTTGTTTCTTCTTTCTTTTCATCAAATTTTTCTTTTTTTTCATTAAATTCCGCATCAATTGTTTCAGAGTTTACCATATTTTTCACACTCCTTATTGACGAATTTTTTTGTCATGATTGTGTAATACTTATTTTTTGTAAGTATATAAATTTTTTTATACTTACCCTTAGCATGAGCTTTTTAAAGTAAATAGTCATGTTAGTGAAGTGACTACACATTTCTAATTTTTACTTTAGGTGAATATTTTTTTACTAAATAATTTGATATTAATATTATTTTTTCATGATTAATTATGTTTTGATTATATGTCTATGAAAATATTAGTGCAACTGTTTTTTTAATATCATGTATTTTTTCATAAAGTCACACTTTAAAAATATTTATTATTATGAGAAATAATATTTTTTAATTTTTTATTTTCTTTTAGTTAAGAGTGTTCACTAAGAGTAATTTTTCTGATATAAATTTTCATTTGTTTTTTAAATTGAATTAGTTTTAATAAGTTTCAAAAATTAATTTTAGATTTTTGGTGAATGCCATTAAATATGAACAATTATGAAATAGGAAAATATTATTAAATAACAATAAACATAATTACTATTACAATTATTATATTAGGAGGTTTTAGTCATGGCAAGTAAAGTGAATCCAACACCAACTTTAACAGGTGATGATGCAGACAGATTTATTCAAAAATTAAATACTCCTTCTACAAATGAAGAAATTAAAGCTTTAAAAAGAGCAAAAGATACTTTTGAAAAAATTAAATTCAAAAGATAAAATTATTAATTTTTCATTTTAGACATAAATCTCTATACATTGGTATGTTTCTTCTCTTTTTTTGTTTATTTGATTGCAATTCTTCAAATAGATTTTTAGTGTAAAATGCTTTTGTTTTTTCTTTATTATAAGCATCAATTGATATGAACCTAATACCAACATCCCTTCTTAATTCTAAACAAAAACCAACAATCCAGTCAATAAGAATTGATCCAATGCACATACCTTTAAAATCTTTATGGACTGCTAACCTACCAATTTTAATTGCAGGATACATTGGATAATTTATTTCCAGTTGTTTATTAATTCTAATTGAATCTGTTACATTAAAAATCACATGTTTTACATTTTTAAGTAGTTCTAATATTCAATACTTGAATTTTTTCACTAATTTAATTATTTTCATGTATTTTAAAAGGTAAATATACAAATTTTCCCTGCTGGATAATACATGAACAATAATTCATTTTTTTTTAATGAA
>CAYFRZ010000165.1:0-2881 GCA_964345675.1 uncultured Methanobrevibacter sp.
ATAAAAATTCCTAGTGTTTAATATCATCTTCCAAATAGACATCAGAAACTTTTTTAAAACCTACACTTTCATGAGAATTAACTTAAATAAGCTTGACCGGACCATCTAATTTTAGGTTTTTTAAAAAAATCTTGATTCAACTATTATTTTTTAACAACAACACTACCAATTGCCATCATATGATACATTTCAGTATTCTTAAAACTTCAATTATTTCATTGTTATCTTGCGAATAAATAATATGAACGTTGATCTAAATTATCCAACACTTGATATGGACAATCTTGTTCTACAGCAAATATTTCCACCATTAATCATGAAATGAATAATTCATCAATAAATATTTAATTGAATTTTTTAAGATCACAATTCATGCTAACACATCATTAATGAATGAAATGATTTTAGTTGCTGCTTGTTTCTGTTGTAATTCAGGTGAAATTTGTGCTACACCATCTCCTGATTGATTACCATAATAACCAAATTGCGCATGATTTCCACCATCAATTATGACTTCTGTAAAATTATTTTTAAATAACTCTTTTGATTCAGCGTATTTTTCAATATTTAATACTTTATCATTGGATCCATAGATTGATAAAACTGGTTTTTCAATTTCATTTGTAGAATATGCTGCGAATAATATTAATCCATCAGAACGATTTGTTTCATTTACATATGATGCCGCCATTACTCCGCCCAACGAATGACCTGCTAAGAAATAATGAGTATAAGAAGAGTTTTTGATAATATAATCAGCACTATTTTTACCAAAAATTGCTAAGTTAAATGGCATTTCAACTGCATAAGTATCAATACATTCACTAGATATATTTTTAAGTATTGGTGCATATGACGTGTATTCTACTTTAGCTCCAGGATAAAATATTAATGCAGATTCATTACCTGGACCATCAAAAAATAACCCATTCGATGTTTTTATAATTGAAACATTATCATTGCTTTTTAAACAATCAGTAGCTGTCTTTTCAGCAGGATAATAATCATTTATGTAATATATGCAAAATACTACAACAATAATAAAAATAAATAATATTCCTATTTTAATTTTTTTATTCATGAATATATTTAAAAAAGAAGTAATATTTAAAAATAGATTAAGTAGGATAAAACCCACTATTTTAATATATTTTCATTTGGTGTTTCAATTTTTTCAACAACTTTTTGACCTTCATTGGCCAAGTCACTAAACATTACAATTGTTTCCTTCATTTTAGGAAGTGCTTGTTCTTTATATGTACTTACGTCTTCAATTGCTTGAATTGCTTCAGTAAATGAAGCTTTTAGAACTTCAGGTGAAATCATAGTCTCTGCACTGTGTTTTTGTATTTCACTTCCTTGTTCTTTAAGCATGTGTGAAGTAGATTCAATAATATGTTCAGTTGTAGAATTAATAATATTAATTTTATCCATAACGATTCTTTGATCGTAAAGAGCACTAGCAACCATCACACCAGTTCTTAAAGCTGAAACAGTTACATTTTGTGCACGTTTAACACCACGAATCAACTCTTTATTATTCCTTCTGATTACATTAAGAGATACAATACCTTGTTGATTTACAACAATCATTTGTTGCATATCCATGATTCTTTGCCTAAGCGGGAATAAAATTTCTTCACGGACAAATTTTATTTTTTCTTCATCAATTCCTTCAATTTCTGCAGTTTGAATTTGGGCTTCAATAGAAGCATCCATTTGTTTTGCAAGTTCAATATCTGCAAGAAGTTTATTAGTAACTTCCCTTAAATAATTCTCTTCATTTAAAAGAGTTGTATTATCATTTTGAAGAATTTTGCTACTTTTATCAAGAGATTGGACAATATCAGAAATAGCATTTTCTGCCTTTTCATATTTAGCAAAGTATTTTCTAACAGGATTCATTAAATTTCCAAGTAAACCTTTTTTTGCAAAATCTATTTTACTTGGATCCAAATCTTTTATTTCCCTATTTAATTCAATCAAATTTTCTCCAATATTATCAGATTCCTTACCTCCTTTTGTTAAATCAACAAATCTAGTAGCTAACATTTCATTATGGGCTGCAGATCTAGACATCTCATTTAAACCAAAATTATCTAATGGTTTCAATATTTTTTCTCTTGCTTGAGGATTATTTAAATCAGCATCAAAAATTGCAACTGCATTATCCTGAGCCTGATTTTTAATATTTGAATCTTCTAATTTTTTTTCTTCTTCTTTTAAAGTTGTTTCAACATCTTCTTTTATTTCATCAACATTTAATGAAAATTCCGCCATAATATCACCTTAACTTAATTACTGATGATTAATAAAATTACTTGAATAATAATATTATAGTTATAATTTTTATATATATGTATTTAAATTGTTATTATACTGATGATTCTTTTTCAAGAATAATAGTTACAGGACCATTATTTAATAAATCCACTTTCATATATGCGCCAAATTCACCAGTTTCAACACCAACTTCCTCAGAACATTTTGATGCGAAATAATCAAATAATTTAGTTGCAACATCAGGAGCTAATGCATTGTGAAAAGAAGGCCTATTCTTTTTAGTTGAAGCATATAATGTAAATTGAGGAACTAATAACAATTTACCCCCAATATCTTTTACAGATTTATTCAAACGCCCATTTTCATCTTGAAAAATTCTTAATTTTACAAGTTTACGAGAAAGATAATCCGCCTCACTTTCAGTATCATTCACACCAAAACCAACTAGAACCATTAATCCTTCATCAATTTCACCAACAATCCTTTCATCAACTTCAACATTAGCATGAGCAACTCTTTGAACAACTAACTTCATTTATTCACCTTTTGATAATCAAAATAATTTCTTAACAATAATTATATAATTTATTTAAAAAAA
>CAYFRZ010000166.1:0-2874 GCA_964345675.1 uncultured Methanobrevibacter sp.
AATTTTGGGTGTGCTTTCATATGGTCATATGAATAAAATAGTTTTCAATGTTGTTGTAATGATTGGATTTGTAATATTTTTAGTATATGCACCATTAAATGCATTTATAATCTATATTATTATTTATTTGGCTAGTTATTTGATTAGTTTATATGATGGTGAAGATTTTGTTTGGTTTAGAGTTTTAAAATCATCATAATCTTTTGATTTTATTATATCTAAAAAGAATTTTTTCTTTATAGGACCAAGATTATCTAAATAATCTTCATAATATTTGCTTTGTTTAATTGAATCATAGTCTTTTTTAATTAACTTATAAAGGGGGATTTTATAGTTTTCTTTTATATCTCTTAAAGCAAAACGAGGTCCATTAATTTTATAAGCAAGTAAATCAAATTTATATGTATCATACCATCCATTTTCTATAAAAATTTTAATTAATTCCTGTCCTGCTGGAACAGTATCCAAGAATTTTTCGTCAACTACATGAGTAATAGATTCGTTATGTTTTCTTCTATAATATAATTGCTTTTTAATAATGGAAATTTTCTTTGATTTTAATAATATATAATAAAAGAATGGCATGTCTTCAAATAATATTCCTTCTGGGAATTTAGCATCAATACGTTTTAAAAATGATGCATTATATATTTTTTGACAAACACCAACCGATAAATCAAAAATTGATCCTTTAAAATCTTTTATATTAAAAACAGTGTTTTCAAAAGATTCGTCAAATATATTTAAGTTAAACCAGTCATTTTCATAAATTTCACCAGTTTCATCATCATAATTAATCATTTGATAGAATGTAAAATCAGTATCCTTAATTTTAGCTTCACTGTAAGCTATTTTCAGACCATCTTCATGATACCAGTCATCACCATCAAGATACATTACATATTCTCCTTTTGCAAGTTTTAATGCTTTATTTCTACTTGCTCCAGGACCTATATTTTCCTGATTAATTAAAATAATTCTTTCATCATCAAAACTATTAATGATATCTAAAGTTGAATCAGTTGATCCATCATTAACAATAATTAACTCAAAATCATCTAGTGTTTGATTTAAAATACTTTCAATAGCTTTTTTAATATATTTTTCTTCATTAAATACTGTGAGAATGACTGATATCTTCATAATTAATCACAAATCTTTCCTGAAAAACATAGTTATTTTTCTAATTGGTTTTGTAATTTTCCAACTGCGAGATGTAATAACTACATTATATTCTTCATTTAATTTTTTATTTTGATTAATAATCTTTTTATTTTCATTATTAACTTTGTTTATTTGCTCAATAAGTTTTTTATTTTCATTATATAAATTTTTATTATTTTTAGTTAATATTTTAACTTTTTTATTTAGATTTGAACTTCTCAATTTATATTTATTTTTTAATTTATGTTGTCTTGTAATCATTTTATTAAATTGATTAATTCTTTTTTCGTAAAAATGATTATCATAACTATAATCATTATCTCCATATCCATAGTCTTTTAATATATTTACTAAAACTTCTCTAGATTGCATATAATTATTTGTCATAGATTTATACTTTAAATCCATTTTAGATAATGTACTATTCTCTTCATATATTGCCCAAATATCACAATTAGACCCAAGATAATCTGAAAGCTTTGAAGGTAAGTATGGATTAACAGTAAAATATTCTTCTGTAATTGAATCATTAATGAGTAAAATATCAAAACTTAATGTTGCGTTTAAAAATTTGAAATAATCAAGTGGTTCTCGAATTATAATGTTATTTTTAAAGTCTAAATCATTAATTAAGAAATCCATAAATTGATCTGTATTAATAAATAAATGAAATTTAATTTTATATTTAAATTTATGATTCAATGATTCAAATGCATAATATAATGCCTCAAAATGTCTTAATGCATAATATGAACCACCAAAATAAGCTATATTAATATCATTTTCATTTAAATTAAATTTTTCATTAGTTAAATGATAATATGCATCATCTAATGTAGGATGAGGAATAATTTCTGATTTATTGATAATGAACTCTTTAATCTTTTCATCATATGATTCAAGCATTATTTGTCTTTGATTTTGATTTGTGAAAATTATTTTATCTGCAAATAACATGGTGAGTAATTCCGCTAGTTGAAAAGTATTAGCAGGATTTTCAAATACATCAATATTAGTAGAATGGTTTTTATTAAATTCTTGAATTCTTGAGTTTATTTTCTCAATATATTTAATATTATTCATTATATTATGTTTTCTTATTCTTCCATTAGTATCTCTTAAAACGGGGTCAGAAAATTCTGCAATCCACTGAGTATTTGGGTGTCTAAATTTGTATTCTAATGCTAAAAAGTGATTAGACATGTACCATGATCTACTATAAATTTCTTTATACTCCTTATTTTTAATTAAATCTAATCCTTGTCGAGTAAAATTAAATATACAATCAGATGAATCACGTTTTGCATCAACTGTAGTATTTAATCTATCATTTACGAATTGATTTATTACTTCAAAATTTAAATATATATTATCATCTAATTTATTATGTAATAAATCAACTAATTTTTTATCATTAATAATTCTTTTTAAAACAACTATCCCACTTATATCATTTTCAGGTGGGAATTTAAAAGATATTATTAATCTATCTGCATGTTTATCATTAGAATTACTCAATTAATCACCTTATAATAATATTATAAATAATGAGTTAAATATATTTCTAAAATTTAGTTAATTTAAAAGATTACTTAAAATTAATGGTATTTGCCAAAAATCTAAAATTAATTTTTGAAATTTATTCAATTCAAAAACAAAGAAAAAATCGTATAGAAAAAATCACTTTTGGCAGATTCTTAAAAAAAATTG
>CAYFRZ010000167.1:0-2793 GCA_964345675.1 uncultured Methanobrevibacter sp.
CATAAATCTTATATTATAAGATAAACAAAAATTAAATCATAGATATTTAATTGGATAATAGGTGTAGTAAATGACTAATTATCATGATGAAATTTTAAATTTTGAAAAAATTGCAAAAGAACATACTGAATATATGAGAAACAGTGTTAATCTTATTGCTTCTGAAAATGTTACTAGTGTAGAAGTAACTGAAGCTTTGGCTACTGATTTTGCTCACAGATATGCTGAAGGACAAGCATTTGAAAGATTCTACGAAGGATGTCAATATGTGGATTTAATTGAAGATAAAACTAAAAAACTTTCATGTAAAGTATATGATTGTGATTATGCTAATGTTCAACCAGTTTCTGGAGTAACTGCTAATCTTGCAGCGTTTTTTGGATTTACTAAACCTGGCGAAAAAGTAATGGCATTGGAAGTACCTTCTGGAGGTCATATTTCTCATGCAGATGTAAGTGCTGCAGGTATTCGTGGATTAAAAACTGTTTTCCATCCATTGAATAAAAATATTATGAACATTGACATCGATGCAATGAACAAAAAAATCCTTGAAGAAAAACCAGAAATTATTTTATTTGGAGGAAGTCTATTTTTATTCCCTCACCCAATCAAAGAAGCTCGTGAAGCTGCTGATGAAGTTGGAGCAAAAATCATGTATGATGGAGCTCATGTATTAGGTTTAATTGCTGGAGGACAATTCCAACAACCTCTTAAGGAAGGAGCAGATTTAATGATGGGAAGTACTCACAAAACATTTCCAGGTCCACAAGGGGGAATTATTCTCTCACATGAAGAAAATGCTGAAATTATTGATGATGCAGTATTCCCTGGTGTTGTAAGTAATCACCACCTTCATCACTTACTTGGTTTAGGTATTGCAACCGCTGAAATGTTAGAGTTTGGTGAAGCTTATGCAAAACAAATTATTAAAAATGCCCAAGCATTAGGTCAGGCAATGTATGAAAGAGGATTTGACGTTTTATGTGAAGATCAAGGATTTACACAATCTCACCAAATTGCAGTTAACTTAATTAACATAAGATCAGCATCCGATATTGCACATGAATTGGCTGATAATAATGTCATATTAAATAAAAACCTTTTACCTGGAGATAACAGGGATAACTCTGATGATCCTTCTGGTATTAGAATTGGTACTCAAGAGATTACTAGAAGAGGATTAAAAGAAAAAGAAATGGATGAAGTTGCTGAATTTATTAAACGTGTTGCTGTTGATAAAGAAAACATCGCGGATGAAGTTGCTGAATTCATGAGTCAATACACAAAACTTGATTATGCATTCTCTGATAGGGAAGCTTACCAATATCACAGATTATAGATTAAAATGAGAATAGGATTTGCATTTACTGGAGCTGGTCATTTACTTAGGGAATCAGTGCAAGTTGCTGAAAAACTCGCAAAAGACCATGAAGTTACTATATTATTATCTGGGGCTGCTGAAGAAGTTCTTAAGATGTATGGTCTTTATGAGGTAGTTGAACGCTTAACTGGTGGTAAATATCGTGAACTTGCAACTGATTCAAATCAAAAATCTTCATATCCAATAACTGGTCGTTTTTCTCTTGGAAAATACGATTTATTGATTGTTTCACCAGCTACAGCAAATACAGTTTCAAAAATCGTATATGGAATAGCCGATACTTTAGTAACTAATGCAGTTGCTCAGTCTGGTAAAGGTGCTGTTCCTGTGTATGTGGTGCCAGTTGATATTCATTCTGGTCCTATTGATACAGTTCTTCCATCTAAAATGGAATTATCTAAATGTCAAAATTGTGATGATTGTGTCGCATCTCTTGCCTGTGAACAAGGTGCAATTATTCCATATGAAGAAATTGATTTGACAAAATGTATTGGTTGTGGTTTGTGTAGAAACACATGTCCTTATGATGCAATTTCTGAAGGTAAAATCATAACAATCTATATGAGAGATATTGATATTGAAAACACTCGCAAATTAGCAAATATTGATGATATTCAAATATTTGAAAATCCGGAAGAAATCTTAGATAAACTCTAAGTTATCTCCTATTTTTAATTTTAACTTATTTTTTTTAGTTTCTAAAATGTATTTTGCCTGCTTTTTAGGTTTATAAAATTTCCAGGGTTTTAAACTTACTTTTTCAAAAATTATTCTGTTTTCATCTAAAAAGTAGATATCAATTTCAAATCTCATAAAGAATGTATGGATACAAGAGTCCTTAAGGTTTGTAAATAATAATCCATCATCAAAATCTTTTTTTAACATTAATCCTTTAAATCGCTTATAAAAATCATCGGCATATATAAGATTAATGTTAGTATCTTCTATATTATTTGAAATCATAAAATAATTTTTTTATATATGATATTTAAGTTTTTAATAAGGTTAAGTCAATTTTTATTTAGATGAATGTTTTATTTTTCATTTCACCACTAATTAAATCTTTAAAAGCAATTTTAAAAGCATCTTTTTCAAAAACCCCTGGTATTATTAGTCTTTCATCATTGTAATTTACGAAGTAATAGGGGGTTGTGCTTATTCCATTTGAAATAGCTTCGTCCATGTCAAGATTAACTTCAATTGAATAAGTTTCTTTTTTTAGAAATTCTTCAATTTTATTTTCATTTAATCCGCAAGAAATAGCTATTTTAGTTAAAACAGCAATATCGGATATATTTTCATTTCTAATAAAATTGGATTCGAAAATTTTTAAAATAAGTTCTTGAGTTACTTTAGGATAATTTCTTTCTGTGAATTTAACAAGTCTATGGGCATTTTTTGAACTTGTAAGT
>CAYFRZ010000168.1:0-2732 GCA_964345675.1 uncultured Methanobrevibacter sp.
TTTTAATAAAAAACTTGCAGATATTTAAATCACACAAGTTTTTGAAAGAGCCTTATTTAAGTTACCAAAACTTTATTTATAATATCACGAATAAATATTAAAACATAATAATTTTGTGATTTTTATGAGTATTAAAGATGAAATTAAAAAAGTTAAAGATAATGTTTATGAGATTCCGGGATCTTTTAATAAAAAAATGAGGGCTTCTGGAAGGTTTTATATAGCTGATGAATATTTCGATGAACTTGAAGAAGGGGCAATTGAACAGATTGTTAATGTGGCATGTCTTCCAGGTGTTCAAAAATATTCTATTGGTCTTCCGGATATTCACTTTGGTTATGGATTTCCAATTGGTGGTGTTGCGGCATTTTCATTAAGGAATGGTATTGTATCACCAGGAGGAGTTGGATTTGATATTAACTGTGGAGTTAGGTTAATTAAATCTAATTTAACAATTGAGGATATTGATGGAAAATTGGATGAACTTACAGAAAAACTATTTAAAAACATTCCGTCTGGTGTTGGGAGTAAAGGCAAAATTAGATTGGAAGAAAATGAAATCAATGATGTTCTTGACTATGGTGCTGAATGGGCGGTTAATAATGGATATGGTTGGTCTGAAGATTTAGATGTTTTAGAAGAAAATGGGAGAATGGTTGATGCAGATTCAAGTATTGTATCTGAAAAAGCTAAAAAAAGAGGAATTCCACAATTAGGTTCTTTAGGTTCTGGTAATCACTTTTTAGAAGTTCAAGTCGTTGATGAAATCTACAATGAAGAAGCGGCTAGTGTGTTTGGACTTGAAAAAGGAATGATTGTAATCATGATTCACTCAGGTTCTAGAGGCTGTGGTCACCAGATATGCTCAGATTACTTAAGGATAATGGATAAAGCTTATAAAAAATACAAAATTAAAATTGATGATAGACAGTTAGCATGTGCGCCTCTTGATTCTAAAGAAGCACAAGATTATATCCGAGCAATGGCGGCAGCTGCTAATTATGCATGGGCAAATAGGCAAATGATGACTCATTGGGTTCGTGAAACATTTGAAGAAGTACTCGAAAAATCTGCAAAAGACATGGAAATGGACATTGTCTATGATGTGGCTCATAATATTGCAAAAATGGAAACTCATAGAATTCACAACCGTGAAGAAGAAGTTTTAGTTCATAGAAAAGGTGCAACTCGTGCATTTGGACCGGGATATGAGGAAGTGCCTGAAAAATACAGATCTATTGGTCAGCCAGTATTAATTCCAGGAACAATGGGGACCGCTTCATATGTTTTACATGGAACTGATGTTGCAATGGAAGAAACTTTCGGTTCAACTGCTCATGGTGCTGGAAGGATTCTTTCAAGATCTAAAGCTAAAAAAGATTATGATGCTGATGAAATCACTGAAGACTTGCTATCAAAAGGCATTAAAATTAAAGCTACTAGTAAAAATGTAATTGCAGAAGAAGCACCAGGTGCCTATAAAGATGTTGATAGTGTAGTCAGAGTGTCTGATGAAACTGGAATTGCTAAACTGGTGGCTAAAGTTAAACCGCTTTCAGTTTGCAAAGGATGATTTCATGATTGGCATTATTGGTGGCAGTGGTGTATATGAAATCACTCAAAAAGCTGATTCATGTACTAAAAAGGTAATAGAAACCGATTATGGGAACGTAACTGTATCTATTTTAGAGATATTCTCTAAAACAGTCGCTTTTATCCCACGTCATGAATCTGGTCATTCTATTCCACCACACAAAATTAATTATAGGGCAAACATTGATGCATTAAGAAATGTTGGTGTCACTCAAATAATAGCTACTAACTCTGTTGGATCTATGAATGAGGAGATGCGTCCCGGAACATTTGTTATTCCTGATGACTTTTTAGATTTCTCACAAAACAGGGATAAAACATTCTATGAAGATAAAGTAGTTCATATTGATGTTACTGAACCATATTGTCCAATTTTAAGGGATATTTTAAAAAAATCGGGTGATGTAATTTTGGGTGGAACATATGTATGTACTGAAGGGCCACGTTTTGAAACTCCCGCTGAAATTAAAATGTTTAAAATGCTGGGTGGGGACTTAGTGGGAATGACCGGACTGCCTGAGGTTACACTTGCCCGTGAGAGGGGAATTTGCTATAATTCCATTTGTATTGTGTCTAATTATGCGGCGGGTATTTCACAGAATGCTTTAACAATTGATGAAGTCTTTGATATTGTTGGTGAAAAAGAACATGATTTACTTGAATTAATTTATAATTTTATAAAAAATGCAGAAGACCAAGATTGCATGTGTCATCATGCATTGGATGGTGCTGAAGTATAGGGGGTTAAATTTTGCGTTTGGCTATAGTATCTTCTGACGGTGAAAATGTTGATTTACACCTGGGAAAAGGAAAATCTATTTATATTTATGATTATGATGATGAATTGAATTTTGTTGAACGTAGAGATATTGAAATATCTGAAGATTCAAAACATCAAGGTGGTAAAGTTATTAAAACTTGTGAAGACTGTGATGTTTTAATTTCTCTTCAATATGGATTTAAATCTAAAATTAAAGCTGACGAGGTAGGTTTAAAACTTGTTATTGATGAAGGTCCAATTGATGAAGTTTTACAAAGATATATTGATCATTATAACTTCATGCATAACTAACTTTTTTTTATTTTTTGGCTTTGTAGAAATCCTATTTGATTTTTGCAAAAAATTTTTATTAACTCAA
>CAYFRZ010000169.1:0-2703 GCA_964345675.1 uncultured Methanobrevibacter sp.
CTTTTTTTCTAAAACTTTATTTAAAAGTAAATTCTAATATTATAATCATGTTATTTAATAAAAATGAGAATAAAGCTAATGAAAGAATTCTTTATAAAACAAAATCTAACATGGTTTTAGGTTGTAAAAATGCGATTTTTGGCTTATTTTTATTGATTTTTGTTTTATGTATTTCACCAATGATGATTAAATTCATTGGTAAGATGCAAGTTTATTTAATTTCACAAATTCAATTACCTTTAACCAGGTATGCAGCCATAGCTTTTTTTGTTATCATTCTTATTATTGTAATATATATTATATGGCAAATAATTGGTTGGTATTCTCTTGAATATGTATTAACAGATTCAAGAATTATCATTAAATCAGGCGTTATATCGACCAAAAAGAATTATATGCCTTATGCAAACATTCAAGATGTTAATACTTCTCAGAGTATTCTTGCAAGATTATTTCGTATGGGCACCATATCTGTTTTTAGTGCTTATGATAATAATCAATTAGAGTTAAAAAATATTTCAAACCCTTCAGAAGTTGAAAATATAATATTTTCATATATGAGAAGTTCTAGAAATTTTCAACCTCAGCAATCTAGACATATTAATTATCATAAACAAGATAGTTATTTGAATAATGGGAATTATTTGGGTAGGAATGAAATTTATGATGATTTTGAACCGATTACACCCATCAATCCTGAAAGAAATAGATATTCAGGAAGAGATTATGAATATTATTCTGAAGATTTGAGTTTTGAAAATTCTAGTAAATCAAGACATGAATATGAATATGAACCATATATTGATAAATTTGGAAATGATGTTGATGGTATTGTTGAAGAATTTGAACCTCAAAATGATTATTCTAATGAAAGTTATCATGCTAATATAGATGATTATTCTTATAACGATGATAATTATTATGATGATATTGATTTACAAATTAAGCATGATGATAATCATGTTGAAGTTTCAAATAATGATCAAGATAACTCTAGTGAAAAGGTTATTAAAAGACATTTTGAAAAATTTAAAAAATAATATTTTTTCTAAATTTTTATTTTAGGTGAATTTAATGGAATTATTATGTATACAGTCACAAGAACATCCGGAACTACCTTTTGCTGAACTAAAAGCAGTTATGGAATGTGAAAATATTATTGCCGATATTGATTGGGTAACTGAAGGTTTAGTTATCTTAAAAAATATTTCTGAAAATGATATAAATTCCTATTATGAAATTTTAACAAAAAGATTAGGTTACACTCATGAAGTACATGAAATTATAAAAAAATCTGATATATATAATTTTGATGAGGATATTCAATCTGTTAATTGGCCAGAGTATATTGATGATACTTTTGCTGTTCGTGTGAAAAGATTCCATACGGAGATTGATACGGTTGCAACAGAAAGAAGTATAGGTTCTTTAATTCTTTCAAATTGCAATAATATTAAAGTTAATTTATCGAAACCTAAAACATTAATCCGTGTTGTTGTTTATCAAAATGATTTTTATGTTGCTATTGAAAAAATTAAATTAAATAAAAAACATTTTGAAGATAGTAAACCACATAAAAGGCCATTTTTTTATCCGGGTTCTATGAGTCCAAAATTAGCAAGATGTATGGTAAATTTATCTAGAGTTAAGGAAGGTGAACTATTGCTCGATCCATTT
This sequence comes from uncultured Methanobrevibacter sp., assembly GCA_964345675.1. Classification (GTDB taxonomy): domain Archaea; phylum Methanobacteriota; class Methanobacteria; order Methanobacteriales; family Methanobacteriaceae; genus Methanocatella. The sequence goes on from CAYFRZ010000169.1 coordinate 1,678, forward strand.
TGTGGAACTGGTGGAATTTTAATTGAAGCAGGCTTAATTGGTTGTAAAGTAGTTGGTTCAGATATTAACTGGAAAATGAAAAATGGAACGTCAATTAATTTGGATCATTATGGGATTACTGATTATAGAACATTTAATTTAGATGTAAGGGAACTTAAAATGTATGAAAAAGTATCTGCAGTAGTTACTGATCCACCATATGGTATATCTACCTCGACTGGAGATATTGAAGGTGATGATATTTTCAAAGAATTCTTTAAATCAATATATGATAATATGGAAGATGATGCTTATCTTTGCATGGCTAGTCCTCATTATGTTGATTTGATGCCAATGGCTGAAGATGTAGGTTTTGACATTGTAGAACAGTATGGAATTAAAATGCATAGGAGCTTAACTAGGCTAATTTCGATTATTCGTAAAAAACATTAAAATAATATAGTTATATTTATATACTAGTTGTCTAATTTAATGTTCAAAACAGCTAAATATTTCTTATTTTATTTTATTCTATTATTTCATTACATTATCTCTTTTTTTATTCAACTATTTTTAGATTTCTAAATTTGTTTTATTTATATTCTTTTTAATTCTTAATTTATTAAAATATTTTATAAAATTTTTTATTTAGTTTAAATTTTTATTTTAATTCATTATTTTATTTTTTAATAATATTTTGCAATATTTTATAATTAATTTTGTTAGTAAAATTTGTCTGTCTAATAGATGTGCTATGTGTTATATGGCGATGACCTAAGTATTATTGTATGGAACAATTTTTACTATGATGGTTGCATTCCGCATGTAGCTATACAATTTGTGAGTACTTGAATTTTTCAAGTATGATGTTAGTTTTGTAGATGTGGTGAATTAGTTACAATTTATTTGTTTCAAATTTATGTGTATACTCGTCTATATTTTTTAGCGTACTTCATAATTTCAATTTAATTATAGCTTATTATGATCTGTTATGTGTTCAATTCTGTTTGATCCTGGCAGATGCTACTGCTATTGGGATTCGATTAA
>CAYFRZ010000170.1:0-2605 GCA_964345675.1 uncultured Methanobrevibacter sp.
TTAAATTTTTTTAATAAACTTTATATTACTATAAAAAGATATTATAACTTAATTATAATTGAGGTTGTAAAATGTCTTTTTTAAGTAAAATTTTTAACAAAGGTCCTAAACCTGTTATTGCTAAGTCTAGGGAAGGCAATTTAGGCACATTAACTGCTCAAAAAGCTGGTCCTGCAAGTCCAGGTATTGTTAAAAAACCTGATACTTTTTATGTAACTGCTTCTGTTGAATTAGGTAATACTACTACTAAATGTATTGTCATGGCAACAAATTTAAATACTAGTGAATCTTATTTGCTCAATAAAACTGTTAAAATGACAAGGGATATTAGACCGCCTAAACCTGGTGAAAAAGTATTTGGTAAAACTGTTTGGGGAATTGAACTTTCTAAAGAATCTGTAACAGATTTAGTTAAAGATACTGTATTGGAATCTTTAAGAAAATGTAATGTGGATAAAGATAAAGAGTTGGATTTTGTTGTAAGATCAACTGGTGTAACTGCAGGTTTTGCAACTGCTGAAGAAGCAGGTCAACTTATTATTGCACTTGCAGATGGATGTCTTGAAGCAGATATTCCGCCTCGTAAAATGTCACCTGCAATGAGTATTTCTCAACTTTCAGAAAGATTGCAAAAACATTCTCTTTTAGAAAATATAATGTTTGATGGGGCGGTTGTAAGTGTAGTTCCTCCTGAAGGAAAAGAAACTGTTGCTAATGAAATGGAGGGGGAACTTGTTACTGCAGGTATTAAATTAGGTGCTAAATGGACTGATGTAGATTATAGGAATCCTTGTGTTTCCCTTGACTTTGGTTCGACTTTGGCCGGCCGTATTGTAAATGATCATGAACCATATGCTAATACTATTGGTAACTTTTTAGGTTTGGCTGGTGTTGTTAGTGACTCAATTGCTCGAGGTTCTGGTTTAATTGATAAAAAAAATGGCGCTGCTTTGGATTTATATTCAGATAAAGCGATGAAAAAGGCTAATCATAAAAAAGCTCAAGCTAATGCACTTGAGGCTCATAAATTGATTAATATTTCTAAAGTTCCAATGGATGTGGAAAGATTTGGAACTGTTCCATTGAATCCTGAAGCAGCCGCTAAAGCTGGCACTACTTTAATTGGTTGTGATGTCGGTTTTAATGGTGATAGATTAGATGAATTAATGGAATTGGGTGCACAATTCTATGATGATGATGGACTTCCAACTTTACTTTCTACTTTGGATTATGTAAGTACTAATATTGTTACAAGACTGCTTGATGTTGCATTTGCAGAAAATGTTATTGTTCCAGGTTCTGCTTTAGGAATTACTGGAAGGGCAGGAATTACTGGACGTAAACCTCAACTTATTTTGGATGCTGTCCATGATAAATTTGAAAATGTTGTATTTGTTGAAGATGGTCTTGCTTTAGGTTCTGCAATTATGGCTCGTTGTATGAACTCAATGGGTACTCCAAAAGTACCTATTGGTGGAAAACAAGGTGGTAGATGTATTCTTAAAGACCGTATGAAAATGAATGGTGGTAAATTCGCTTAATTTTAATGTGGTTTTCAATGATTTATGCAATTTTGATGGCTGGGGGTAGGGGAACTAGGCTTAAGGTTCCCTGTGAAAAACCTCTTTTTAAATTACATGATAAACCTTTAATTAAATATGTGCTTGATAATTTAAAAGAGTCCAAATTAATTGATAAAATTGTTATCACTGTTAGTCATCATTCTTGTGAAACTACGAAATATTTAGAATCATTAAATGATGATTTTGAAATTTTAAATACTTCGGGTAAAGATTATCTAACTGATTTGTCTTATATTTTAGATTATTTTGAGAAGAAATCTAAAAATGATATTCTGCTTTTTATTAATGCCGATTTGCCATTTGTATCTGCTGAAACAGTAGATAATGTTTTAAATTATTATTTGAAATCAAATAAAGATGCATTATCTGTTTTAGTTCCCGTAGAAATTTTCAATGATTTGGGATTGGATTATTCATATGAATTTAATGGTAATGTTCCATCAGGATTAAATGTTTTGAGAAGTGTGAATATAATTCAAGATGAGAATCAAATTGTTATTCCAAAAGTGGAATTGGCATTAAATATTAATACTCTTTTGGATGGTAAAGTTGCAGAAAAATTATACAATGAATATTATATTTAAATATAATGAAATTAAATATTTATATAACTAAATTTAATTTTTATCAGGTGATTTAATGGAAAATAAACAAATTCCTAGAAGAGAAGAGAAATTATGGAGTGAAATTAAAAATTATCAAGTAGCTACCAACAATGCACGTATTCTTGGTGTTCTTGATGAATTAATTATTAATGAAAAAACTGGTAAAATCGTGGATATTGCTATTAGGGTCGAAAGTGATCGTAATATTCATGTTAAAGGGGCTAAAAGAAATGGTGATTTGTTATTGGTTCCTTTCGCTAAAGTTGAAAAAGTTGGCGAGTTTATTATTGTAACTGAATAGTTTCAGTTATTCTCTTTTTTTTATTTTACTTTTTTTGATATTTTTATATCATGTGTTAACTGGCTCTTTCAAAAACTTGTGTGATTTGAATTTTTACTAGTTTTTGAGTCACGAAA
>CAYFRZ010000171.1:0-2602 GCA_964345675.1 uncultured Methanobrevibacter sp.
GAAAATAAGTTTTTTAAAAATTAAGTTAGATGAAATTTCCTGGGATTTTTAGGATGCCGGGGGCGGGATTCGAACCCGCGATCTCACGGTATCCCAGGAATACGTCAGAGCACTGCATTATTACCCTATGAGCCGTGCGCTCTAACCAGCTGAGCCACCCCGGCATCTAACAATAATATATTATTGTAGTATTGTATTTATACTTTTTGTTTTTTCATGTGTTTATAGTAAAATTTCATGTAAAATAGAATAATTTAAAAGGTCATGAAATATATAATATTAATATTCATTCTTATTAGGAGTAATTTTTATGAGTAAAGTTAAAGACATGTCTTTGGCACCAGAGGGTGTTAGGAAGATTGAATGGGTTCAAAAGCATATGCCTGTTTTGGAACACATTAAACAAGAGTATTTGGATACCCAACCTTTTAAAGGAATCACTATTGGTTCATGTTTACATTTAGAGCCTAAGACTATTAATTTGGGTTTGACTTTGATGGCTGGTGGGGCTGAAGTTGCAATGACTGGTTGTAATCCGTTATCCACTCATGATGATGCAGTTGCAGGAGCTGCAGATCTTGGTTTAAATGTTTATGGTTGGAGAGAACAAGATGATGAAGAATATTATCAAACCATTAACATGGTTCTTGATCACAAACCGGATATTATTATTGATGATGGTGCAGATATGATTATGGTACTTCACAACGAAAGAACTGAGTTATTGTCTCATATTAAAGGAGCTTGTGAAGAAACTACTACTGGTGTGCACAGATTACAGGCAATGCATGCTGACGGAGCATTAAAATTCCCAGTAATTGCAGTAAATGATGCATACACTAAATACTTATTCGACAACCGTTACGGAACCGGTCAATCAAGTTTTGATGCTATTATGGGAACTACCAACATGGTGATTGCAGGAAAAACAGTAACAATCTGTGGATATGGATGGTGTGGAAGAGGACTAGCACTCCGTGCTGCAGGTCTTGGTGCCGATGTTATTGTAACTGAAGTGGATCCAATCAGAGCACTTGAGGCAAGAATGGATGGATACAGAGTAATGACAATAAGGGAGGCAGTAAAACAATCAGACTTAATCATCACAGTGACTGGAAATGCAGATATTATCAGTGGTGATGATTTCAAATATATGAAAGATGGTTGTATGCTTGCAAACTCAGGACACTTCAATGTTGAAATCAACAGACCAGATCTTGAAGCTATTTCAAGTAGTGTAAAAGAAGTACGTGAAAGTATTGAAGAATTTATTACTAAAGATGGGCGTAAAATATATTTACTTGCAGATGGTCGTTTAGTTAACTTGTCTGCAGCTCGTGGACAAGGACACCCTGCTGAAATTATGGACATGAGTTTCGCTGTACAGGCATTATCTGCAAAACACATATTAGAAAATGATTTACCTGTTGGAGTAACCAAAGCACCAGATGAAATAGATTACAATGTAGCAACAATGAAATTAAAAGCTATGGGTATTGAAATCGATTCATTAACAGATAAACAAAAAGCATACATGTCAAACTGGCAAGAAGGAACATAATTTCCTTCAATTTTTATTTTTTTCATGTCTTTTTTTAAATACATTGATAACGGTGATGGTCCAACAAAACTATTCATCGGAGGACTTCACGGAAATGAAGGGGTTACATCTTTAAAATTCATTAAGAATATTAATGATGAAAATTTATCAGAGGGTCAATTTTACTTTTATAATTTTGATAAGACTCCATATATCTCAACGATTGATAAGGAGTATTATAAATCTGAAATTGGTCAAAAAGTTTTAGATTTAATTGAATGGTTGTGTCCTGATTTTTACACAGAATTACATTGTTATGATCTTAAAAATTATGATAAATTAACCTCAGTGGAAAGATATAAAAAAACAGGTATTCCGCCACTTATTAAATTAGGAAATCATGTTTTGGTTTCATCAGTATCTCCACTAATTAGAATGACTTATTTTTCAACTGAAACGGTATGTAAAACATTAGAATTTCCATGTTTTGAAAAATTAAGTTCGGAAATTATTGGAAAATATAATTTTAATAAAACTTCATCTATTGAAACCTATGAGGAACTGCTTAATTTAATTTTAAGTTCACCTTCCAGAGATTATTTTGAAAAAGAAATGTTGAGAAAACATGCTGATCAAGTTCATATAGCCATGAGGTATGCAGAAAAAGTATTTGGTAAAGATTTTCCACCATACTGATAAGTGATAATAATGGATTTAACTAATTGTATTATTGTTTTTTATGTTACTCATAGATTCGTTAAAGATGTTCAAATTAAAGGGATATTGGACATGGATTATTATGAAAAAGTAGAAAATCCATTGCAATATTTTGATGAAGATAAAAACTTAATTTTGCATATTCCACCCAATCGTTATAGGGGTGGCACAAAGGAATATGTTGCTTATAATAAATTACTTGAAGAATTTAAACCGGATGATGATTTCATTGAACTTTTAACTGATTGTGAGGGAAATCCAGAATATTATCATCATGACTGGTATGATTTAGAAATTGAAGCTTTAACATGGGATTAATTTTTGATAATTACTTTTCATAGTATT
>CAYFRZ010000172.1:0-2602 GCA_964345675.1 uncultured Methanobrevibacter sp.
ACTCTTTTTTGGTTTTCATTGAATTCCATAAGATTACCTTATTGTTTATGTATAATAATATTATATATAAATTATTTAAATTATGTTAATTAGATTTTACATTCATTAAATATAGTCTGATGTTAAAAAGTCTATGATGTTTCTGTGCTTTAATCCACTTCCGGAGAAATCTAGTTTATCCATGCTTAAAACGTATTTATCAAAGTTGTCGTTGATTTTTACAAGCCCTGAAAATTCCCTTTCAATTGTTTCATCATTTTCTAATTTATATGTTACCTGAATATATATTCTTTTTTTATCTTTAGTGCAGACGAAATCTATTTCTTTTTTATGGATTATTCCTACTTTTACATCGTATCCTCTTCTGAGTAGTTCAATGTAGACTATGTTTTCAAGGATGGAACCCATATTTTCAATTTCACCGTATTTTGCTTGGTAGAATCCGTGATCGACCAAGAAATATTTTTCATTGTGCTTCAGTACTTTCTTTCCTTTTATATCCTCCCTTGGTGCTTGGTGTATGAAGCATGCATTTTTAGAGTATAGTATGTAATCGAGTATTGTATCTTTTGATATTTTTCTTCTCTCATGTTTCATGTATTTGACAATATTGGTTGCTGAGAAGTTTTTTCCAAGATTCATTATTACATAGTCAAGTATGCGGTTTAACATGTCTGTGTTTCTGATGTTGTGTCGTGCAATAATGTCTTTTAGAAGTATTGTAGTGTATATGTCTCCTAGATATGAATACTTGTCTTCTGTTGCTACTTGTTGTATTGGAGGCATTCCACCATATTCCACATACTCTTTAAATAGTTCCTCCAAGTCATCAATATTTGTTTTTTCTATTTCTTTTTTGTATTGTATGAATTCTGAAAATGAAAATGGGTAAATATTTATTTGATAGTATCTTCCAGATATCAGTGTTGCCATTTCACCGGATAGCAGTTCAGAGTTGGATCCTGTGATGTATATGTCACAGTCTAGGTCTACTCTGCATGCATTTATGCTTTTTTCCCAGTTCTTTACATTTTGTATTTCATCAAATAATAAGTAGATTTTGCCTTTTGTACTTTTGGTCAGGTTGATGATGCATTCATCAAGTTCCTTGAAGTTTTCTATTTTGTTGTATTTCATGGATTCAAATGAAATTATGAATATGTTTTCTTCGTTTACACCCCTGTTTTTTATTTCTTCTTGAATACTTTTTAATAAATATGTTTTACCACTTCTTCTAACTCCAGTTATAATTTTGATAGGTTCTTTATCTATTAACCTTTCAATTTTGTTTAAATATAACTCTCTTTTAATCATTACTATCCCCAGATACTGCTTGTTATGTGGAATTTTGTATTTTTAAATATATAAATTTTGTCCAGTATAATTGACAAAATTATAATTTTAATACAATTGTCAAGTACAATCGACAATATTATTAATTTTAATACAATTGTCGAATACAATCGATAAATATGGATAAGTCAAAATCATTATATTATTAGAATTACTTTTGCATATAACAAAGAATGAATTCTATATAATACCATTTTAATAATATTTATTTAAAATAATAAGTTATAATATATTAAAATTAAATATTGGTAATTATTATAACTAATTAACCTAAATTAAGAATTATACTTTCTTAATATGATGAATAATAGAAAATAAAATTAAAATTGAAAAAAATTAAACTCAATAATTTCTACTAACACCCAATATCTTTTTTGACTCACTCTAAAAAAGTAGAATTATTTGATAATATAGTTCCATCAATGAATGGATAATTTTTATAGAAATACAATCCTAAGTGAGTTATTATTAACAAAACATCTTCTTTTCAGCCCCAATAAATTCGGTTTTTTAAATAAGTTATTTTCAATTCAATTCTACTATTAATAAAAGTTGAACGTTTACTAGGAAGTAATTCAATTTTTTATTTTCAATTAAATCCAAGTTTGTTTGCAATAAATTATTTAACATCTTGTTACATTTATTCACGAGATAACTCTTTAAGTATAATATCCTATAGTTCATTTTGGAATTGACATCATTCCACTCCTAATGCTTTCATAACTGCTTCTTCAGGAGTGTTATATGGAATCATTGTAAATTTGGATAATAATTCTGGAGGAACAATTCCGAAATCAGAATAAGAACTCATTGGAATTAATACTTTTTTAGCCCCTGCATCAATACAAACTTGTAGTGCATCGGCTAAGTTTTGTAATTTTTCGACTGTTCCACCTAAAGAGAAGTTACCCAATATTGCTGTTGCAGGAATAACTTGATGATATAGCAACACTACATAATGCTATAAAAGTAGCCAAAGTTAAATGATTTGTCATGCCAACTCCAATGTAAATCTTTGACTTGCATTCATAATCTTTATCATTGTATGAAATCTGCCCACTAATTGAATTTGAATTGACTTGAAGTATTGGTAATCAATTCATACATGGTTAAAAAACCTTAAATACTCCACTATAATAAATATTCAAAAATCAATAATCATTTAATTTTAAATAGTTTCTTATAAACTCTAATTGTATCCAAAAGTTTATCTTTGTACTTATAAATATCATTTATCTTATTAATTGCT
>CAYFRZ010000173.1:0-2600 GCA_964345675.1 uncultured Methanobrevibacter sp.
TCAACATAACAATCTATCTTTATTGTTATATTAATAATGTGATTTTGAAATTAAGGTATGCCTAAACTTTTATATATTATGGTTTCCATAATAGTTATTGTAATTAAAATAATTTAGTTATGCCTAAATTTTAAATTGGAGGAAATAATATGGTACATAGAAATATTTTAAATAAATGTGTTGAACATAAGCACGCATTGCTCTTTGCAGCAGGTATTGCAACTGCAGTTGTTGGAAAAAAAGTCATTGAATCAAAATCTGTAAAAAACGCAGCAACAAAAGGAATGGCAAATGTAATGGCTATAAAAAAAGATGCTGAAGAATGTTTTCAAGATATGAAAGAAAATGCTGAAGATATTGTTGTAGATGCTCACAAGGAAGATAAAAAAGAAATTTATGTTGAATCAGAAGAATAATTTTATTTTTTAAGGTTTTAATATGAAATATGAGGTGATGTATGATAGCGGATCTCGCCTAAGGGTTCGTTCTGGCCAATGGGCTTTCACTAAAGAGGAGGGTTATGGTCTTGCTTCATTACTGTTAAATCAAAATTTTATCCATGATGTGCTGACTTCACATAGGAATGGTAGTATTTTAATATATTATGATGAAAGCATTGATAATAAAGATAAAATTTTTGATATTTTGGATAAAATTGGTTTAGATGATTTATTTGAAGCTGAACCTACTCAAATTCAAATTTCTAAAGAAATCAGTGAAGATTTTTATAAAAAAATAACTAAAATGATTTTAAATAGAGGAATTTATAAGTTATTTTTACCAATCCCCGTAAGAAATGCTTTAACACTATATCATGCTATGAAATATATATGGAATGGTTTTGATAGTTTAACTAGTTTTAATGTTGATGTAGCATTACTTGATGGTGCTGCTGTTTTTGGCGCATTATTAAATAAACATTACAAACCGGCAAGTTCAATGATGTTCTTATTGTCAATCTCCGATGCACTAGAGGACTACACATTACAAAAAGCTAAAAGTACTCTAAAAGATAGTTTGGCTTTAAATATTGATACAGTATGGGTAGTAGGAGAAGATGGTGGGGAAAAACAATGTTCAGCAGTGGAAATTGATAAAGGTGATAAAATCAAAGTTCGCATGGGCGATATAATTCCTGTGGATGGAAAAGTAATTGAAGGTGAAGGTTTAGTCAACGAAGCTTCTATGACAGGTGAACCATTAGCGGTTCATAAAATGAATGGAAAGACAGTTCATGCCGGAACTGTTGTCGAAGAAGGTAATTTTATTGTTGAAGTATATTCAATGAATAAAGAAACAAGATTAAATAAAATTATTCATTTGATTGAAAATTCAGAAGAATTAAAAGCTGAAAGTCAAAGTAAAGCAGAAAAACTTGCAGATTCAATTGTTCCGTACAGTTTTATTGCAACCGCTTTAACTTACTTTATTACTGGAAGTCCCACAAAGGCATTGTCTGTTTTGATGGTTGATTGTTCATGTGCAATCAAGTTAACAACACCATTGTCTATTATTTCAGCAATGCGTGAAGCTTCTGATAATAGAATGATGATTAAAGGCGGAAAATTTCTTGAAAACTATGCAAATGCTGATACTATCGTATTTGATAAAACAGGAACTTTAACTAATGCTGCTCCTAAGGTTGTTGATGTAATTGCCATGTCTAAAAAATACAATCGTGACGAAATTTTAAGAATGGCTGCATGTATTGAGGAACATTTTGCACACAGTATTGCTACGGCAATTGTAAAGGAGGCTGAAAAACAAGGTTTAAAACATGAAGAAGATCACAGTGAGGTTGAATATATTGTAGCACATGGTATTGTAACAGAATATGAAGGTAAACGTGCAGTAATTGGTTCAAGACACTTTTTATTCGATGATGAAAAAGTAAAAATGACTAAAAGTCAGGAAAAGAAAATCAATGAAAAAATTAAAGAACATTCTGTAGTTTATTTGGCGATTGATGGCAAACTTGAAGGAATAATTTGTATTGATGATCCGATACGTAATGAAGCAAAATATGTTATTGAAGAACTTAAATCTTTAGGTATTGAAAATGTTATAATGCTTACTGGCGACAGTGAAAGCGGAGCTCGTGCTAGAGCTAATGCTTTGGGAATAACTGATTATAGGTCACAAGTCCTTCCTGAAGATAAATCAAGAATTGTTGATGAATTAAAAGCAGAAGGTAAAACCGTAATAATGGTTGGGGATGGAATTAATGATTCTCCTGCTCTTGCAGCTGCGGATGTATCTGTTTCAATGAAACATTCATCAGATATTGCTCGTGAAGTTGCAGATATTTCATTATTGTCTGATGATTTATACGACCTTGTTACTCTTAGAAAACTAAGTACTGGAATGTTGGATAAAATTAATAATAATTATCATAATATTGTTGCAGTAAATGGTTCTCTTTTAGTTTTAGGCGTTTTAGGTGTGATTCCACCTGCAACATCTTCAATGGTGCATAATTTATCCACAATGTTATTTGGTCTTTTAAGCACAAAGCCGGTTTTAACTGGCGAGGATTATATGAAATATATGGAAGTAAAAGCTATTTAAATAGTTCATGCTTCTTAATTCCTCTTTTTCTA
>CAYFRZ010000174.1:0-2569 GCA_964345675.1 uncultured Methanobrevibacter sp.
TGTATAAACTAATTATTTATATGGTGATGGTTCTATTTATAAATATGTCTGACTTTGAAGAAATTATAAACACACGAAGAAGTATTCGTCAATATCAAAATAAAAATATTGATGATGGATTAATTTTAAAGATTTTAAAAGCTGGAATGCAAGCGCCAGGTTCTAGACTTGGAGCAGAACCTTGGGAATTTGTTGTAATTAAAAACAAAGAAACATTAGCAAAACTTGGTGAAATTAAACCACGTGTAACTAATGCACCAGTTGCAATTGTTCTTGTTGCAAATATTGGAAGAGCATTTTATAAAACAGTTTGGCAACAAGATATGGGGGCTGTTGCTGAAAATATGTTACTTGAAGCAGTAAACCTTGGATTAGGTGGTCTTTGGAATGGTGTTGCACCAGATTTGGAAAAAATGTCTAAAATTGGTGAAATTATTGGAATTAATGATATTGATGAGTTGAAACCATATTGTATTATCACATTAGGTTATCCTGCTGAAGGTTTTGAAAATAAATTTATGGATAAATTTGATGAAAGTAGGATTCATTATGAAAAATATTAACTATGATTTTGAAAGTGTGATTGATAGACGTAACACTAATTGTGTAAAATGGGATTATTTTGATGATGATTTGCCGATGTGGGTTGCAGATATGGACTTTAATGTAGCTCCTGCTATTGAGGAAGCTATTTTAAAGAGGGCAAATCACTCCATATATGGTTATACATTGGTCTCTGAGGAACTATTCGAAGCATATATTAACTGGTGGGATCGAAGATATGACTTTAAAATGTCTCGTAAGAACATGCTATATTCAATTGGAGTAATGCCTTCAATATCTTCGATGATAAGATGTTTAACCAATGTTGGGGATGAAATATTAATTCAATCTCCAGTTTACCATGTATTTTACCAAGTAATTGAAGAAAATAATAGGAAAGTCGTTGAAAATGAATTAATCTATGAAAATGGGCAATATAGTATTGATTTTGATGATTTGGATGAAAAATTATCAAAAGTAAAAATGTTGATTTTATGTAATCCTCATAATCCAATTGGGAAAATCTGGTCAAAAGAAGAATTATCCAAAATTGGAGAATTATGCAGTAAATATGATGTTATTTTAATTTCTGATGAAATTCACTGTGATTTGACAGATCCTAATGTTAAATATAATCCATTTGAAACTTCTTCTGATTATAATGATGTAATAACTTGTTTATCTCCTTCAAAATCATTTAATATTGCGGGTTTTAAAAGTTCTATTGTTCACACAAAAAATAATGAATTATTGGAAAAAATTAAAACACAGTTGCATGTTGATAACTCTGATTCATGTAATGTATTTGCAACGGGTGCAGTAATTGCAGCTTATAATAACTCTGAAGAATGGTTGGAAGAACTTAGAAGAACATTATTTGAAAATAAACAAATTGTTAAAGATTATTTGCGAAAAGAATTGCCAATAATTAAATTAGTTGAATGTGATGCGACATATTTGTTATGGCTTGATTGTTCTCGTTTAAAAGTTCCATCAAAAATATTGTCCGAGTTTTTAAGAACAAATCAAGGACTGTTCTTATCTAAGGGTATTGATTTTGGTCAAAACGGTGATGACTTCTTAAGAATGAACATTGCTTGTCCTCAAAAATTATTAAAAGATGGTTTAAGAAGGTTAAAAGCAGGAATTATAGCTTTAAATAATGAATAAATGATTATTTCATGATTATTTGTTTATTGAATGTCTGAATCAATAAAATCTTGAATTAACCAATCTGATATGCTAATATCTGAACCGTACCTTATAATTTCATCTTTTTTAAACCATTTTGCTTTTAGAATTTCATCCCCATCAACTTTTATTTCTCCAGATTCATATTCTGCAGTAAATCCAAGCATTAATGAGTTTGGAAATGGCCAGGATTGACTTTTTTTATATTCTAAATTTTTAATTTTTATTCCAACTTCTTCTAAAATTTCTCTTTTGGCTGCTTCTTCAATTGATTCGCCAGGTTCAACAAAACCAGCTATTAATGCATATCTTATGTTTTCATGGTAGCTATGTTTTGCCATGAGTAATTCTTCACCTTTTCTAATGGCTACAATAATTGCAGGAGCGATACGTGGATAATGAAGTTGTCCACAATTTGGGCATTTTAACATCATGTCTTTTTTATCAATTTCAGTCTTAGTACCGCACCTGCCACAAAATTGGTGGGAGATATACCAATCATTTACTAAAACTGCTTTTCCTGCAATGTGATATAATTCTTGGTTGAATCCATAAACATCTTTTAATTCATAAAATGATTCATTACTTTTGACATTAATAACAAATGTTTGTTTATTTTTATATGTTCCAATATAAAGGCAAAAATTAACATCAAAGTTATTCAAAGATTCAGGTAATTGTTTATCACTATTTAAATATAATTCTCTCTTTTCATTAAAAATAAATAAGTAATCATCACCTGATGGTGTAACTGTTTCATCAAAATCAATTTGGTAATTTTCATAAAGGGATTTTTCAATCATATAAATTAATATGTTTTTAAATTACTTAAAAT
>CAYFRZ010000175.1:0-2535 GCA_964345675.1 uncultured Methanobrevibacter sp.
TTAAATGAAAAATAAGTAAAAAAAAATTAAAAATTAGTGAGATCGTGTCCCACCCCCAAATTGTGAAAAAGAATTTGAGCCAAAAGAAAATGAGGAATACTGTAAAAATTGCCTAATTGTTTCAATACCTGTTAGAAAAAATAAGTTTAATATTATATTGCAGACTGAACCTGAGATTCTTATAGGGACTGTAAATGATAAAGATTTTGCAAATGAATTATGTTCTAGCGGAACAAGTGATTTAAACAATGATATGGACTTTGAAGATGTTATTTATAATCTTAAAGACATTATTACAGAAAAAAGACGAGAAGAAATTAGAGAAATCATAAATTATGAAGAAAAACCATCAAGCAAAACTCATCGACGATTCATTGCTGAAGATGAAAACGAACCGAAACCAATCCATAAAATTCCTGTCTCTAAAATTAAAATTATCAATTCAATGAAAAAAGAACTTATTAATGGCACTTATTCAAAATTAAAATTTACTGGAAAACTGCCTAATGATAAAATAGATTCAACTATTATGGAATTATTAAACGAGTTTAAAGCTACAAAAAGAGAATTGAAGTTAATTCCTATTAGTGAGAATGAATCTCAAATAATTTTCCATATAATTACAAAAAACAGCCAGACAACAACAAATATGGAAATCTTAAGAAAATATGGTTGGAATTTAAAAATTTAAAATTAAATCAATTTATTAATCCAACATAAGTTAAGATATCTTCAACTTTGTCTTCAAGGACTTCAACTGATTCTTTAAAGCAAATTCCAATGATATTTTCTATATTTTCATCATCTTCCCAAAGTTTTTGTAGGAATTCATAACCTAACTCATGAGCTATTTTTCTAAGAACAAAAACAGAGATATAAATATCATCAATATAACCATATGGTCCATAAATGGTTTCGGGAATTATATCCATAGGAACTACATAATATGCAATAGCGGCACTAATAGATAAACGTAAATCACTATTTACTTCTTTACAGTTTAAACAGGAACATAGTAATTTATATAAATCCGGCCCATAATCAATGAAAGAATCATATTCTTCTTCATAGCTATCTAAATTATATTTCAGAGTATCATAAAAATCTTTGAAATCGTTTTCCATTAAATTCTTCCTTCATATTTTAGTTAATTATATTTTTTTTATTTCAATTAATATATTTTTGGTCACTTTCAAAAACTTGTGTGATAACTAATTTTTTGATTAATCTATTCATTTAAATTTTTCAGAATAATGGATTAATTAGCTTTAAATTATAAAAATAACTCCAAATATTAAAAAAATGTTTTTAATAAAAAACTTGCAGATATTTAAATCACACAAGTTTTTGAAAGAGCCTATTTTTGTATAACTGACTATTCAATTCATAAAATCATGATATGACTAATAGCCCATAATTTCTAAATCAACATTACTAAAAACAATTACTTATTTAAATTTTTACTAACTCATCACCATTATCTGTTAACCTATACAGTATGCCCTTCTAACTTCAGGATTTATGCATTCAATTACTTAATGTGGCCCTGTTGATTTTGCTAAATACATTTGTATGCTTCCAGAATGTTTCAATGGAATTACACTGTATGGATCAAATGATTCACTATCCTATGAACTTCCGTTATACTCTTTAATGGCCATGACAGTGCTTGTACAAATAGCTACACGATAACCTGCACTGACTCTTGTAGTGTGTTTGTAGTTAATATCTGATTGCATTTAATATTCACCAGTATTTTCTAGTTTCTTTGCAGAAATACAAGTCTTCAGACAGTAGTGTGTCATTATCATAGATTACATATTTGAAATATGGATAATGTATTTTCCTGAAGATATTAACATTAATAGAATGATTCCACCCCATCACATTTAATGTCAACTGAATCTTTTTCAAGTTATAAATGCTTTTGAAGCATTCTGATTTGATATTTTCGAATGCTGGAACTGCAATTAGGATTTTACATTTCAATTGATTACCCTTCAACTTTTCGATTCTATATTCATGTTCATCCAAATTAACTGATTTTCACCTAACACAATCCTAAAAATACAGTAGGAAATGGTATTCTCACTACTAATTCTTCCGAATATAATGATTGTGACTAAAAATGAAGTAAATGTGTCAATGCCCTTTTTCTCTAAAAATTCATAAATCATTAACACTTCTTTGTAAGTATGACTTAAGATTAAACAGTCAAAATAAATCTTTTCTTCGGATCCATAGACTTCTTCTGCATTTTTCTTCTATTTCATCCATGACTCCTATCAAAGTATCTACGGTATTTCATTGTGCTTCCCATGTAATTGAATAATATAAAATACCATTTTCAATTTTAAATAATATTCAGTGTTTTATCGCATAAGGATATCCACCGTCAACGTATTGTTTCCATTCCAGTAGAGAATCCTGTTGGCAGTCAATGATTATTTATTTTCAAGAGCTCCTACTATCTTTCTTGATCATGATTAAATCCAAACTATAATATTATTCAACATGATTATAATTTCAGATAAT
>CAYFRZ010000176.1:0-2532 GCA_964345675.1 uncultured Methanobrevibacter sp.
CGTTTATATAAAAAATTATATATGTCTTAAAATTAATTATTACATGGTGATAATTATGGTTAGTATGGAAGAATTCCCAATATCAAGTGCAAATTTTATTTCAGGATATAAGATTGTTGAAAATAAAGGATTTGTATATGGTTTAACTGTACGTGCAAGAGGTATTGGTGGAGACATTGGTGCCGGTCTTAAAGGACTTTTAGGTGGAGAAATTAAACAATATGTTACTATGATGGAAGATTCAAGAGAAGAATCTATTCAAAGATGTATTGCACATGCAAAAGAATTGGGTGCAAATGCGATTATTTCTGTAAGGATGGACTCTGATAGTATTTCTCAAAACATGCAAGAAGTTTTAACTTATGGGACAGCAGTAATAATCGAAAAAGAATAGTGTTTATAATGTTCTTTGATGATTTGATATATAATGGAAAATCAATTCCAAAAACAATACTGGGTCATGCACCTTTTGTTGCTGAACCGCATTTTGGACATCGGGCCATGTTGTATCAAAGGGACTTATATGAAAACCCTCAAAATGTGGCAGATGTTATTGTAGAATCATATGATCAAGGTGTTAGAGCTATCAATCTTTTCAATGATTCAAAATTACTTAAAGCTTATGATCTTGCATGTGAACAAGGTTGTGAGATGAAAGTAATAGCAACTATTGGCAAAACAGATATTGATTATTTAAATCCAAATTATGAGATTGCAAAAGAGGCAGATTGGGAAGGGGATATTGAACTTTTTAATGGTTATGATTGTCCATTAATGTTAGTTGATGAGTTTATTGTTGATGCTTATGATTGGAGATTAACTTCAAAGATATTATCTTCCATTAATGATACTGATTCTCTTTCAGGTTTAATTACAGCATTTCCATTAAGAACAACAACTTTAATCCCTAAAAATTTAGACATTGGTTTATTTGATTTTTATATGGTTCCTTTTAATGCTATTTCATATATGATGGATATAACTGCATTTAATGCAGCTCAAAGAGAGGAGTTCATACAAAAATTAACTAGTCTGAATAAAAAAGTAATAGCTTCTAGGATTTTTGCATGTGGTGTTTTAAAACCAAAAGAAGCATTTGAATTTTATAAAAAAATAGATTATATTGATTTAATTTCAATTGGTGTAGCTAAGGTTGAAGAGGCTCGTGAAGATTTCAATCTTCTAAAAGAATATTAAAATTTAACAATTTCATATTCTTCGAAAGGAACGAGGTTTTCTTCTTCAAGTGATTTATTTAAATCTGCTAATCCATTGATTAAATCTTTTATATTTTTATTAGATGGTTTTTTTCCAGTAATTTGCAAGTACTGTCTTGGTGAAATTTCGCAATGTTCACAATCAAAATTACAACATCTATCTTTTTCTTCACAACTGTACCCTTCTTGTGTTTCATCAGTTCCAATCACAATATCTTCTAAAATTTTTGAAACTCTGTCATCTGATGCAAACATGGCTATTTTTTGGGTTTTACCACAAATTCCAATAGCGGTTTGTCCTTTAAAGTTGCAAACCCATTTAATTGGATGATTTTCCATACCAGTAATTTGTAAATTTTCCATTTAATCACTCTAACTTTCTTTTCTTTCTTTAATCATTTTTAATAAGTCTTTTGGATTTTCAAATTCTTTTAGTTCCCATGATTTGATAACGGGGATTGTACCAATGGATTCTTTAATTTTATCGTTATTTATTATAAAAACAGGTTCTGATGTTGTGACCATTGATAAATCTTTTAGAGGAATTGCCATTCTTTTCAGTGTTTTTTCAGTTCTATTCTTTTCAACATTTGCCATTAATGGTGAATGTTTTTGGGAAGTTTTCATTTTTGCAACAGCATCGAATGGACTTTTATTTGTTGATAAAACACCATAACCTAATTTTGATAAATCATTAACATCGTCACTATATTCAATATTATCTTTTTGTGGTTGTTTTAACAAATCAATATCGAGAGTAACTTTTGTATTTAATATTTCTTCTAAAATCATTGCAGTTTCAGTATTTGCACGAACAATGCCATTTTCATATTTATACATTGTTGCACGGGATACATGTGCAAGGCTTGCTAAATCCTTAAGAGACATGGAATATTCTTCACGGTATTGTTTTATAACATTTCCATCAATTTTAACGAAATAACCACCACGATCTGCTAATATTTCAGGATATTCATTGTATAAAATCATATTTTTAAAAGTATCAAATCCAATTGTTGGAATGTCATATCTTTCATATATTACTCCTTCTTCAAGAACACCATTTCTTGATTTTTCTCCAATAATTATAGGAGAAGCAAGGAATATATTGGCTAGTTGCTTCATTTCATGAGCATTCTGTTCATTGATACTGTCAATATTTAAAAATGTTTTTAAAAGTAAAATTAACAGGTTTTTTCTCGCTACAAGATCAAATGAACCTTGTTCATAGATATCTGAGGTTTTAAAACCTTGGGATTTTAATAATTTTTCAGTTTGTTGTAACAAGTTTCCTCGAGTCAACATAGTGATTCCT
>CAYFRZ010000177.1:0-2500 GCA_964345675.1 uncultured Methanobrevibacter sp.
GTCACATCACAGATGTATTGGGAGTATAAAGAGTTAAGAAAAAGGCAACGTCAATTGATTGGTAAAGGTAGAAGAGAATTGCTAAGAAGTAAATAGCTATTAATCAACAATATTTTAATTTACTAAAAATTATTGATTATATGAAACTGATTGTTAATGTTTTGTAAGTATATAAATTTTTGTATATTTACTCACTTTTTCACGGTATCTTCACAAGTAATATTCTGAACTTTTTAGCAAATAAAGATAACAATTGTTCGTATCATAACGAATGAACTAATTTTATATAGTTACTAATCGAAAGTGTATGAAAAATATATAGTAACCATATAAGTGGGTAGTTTAATTAATATCTTGACATTAATTATAAATTTACAAACTAACATAACTTATTAATAACATATTATTAATTTAGTGATTTTAATGAAAATTATTTCTTTGAATGTTATTTTCTTTAGAAATTAAAAAACAGGATTTATAAAAAAGTTTGAAGGGAGTAACAATATGAAATTATGTCCAAAATGTGGTGAAAGTTTAGATAAAGTAATTGAAGGTTATATGTGTCTTGACTGTGGGAAATTGTTTGGTGAAGATGAAGTAATAACTCCTAGATGCCCTACTTGTAATGAGGAATTAGACGATCTGGATTTTGAATATTATTGTTACACTTGTGGATACGGTGTAAGTAAAGAAGATGCTGTTTTAAGTCAAGATGTAGATTTTGATTATGATGATGATTTTGAAGAACCAGATTATGATTCTATGATTGGTAATGGAGACGGAATTTGTTTGAACTGTACTTATTGGAGTGTCAGTCCATATGGTGCTGCTCACGGAATGGTTTGCCGTAGAAATTATCCAACATCCGGCCCTGGTGATTCCTGTAGTGATTTTGTCCAATCACATTATTTTGCAAGCTATGGTGACGATGGCCAATACCAATTTAATGAGACAAGGAGAGATACTGCTAATAAATTATTCTATTGGAGAAATAATAGGTAATTTATAATAATTGGGGGATGCAGATTGAAAGAATATCATCAAATCGAAGATTTACCAACTGTACTAAAAAATGAGCTTGAAGATAATGTTTCTTTTTTTGATAATTTTGATGGTAAATCATTAGATGAACAGCAAAGGATTGCTTGTGTTTTAAATGACTGTGATTTAGAGATTGTTGCAGGTGCTGGAACCGGAAAGACTCATACATTACTTGCTAAAGCAGCTTATTTAATAGAAAGAAAAAATGTTGTGCCCGATGATATTTTATTTTTATCTTTTTCAAAATCTTGTGTTGAGGAATTAATTGAAAGGCTAAACTATGATGTTCCTACAAGTACAATCCATGCTTTTGGTTTATCATTAATCGATGAGTACAGAGAAAAGGAAGTATTTGACGGTTGGGATTTTAAAAAGATTTTTGATGAGTATTTGGAAACTGCATCGGATAAGCAGATCTCAGATATTAAAGATTATTGTTTGGATAATCTTGATTCGGATGATATGATTAAATATATTGAGTTGGATACGGATATTGAAAAATTTAACCATCTAATTTCAAAGTCACGTGTTTCTTCAAGGATGAGAAGTTTCATAGACTTATTTAAAGGTAAAGGATATGGCGCTTCCGACTTTAAAAAGATCAAGGCCAAATGTAAACATGAATTTGAAACTAGGGAAGGCAACTATTATACTGAAGAGAATTATTTAAAAAACATGTCTTTCATTCAGCTAGTAGAACCAGTATATAGATTTTATGAGAGTTATCTTCATAGGAATCATTTAATAGACTTTAATGACATGATTAATAAAGCTATTGAGTTAATTGAAAATGAAGGTATCTCTAATAATTTCAAATACATTTTTGTCGATGAATATCAAGATATGTCCTATAAAAATTTCCAGTTTATAAAAACCCTCAAACAAGCTTGTAATGCTCATCTGGTTGTTGTTGGAGATGACTGGCAATCCATTTACGGTTTCAGGGACAGTGACATTAGTCTCTTTAATGATTTCTGCGATTATTTCCCCGATGCGAATAGAGTATTCATTGAAAAGACTTATAGGAACCCTCAGGAGTTAATTGACATTGCTGGCAATTTTATAATGAAAAATGATTCTCAATTTAAGAAATCATTGAAGTCAGATAAGTCTATTGAAAATCCGGTTAAGATAGTTTATGATGATGATCCGGATTCAATTTATAATCTCATCTATAATTTATCAAAAGATAGTGAAAGGGTATTCATTTTAGGAAGGCATAATGGAGATATTGATGATTTTATATTTGGCACTGATTTAGTTAAAAAATCAAAAAAGGAATATAAACAAATAACAAATGATAATGGAACTATCAATAATGTTGAATACCGCACTGTTCATAAGGCAAAAGGACTCGAGGCAGATTATGTGGTTTTAATTAATGTCTTTAATCAGCAAGTTGGGTTTCCTAATAAATTGTATCCTCCATATTTCATGAACCTGATGCATGATTGGGATT
>CAYFRZ010000178.1:0-2493 GCA_964345675.1 uncultured Methanobrevibacter sp.
TTTTTATTAATTAATAGTGTGCAAAAAGCAAATTTCGGCCATGAAAAATTTTCTTTATTTAACAATTTAAGCATTATTCTCATTTTTCAAAAATTAATTTTGAATTTTAGGTGAGTAATGTTTTTTATAAGTGGGAAGGTAATGTTTTATCTGCTATATAATGGTTAACTCCTGATTGATATCATATTTTTGTGTACTAATTAGAACAATATTCTCACTTGTTAATTTTGTGGTAAAATAATCATGCTTATTTTTTTATAAGATATTTTCTAAATTATTAACCATGGACTTACATGTAAATAATATTTTAAAGGACTTGGAAAAAGATAATATTCAGGCTTATTTGCTTACACAATTTACTAATGTTGATTATATTTCTAATTATAAACCAACAAGTTTTGCTTTTTGCATTATTAAAGAACATCCAGTTATTTATGCATCTGAAATGGATATGGAACTCGCAGGTCGTGATTCAACAATTGAAGTTAAAAAATATGAATCATATGATATGATGATTAATGAGTTAAAAAAAGAAGGGATTAAAAACCTTGCAATTGAGCCTACTCTACCTTACAGCACATACATTAGATTTAAAGATGATTTTGAGATATCTGCTAAAACATATGTCGATAAACAACGTATGATTAAAACACCCCATGAAATTAAAAAAATCACAAAAGCAACTGAAATAGCTCAAAAATCCTTTTTACAATTGGATATATTAAATAATGCTGGAACAGAAAAAGAAGTAGCTTTTGACCTTGTTATGCATATGATTGAAAACGGAGCCTCCAAAGAATCATTTGAAACTATTGTAACAAGTGGTGCTAATTCAAGTCTTCCGCATGCTATTCCTGAAGCTAAAAAATTAGGCAATCCTATTCTGATTGATTGGGGAGCTATTTTTAAGGGGTACTGTTCTGATAATACTCGTACGATGGTACACACTGAAAGCCAACAGGAAATTTGGGATATTGTTGCTGAAGCTCATGATAAAACTATTAAAGCTATTAAACCAGGCATAAAATGCTGTGAAGTTGATAAAGTTGCTAGAGATATTATTTCAGAATATGGTTATGGTGATGAATATATTCACTCAACAGGTCATAGTTTAGGATTGGATATTCATGAAACTCCCGGATTTTCCACTCGTGATGAAACAATCGTTGAAAATGGAATGGTTATAACGGTTGAACCTGGAATATACTTGGGAGGTGAATTTGGAGTCAGACTTGAAGATACAGTAGTTATTTCAAAAAAAGCGAATGTTGTTGGGGATTTGCCACTTGAAATTAATTAAATTTTTTATAATATATTTGATATTCTAATGAACATATAATTAATAATTTTTGAAATTAATCAAAATTTCATGTTAATTTTTATCATTTGTTAGTTTATGGTCTGTTGAATTATTTTTGTTTAAAAATATATTTTTTTGATGTTTTCACTTTTAAGCAATTTCTTTAAAAGTAATTGTGTTTCTAACTATTTTCTTGTATAGTTTTTAAATCTTATTCATTTTTATATTATTGATAAGATTTATTGTTATGAATTATTAGCTTTAAAATTGTAATTTAATCACTTGATAATAATTATTTTATTTTATTGTTCATATTAATTTTATTAAGTTGTATTTGAATTTTATTGTATTTTAAATGTGTGATATTTATAATGAATAAATTAATAGTTTTTTAAAGAATTTTATAAATTATATTTATTTATTTTAATTTTTTATATAATTTTATTTAAATTATTAGTAAAAATTGATTCATATTATTTAAATAAATGTTATAACTAATATTATAATAACTCTAATTATTTTATGAGAAAAAACATGATTAAGTTGAATATTTACGAGAAGTAATATTTCTAAAAACGGAGTTATTATTATGGGAAATATTAATTTAAAATTTAAAATACTGCTCTTGTCAATATTCTTAATTTTTATTTTAAGTATTGGGATAGTATGTGCTACACAAGATGATACGGGGGATGATTCGTTATATAGTATAGATAATAATGATATATCTCTTGAAAAAACTGATTTTAATACGAATAATAAACTTGGTGCTGGCGATGGTGCTAATGTTAATGATGAAAATAATTTATTAAGTGCAAATTCTAATGATGTGCTTAGAGAAAATAATCCAACTGAAGTAAGTAATTATGAAGAGTTATCTGCTGCAATAAGTAATGGTGAAAATGTTACTTTAACAAATGATATTGATTTTACAAATCAAATATCTATTACTACCAATGGGCTTGTAATTAATGGTGCAGGGTTTACTGTTAATGCTGTTAATTCAAGACTATTTTTAATAACTGCCAATAATACTATTATTTCGAATTTAAATTTTATAAATGGTGTAAGTGAGTATAATACTGGTGGTGCAATTTATTATTCTTATTCATCAAATAATGTTGTACGTAATTGTAATTTTACTAATAATGATGCAATTTTTGGTGGTGCAATAGGATATGATAATTCATTAA
>CAYFRZ010000179.1:0-2430 GCA_964345675.1 uncultured Methanobrevibacter sp.
TTTAACAATTCTGAGAATAATTGAATATAATTTTAGCACTTTATCGCTTTTAGGATTAAATAAATAATAAACAATATTTATTGGATTTGGATTATTTCGTTTAATAGATTTTAATTTCTTTTTTTCCTGTTTCTCATTTCTCATGATAAATCTTGAAGAAATACGATTAAGCTTATCATAATTTCTTCTATTTTCTTGGAGATTGATGAATTCAGAATGAGGGAAATGCTTATCAAAATCAATGAATAGATTTAAATCAGACCCATTGAATTTATAAATAGATTGCCAATCATCGCCTACAACAAATAATTTGGCATTAGTAATCTTTTGAAGGCTTTGTAACAATAATGATCTAATTGGATTAATATCCTGATATTCATCAATGAATATATAATCATAAGATGCTGAATATCTGTTAGTTTGAATCAATTCCAATGCTAAACTAACTTCACGGTTGTGATCTATCCTTTCACCCTCATTTGATTCATAATAAATATCATAAATATCACTTACGATATCTAAAAATAATTTTTGCCTATTTCGTTTATAACCATCACTTTCAGATTCATTCATCTTTATAAATGAATCAAATTGATTTTTTTCTTTATTCTGAGCTTCAAATATATTAATGAAACTTTCTATCAACTTATTGAAGTTATTAAAGTCTTCAACTTTATTTGTTTTTTGCAAAACATCTAAAATTTCTTTTGGATCCTTATGGCCAATTGTAACATCATTATCTCTTAATATCTCTTCTAACTTTTCTTCAAGTATGCCGTCTTCCAAATAACAATAATAAGTTTTAATTAATTTGGTTTGATGCAGTTCATGATATTTTATTTTACGTTTGATTTGAGGTTCATAATCTTCTCCAAGCCATTTTTCATTATCACTGTGACCAATGCCAAAATGTTCTAAATAAATATCTTTTTCTGGAAGATAAAAGTCCGGCACATATGTTTTCCAGGAATATTCAAAAATAAAGCTCTCAAACCATTCTTTTTGTAATTCAGGACTAATCAATGAAAATGAGTTTCCAGAATATAAAAATCTTTGAACTATCCCAATAAGTTTTGATTTATATTCTTCTCCATAAACATAGTCTATATCGTGCCTAAATAGGTAATTAGCTATTATTAATTCACCAATACTGTCAACAGTTTCTCCTTTCATAGTGTAGTTTGCACCAGATTCATAAAATTTCTTTCTTAATGTTTTTAAATCTCTTTCATTTTCATAATTTAATAATTCATTATAAGTGTTAATATCTTCTTTATCTGCAGGTGAATTAATATAATAACTGAAGTAATCAATTAATTTAGTTAACTTTTCATCATCCACTAATTCCATAGAATAATTAATTATGATGTCCTTCAAAAGTCTCCTATTGGGTCTTCCTTTGTCTTCACCGCATTTTTTTGCAATTCTTCTGCAAAATTCATGAAATGTGCAAGCTTCAACCTGATTATTTTCATCACGATTTTTATTGACTTTTTTATTTAAATCTTCTGCACCGCCACCAGTATAACATAAACATAGAATCTTTTTGGGCGAAATTCCTCTTTTTTCAATTAGATAATTAACCTTATTTTGAATTGTAAATGTTTTTCCAGTCCCTGCACCAGCATTAACTTTAACATTCTTTTCATCAATAACAATAGCTCTTCTTTTATTTGGATCAGTTATATCTTTAAAAAATTCTGGATAATCTTTAATTTCATCATCTAATATTCTTTCATTTAATTTTTTAATCCTATTGGGTTTTTCATCACTTAAATTCTTATAATTACTTAAATCTTTATAATACTCCGTGAAACTTTTTAAATTTGGAAATTCTTGATAAATTCTATTTTTTAGAAAAAAAGGAAATTTGTTTAATTCAGAAGTTAATTCATAGAGGGATTTATATGTATTGATAATTTTTTCTCTTTTAGAATTATTTAAAAATCCATTATTTTTTAAATCATCATCAAACTGATTTAAAAGACCAATATTAGTTTTAATTTCCTTTTCAATGACAATGATTTGTTTTATATCGTTTAAATGTGAATAATAATCCTTAAATAATGCAATCTCCCTATACTGCGATAAAATTGTGTAATTCTTTAAAATTTCATCATAAATTTTTAAATATTCATTTTCCAACGATATCATTTCGGAAAAACGTTTATAATTAAATAATTTGACTTTTTCAATCAAAGAATTGATTTGCCTTTGTTTTTCTTGTCTTTCTTTTTGTAAACGTTTATTTTCAATTTTAAGTTTTCTAGCTTTTATTTTTGCCTCTTTCCTCAATCTTTCTTGTTCTTGTCTTTTTCTTCTCTCTTGTTCTTCTCTTTCCTTTTTCAATTTTTCTTCTTTTTCTTCTTTTTCTTTTTGTTTTTTTAGTTTTTCTTTTTTTAATCGTTTTTTATCTCTTTTTTGCTGTTT
>CAYFRZ010000180.1:0-2402 GCA_964345675.1 uncultured Methanobrevibacter sp.
AATTTCTGTTTTTATCACCTCTGGAGTATGTCGATAGCATACATCCTTATTCTGTTACTACTAAAAGACCTGACAAACTCTTTAATGATAAAGAATGGAAAATAGTTTTTTTCATGATGCACCGTTTGAACAGCAAGGAAATTGCTAAAAGATTAGGTATTTCTCAGTCAACGGTCGAAAATAAAATGCATATTATTTATCGAAGAATAGATGTGCATTCTGCTTGTGAGTTAAGGCATTTTGGGGAATTAAAAGACTTTGATAGTTATATTCCTGCTGACTTAATTGATAAGGGATGTGGATTTTTAAAAATAGGGGCGAGGGTATGAATTTTAAAATTCAATATGATTTTGAATTATTTTCAGATTTGTTTCAAGAATTCACCGCCACTCAAAAAGAGAATGTTTTTCTCTATGCTTTAGGTATCCCAAAAAATCAAATCGCTGACATTAGAGGTGTCTCGATAGGGAGTGTAGTTAAATCGTTAATGGAGGCGCAGCAACGGTTGGATTTAGGTACTGTTGGAGCGTTAAGGGTAGTAGTTAAATTAAGATTAATATTAACGAAATCACATTTTCAATATAACGGAATTAATGAAAAATTATTTTTAGGAAAAATAAATTATCAATAATTAAATAAAGTTATCAATTTTTATTAGAAATAATGGGTATTTTTTACCTTTTTATATAGGTATTAATTACCCTATTTTTCATTAATGACCACTAAATTTATTTAACTATATGAATTTAATTAAGAAAGTGTAAATTTACAAAATTTGACTTTATATTTCTTATTAGACTAAAGTACAGGTTAAATTTTAATTAAAATAAAATTTAACGAGGTAGATATGGAACAGAAAATATTTTTACCTAAGATGTTAACCAAAACTTTAGATAATTTGCCCTATCCTTTTTTTATTAGGGAAATGGGGAGCCTACGATTTATTTATGCTAATTCCCATTTAGCTAAATTAGTCGGTTTAAAATCAGCGAGTGAAATAATTGGAAGAATTGATTGTGAAATACCGTCTAGTTTATGTGATGATGAAGTCTCAGTACAATTATGGCAAAATCAAGTAAAAGAAGTTTCAAATAAAGAATGTACAATATCTTTATTGGAAGTTCATCCTGATGCGATTGATTATCCTTATTTAACAACAAAATTTCCTTTTTATGATGAAAATAATAATTGTGTAGGAATGGCTGCATCTGGGAAATATCTGGAGGTTTATTCACCGAATGATTTCGTAAGAGGAAAGTTGCCTGGCTCTTTGCTTTTAAGTAAACCTGATGATTTTTTTACCGAAAAAGAATGTGAAATCATTTTTCTGAAATTGCAAGGAATGAAATCTAAAGAAATTGCTAATATTTTATCTCTATCTCCAAGAACAATTGAACATAGATTATCAGGCATGTATGTTAAAGCTAAAGTTAATCACTTTGATGATTTCCAGCATTTTTGTGAAATAAAAAATCTTCATCGTTACCTTCCTAGAAGATTTCTTTTGGATAAAAGAATAGGTTTTGAGGGAGATTATATTATTGAAGATTAAGAGTTGTTCTATTAAAAAACTATAATTATATATTCACATATTGATTGAATTAAATATATTTAATTCATGAACACCACCAGTAACTTTATCTAAAAATTAAAGATAAGCTTGTAAGTTGAGTTATTAAAAATTCAATTTTCAGGTTAACTTTATTTGCAATAATAGATCCTTAGCATAATAAATCATTAAAGTCTAGGGTTATTTAAGGAGTATATTATTTCTTAAATAATAATATACTTCTAATCTAAGTAAATTAAATAGCTTTAATTTCAATTAATTTGTTAATTAAGCTTTTATTCAATTTAATAATAAACCGTCTTAAGGAGACTTAAATGAACGGCAAGTCAACTTCGTACTTAAAAAACACCCTGATACTGCGTGGTGATGTCAAGGCGAAAAGAAATATCGCCGTGATTTTAAGTAACTTTTTTGTTCGGTTTGTCACCAGGGCACTTTTTTATTTCCCCGTTATCTTTTTTTGGCTAACGGTTGGGTTTGTCCTGTTAGGTTACTTTAATGACACATTTCCTTTTGTACCTGACCTAAATGAATTCTCAATGGAAAATCTGTTTGAAGCGTTAAAGCCGGTTTTCCGCTACTCCTTCTCAGTGACAGCGATTGTCTGTTTGTTGAGGGAGTCAACTGCGTTGTTTAAATAAGATTTTAGCTGTTTAAAGTTTTCGCTGTACCGCTCTTTAACATTCAGTGCCAATTTCTCAATCTCAGTAAGTATCGTGAGAGATTGGTAGCGTTGAATTTTATTTCAACGCGAAGCTAACGTTAGCTTTCTGGCCGGACGTATGCCGACACAGGTGTACACCACATCAAGTGGTTTCGGGGTGACGATGTA
>CAYFRZ010000181.1:0-2390 GCA_964345675.1 uncultured Methanobrevibacter sp.
TCGTGACTCAAAAACTAGTGAAAATTCAAATCACACAAGTTTTTGAAAGTGACCTTTCTTATTGAGTCTGATAATTATGAAAATGCCAGAAACCTTAGAATCGAAATTGCTAGCTCCCTGTGGAATAAATTGCATTAGCTGTGAAAAATATCAAAATCCATGTGCTGGATGCTTAATAAGTAATGATGGGAAGAGCAAAGCCAGTTTAAAGTGTAAAATTAAAACTTGTTTTGATTCTAAAAATTTCAGTTATTGCGGACGTTGCAGTGAGTTTCCATGCCCATTAATTAAAAAACACTCAAAAAAATATGTTAAAAGACATGATTTAAATACTCTTGAAAGCGCTAAAAGAATAAAAACTACAGGTATCGGACGTATGATGATTCAAGATGGTGAAAAATGGTTATGTTCTAAGTGTGGCGGTGTTGTTAAGTTCCAAACACATGAATGTAGTGAATGTGGTGCTAAAAAAGAGTAGGAAGTTTTAAACTTCCAAATTACTAACCTGACACCATTACGAGTTTACCAGTATTTGGATCTTCATAAACCTTACCCACTTCACTGTATCCACTATCTTCCATTCCCCCAGAATCTGTGTAATTTTGATCAAATGTATCTGCTGTTGAAACATCCTGAGTTTGAGTTTGCTCTGTAATCATATCTGGATTAACAGATAATGCCATTATTGCAAATATTAAAAAACCTAAAGCCAATACCAGCATAGCATCTGAAAGGTTATTTAATCCACCCATAGGATCATCATCACTAGATTCTGAAATTCTCCTTCTTTTTCTAAGCATAATATCACCATTTATTGATAGATTCCAATTCCGCTTCAGCAAGAGTTTCAATATCTATTAATTCTGTCTCATACCATTGTTTTTTATATTTAGAAACTACATATGCTAATGCACCAATAGTTAAACCAGATACAGTTGTATCAAAAGCAATTGTTAGTGATTGAGCAAGAGTTGCAATATCCCCAGTTCCAAGTGCAGCAAGACCTGGGCCTAATGGAATTAAAGTACCCAAAAGACCTAAACTTGGACCTACACGTATTAAAATATCAGTCAGGTTAGTTTTTTTAATTAATCTTGTTTCTTCTGCAGATATCAATTCACTAGCAAATGCTTTTCTTGCATCACAGCCAATATCATAGTTATTAGCAATTCTATTTAAAACTTCTTTTTGATAATCAAATAAATTACTATTATTAATTTCATTTTTCATCTGATCGACATTATTTGAAAAAGAAATCCTCCTAACTAAATTTTCTAAATCCTTTGAGTTAATTGGTTTTCTTGAAATATACTCATTAATTAAACCACCCAAAGCAAGAATGACAATTACTCCCGAAACAACAATCAACACAATAACAGGTGTTAATAGACTTTCTGAGAATATATGAATAATTGAAGTTAAAGTTTCAGTTCCTTGAATAATCATGAATTTCCTCCTTTAATCTCATTTATAAATACACCAATAATTAACATGACAATAACTGTAATAACTGCATAGATTAACTGATAAGTTGGAGTTAAAATTAAAAAAGCCTTAAATGAAGTATAGTCAAGAGCCTTAGTGGAATTATAAGTTAAAGCAAAAATAAAAATCACTATTGAAAATAAACACATGTATTCACTAGTTATCACATTATATTGCCTTTTTGCATGATGTAATAATTTTGAAATTTGATAAACAACAAACAACATAATAAAAACAGATAACGAGTACACAATCATGTTAATAACATCTAGATTTGACTGAGAAGCAAACAAAATTATCGCAATTAAAAATGTAGTTAAAGTTACATACAATGCATGTTTAAAGTCATTATTTTTTATATAATTAATTATTACAGCAACAAGTGCAATGAAAATAATAAAAAAGACATAACTAAATGTATCAATTAAAAAAGACAATGAAACATTTAAAAAACTTGAAGCATACATCAATATAAATGAAACCATGAAACCAATTGAAGATAAAGCAACTAATTTAATATTATCAATTTTATAATCGCCCAATATTAAAGCAATATTTGCAGTAAATAATACTAAGATTACTAATAAATACCCTCCAATCAAATCCATATTCCATACCCCTTATATTCTTTTATTAATTTAATGTTTATCAATATGAATATATAAATATATCGAGATTAAATACTAAAATACAAATTATTACATTAAAACCAAATATAATAATTTAAATAGAAAATTTAATGGATTAATGTTAAAATAAGGAATATATTCAAAAATTAATAAAAAATAAAGAATAATTAATTAGACATGAAATTAATGAAATGATCAATAAATCATATTATTAAAAAGAAGGCTTTGTAGAAATCATATTTGATTTTTTTCAAAAAATTTTTAATTATTCTATTT
>CAYFRZ010000182.1:0-2389 GCA_964345675.1 uncultured Methanobrevibacter sp.
AAAAAAATCACACAAGTTTTTGAAAGAGCCATAATATAGTTAACATAAAACTTTATATATTTTGGAATTTATAATGATTATACATGATAAATACATGGAGGAAAAATTAATGATTGAAATTCGTTTTCATGGAAGAGGCGGGCAAGGTGCTGTAACTGCTGCTGAAATTTTAGCTAAAGCAGCATTTAAAGACGGCAAATATTCTCAGGCTTTTCCATTTTTTGGAGTTGAACGTAGAGGAGCTCCAGTTATGGCTTTCACAAGAATTGATACCGAACCAATAGATTTAAGATATCAAATATACAACCCAGACCACGTATTAGTTTTAGATGATGGATTACTAAAAGTAGTGGATGTTTTTTTAGGAATTAAAGACAATACTGAAGTTATAATCAACACTAAAACTTTTGAGGGTAGTGGCGAACATGTTGTTAACAGTATTGATGCAACTGGAATTGCATTAGATATGTTAGGACGTAATATCGTAAATACAATTATTTTAGGATATTTTGCTAAGAAAACCCAAATTGTAAGTATTGAATCATTACTTGAAGTGATTAGAGAAACATTCCCTGGAAAAGTTGGAGAATTGAATGTAGAAGCTACTAAAAAAGCTTATGATATGGGATAAAATGGGTGAATACAATGGTAAGTATAGGTTGTGTAATTAAAACACCAGGCAATAGTAGAATTAACAAAACTGGAAGTTGGAGAACATTTAAACCAATTTTAGATAAAGAAAAATGTATTGACTGTGACAATTGTATTATTTTCTGTCCAGATTCCAGTGTAAATAAACAACATGATATAGATTATGATTACTGCAAAGGATGTGGAATTTGTGCAAACGAATGTCCTTCCGATGCAATTGAAATGGTAAAAGAATAAAGAGAGTGATTTAATGATAAAAGAAGTAATGACCGCAAACAAGGCAGTTGCAGAAGCTGTAAGATTAGCTAAACCTCAAGTTATTCCCGTTTATCCAATTACTCCACAAACTACAATATCTGAATACTTAGCACAATATGTCGCAGATGAAAAAATTGATGCTAAATATGTTAAAGTAGAATCAGAACACAGTGCAATAAGTGCTGCTGTTGGAGCAAGTTGTGCTGGAGTAAGAGTATTTACAGCAACATCATCCCAAGGATTAATGTTAATGCATGAAATTTTATTTGCAGCAGCAGGTATGAGAGCACCTATCGTTTTAGCAGATGCAAATAGGGCAATTTCCGCACCATTAAACATTTGGAACGATCAGCAAGATTCCATCGCACAAAGAGACGCAGGATGGTTACAAATTTATGTTGAAAATGCTCAAGAAGCATTGGATGCTACTTTAATAGCTTATAAAGTTTCAGAAAATCCTAATGTGTTACTCCCATCAATGGTATGTTTAGACGGATTTATTTTAACTCATACAGTAGAACCAGTAGAAATTCCAGATCAAGAAAGTGTAGATAAATTTTTACCTCCATATGTTCCAGAACATGCATTTCTTGATCCGAATGAACCAATGACCATTGGTAGTTTAGCTGATCCAAATTATTATACTGAAGCTAGGTATGATATGGAAGTTGCAATGAACAATTCAGTTGATGTAATTAAAAAGACTTGTGATGAATTTAGTGAAATATTTGGAAGAGAATATGGTCTTGTTGAACCATACAAAACCGAAGATGCTGACATAATTATTGTTGCAATGGGTTCCCTCTGCAGTACCATTAGAGTAATTGTGGATCAATTAAGAGAAAAAGGTGAAAAAGTAGGTTTGCTTAAAATTAGAGCATACAGACCATTCCCTGTTGAAGAAATCGAAGAAGTAGTAAAAGACTGTGAAAAATTAGCAGTTATTGATAAAAACTTCACATTTGGAATTGGTGGAGCATTATATTCCGATATGAAAGTTAAAATTAATAAAGAAATCTATGGATTTATTGCAGGTTTAGGTGGAAGAGACATCACACCAGATTCAATAATAGAAGTGTATGAAAAAACCAAAGAACCTGTACAAGACATTACATGGATTGGACTTAAGGAGGAATAGATATGGATATACCTGATAAAGATTTATTAGCACCAGGACACAGAGGTTGTGCAGGTTGTGGAGCATCAATTGCAGTGAAATTAGCTCTTAATACATTAGGGAAAAATACTGTAGCTATTTCTGCTACAGGTTGTCTTGAAGTAATGACTACCCCATACCCAGAAACTTCATGGGAAGTTCCATTCATTCACGTTGCATTTGAAAACTCAGGAGCAGTTGCATCCGGTGTAGAAAGTGCATTAAGAATTCAAGGAAAAGATGATGTTAATGTAGTTGCTTTTGGTGGTGACGGAGGAACTGTAGATATTGGTTTACAATCATTATCTGGAGCTATGGAAAGAG
>CAYFRZ010000183.1:0-2377 GCA_964345675.1 uncultured Methanobrevibacter sp.
GGAACACCAGTTGCAACAAAACATTACAATTTTTACATCATCAGCCATAGAGTTTCTCCTCCTCTATAAATATTTCTCCAATTTAGAAAAACGTTTGTTCTTCTAAATCAATTTTAAACTTTTTTAAAAAATTTTAAAATTTTTTTTTAAAGAATACCATTAAGGTACACCTTAAAAACACAATTTCTGTACGTAATGAGCTAGCTCAGCATTACATTATGTACTGAATAATATATTTTATTTATAATTAATATAAAGGTTACTTAGAAAGTAAAGTCAAAAACTTTATATACTAAAAAACAAGTTTCAAAAAAATAATAAAGAGAATAGAAATAAAGAAAAAAGAAAGAATAGATGGAATTAGATTCCATCAAGACTCATATCAATCATGTTTTGAGTTTGTTGTGCTAATTCATCAGGAAGCCCTGTAATATCCATATTTAAAAATCCTCTGACAATCATGGATTCAGCTTCATCTTCATGTATTCCACGTGAAGTTAAATAATTAATTTCATCCTCAGAAATTTTACCAACAGCTGCTTCGTGAGACATTTCTAAGTTAGTAGAATTAGCTTCAAGTTCAGGAACTGCATAAATAAAACTGTCATCAGATAAAACTAAACCATGACATTCCAAATGTCCTTTAACATTAGGAACTGAACCTGCCAAATGACCTCTAGAATATATTTGAGATTCATCTTGAGCAACTGCTCTTGAAATAACTTCTGCTTTAGAACCTTCAGCATTTAACAATACTCTAGACCCCACATCAATAATAGAATCTTTTTTACCTCCCTGAATACTTTGGAATATAGCACGAGAATTTTTACCATCACAATATGCAGTAGGGAAAGACTGAATAGTGCTTACAGGACTTGTTAAAATATAATTATTAATATAAGTTGAATTATCCGCTAATTTAATACCTGTTCTTGGACGTACTTCTACTTCTTCAGCCCAATTGTGAACCATAGTGAAAGTAATTTTTGAACCTGGTTTTAAATACATTTCAGAAACACCAACATGCATTGCAGATGAAATATCATCACCAGTAGCACAACCAGTGATTAAATGTAATTCAGAGTTTTCTTCTGCAATAATTACATTGTGAGCAGTTTGCATAATATCTGCATCACTAATAAACATGCAAGCTTGAACAGGCATTACTTCTTTAGTACCTGGAAGTGATCTGACAAAGTAACCACTGGTAACTCCTTCTTCTTTTTCTCTTAATGCAGTTTTAGCAGTATATTTATCAGCATTAGGTTTAACAACATTCCACATGTAATCTTCTAACCAAGAATATTTTTCCAATGCAACACCCATATTCATTACTTCAATTGAGTCGGAGATGGAGTTGTTAGTAAAAATATTACTTTGATCAACTTGTAAAAATGAACCTGCCCTGTTTTCTTCGTTAGTATCAACACCAACTTTTAATAAATCTTTTTTAGTCTGTTTATTTAAATCATCTAAATCATCAATCATGTCAATTGCATTGATAGTTTCATCAGTGAAATTTTCAATAGTAATATCAGCTCCAAGAGCTGCTTTTTTATTTTTTGCTCTTTCAGCATCCTCATAAACATTGCGCACACTCAACACATCCATTAAAACCAGTTTTTCTAATATCTTCAAGAATATCATTAGGGTTTCCAGAACAAGAAATTACTCCATCAATTAAAACATGCGCTTTATCTGCATTAACAAAGTTTAAAATATAACCTAAATGAGTAATTAAAAGACCACTTCTTTGCCTACTACGTTGTGGTTTGTCTTTGTCTAATAAAGTTCCAATTTCAGAAGCCAATAACTCTACATTTTCAATATCAACACCAGAATCCGGTTCATCAAACATAGTGAAATCAGGCATTTGAGCAAGTAATTGTAAGATTTCAGAACGTTTTACTTCCCCTCCTGAAAATCCTAAATTAACATCACGGTCTAAAAATTCATCATTAAATTTAAGTTGATCAGCCAAATTTTTCATTCTTGGATTTAATTCATCTTTAACATCTTGATTAGATATAATTTTTAATAAATCTCCAACAGAAATGCCCCTAATTGCAGGAGGAGTTTGGAAACTAACACCAATACCTAATTGAACTCTTTCTGCAGTGGTTAAATTAGTTATATCTTGACCTTTAAATTTAATAGAACCTTCTACAACATCATATTGTGGAAAACCTAAAATAGTTAAGAATAATGTACTTTTACCAGCACCATTAGGCCCCAAGAGAACATGAGTTTCACCTTCATCAATAGAAAGGTTAACACCTTTTAAAACTCTTTTTCCAGCCACTTCAACGACTAAATTTTCTATTTCAAGCAACATATAATCACCTTGTAAAAATAAAATTTTTTATTATATTAATAT
>CAYFRZ010000184.1:0-2327 GCA_964345675.1 uncultured Methanobrevibacter sp.
TTTAATCTAACTAAGAAAATCACAGTTAAATCCACAATTAAACTTCCAACAAATATTATTTATACATATAACTCAAAATATCCAGTTAATTTCATTGATTGTAATGGCAATTCATTATCTTATGAAAGTGTTTTAATTAGTGTTAATGGAGTAACAAAAATTGTATCTACAGATGCAAACGGAGTTATTAATTATAATCTTACTTTAAAACCAGGAGTATATGCAATAACTGTTATTAACCCAAAAACAAGTGAAAAATTAACTCAAAATATAAAAGTTATCTCAAGAATAACTCAAAATAAAGATTTAACTGCATATTATGGTGCTGGGAAATATTATAAAGTTAAAGTTTTAGATGATGCCGGTAAAATAAAGAAAAATCTTAAAGTATCATTTAGATTGAATGGTAAAACATATTATAAGTATACTGATGAAAAAGGTTATGCTGCTATAAAAATTTCTTTACATCCGGGAAAATATTCTATAACTGCTAAGTATAAAGGATACAAAGTATCTAATAAAATTTTGGTTAAACCGACAATCATAACTAAAAATATTGCAATTAAAAAAGGAAAAAATGGCAAATTCACAGCTAAATTATTGAATAGTAAAGGAAAGATTTTAAAATATAAAACAGTTACTTTTAAATTTAGCAGTAAAACCTATAAAGTTAAAACTAATAAATACGGTATAGCTACTTTGAATATTGCTAAAAAGTACAAAATCACTAAATATTCGATTATCACTAGTTATAGTAGTGAAAAAATAAAAAATACAGTTAAAATTAAAAGATAAGGTTTAAAAAAATAACCTTATTTATTTGTTTTTATCAATTTACGTGCTGCTTTTAAATCAGTATTGTAAATATGGCCTGAAGTTGAGTGGTAATGAACTCCGCCAAAGTTTAATTTTTCACCAACAATTTCTTTGTTTACTTCTTCTTTCATTTTAAGGCCTAAATAAGCTATGAAAAACATGTTGGAGTAAAATGCACCAAAAATATCATTACTTCTAAATATACAATGAATGGTTAATTCATTTTCACGAACAATACATTGTAATAATTGGAGGCATGGTATGTCTTCTCTATCAGCATCAAGTTCAGGGTCAATTGTAACAGCTACAGCACGATTTGAACCGGTTGCAGTTAAAATTCTTTCTTTCATGGTGTTAAATTGATCAACATCAAAATGTGCAAAGATACGATTAGGATATGTGTATACAAATCCTTGGTCATCTGGATTTTCTGCTGATTTTACATATTCATAAAGTGCATCACTTTTAATGGGACAACCTTCAATGTCAAATTTTCCAGATTTGATATCATCTAACATCATTTTTGTAGTGTAATGTTGATATTTAGCTCTGAATTTTAAATTTAATGGATCATCAATTATATAAAAGTTTCCTAAACTTTCGACTAAATGATGATTTGAGTCCTTATAAGTTTCTTTTCCTTGTTTTAAGATTTTATCTACAAAATCTAAATAACATTGATTAATGGTTAGCATAATAACAGTCCTTTATTAAATTAATTAATTTTATGTTTTTACTTAGATATAAATGTTTAAAATTTTAAAATATTCCTATTAATTTAAAAAGAGATTAAATAATCTGCATACTTGGTATTTTAAAAAGAATTTTGGAAATATTTCCATTTGATTATTGTGACATTTTTGTTAGTGATTATTCGTCACTAACATTTTTTATAAATCTTGCTGGGACTCCTCCAACAATAGTGTTTGATTCTACATTTTTAGTTACAACTGCTCCTGCTGCAACAATGGCTCCTTCGCCAATAGTTACGCCAGGGAGAACTGTTACATTTGAACCAATCCAAGCTTTATTTCCAATATATATCGGGGAGGGATACATATCTGCCCGGTTTTCAGGGTCTTTTGCATGATTCAATGTTAAAAGACAGGAATTATGGCCTATTAAAACATCATCTCCAATGAATATTCCACCCTGGTCTTGCATTTTACAACCTGAATTAATAAAAACATTTTCTCTGATATGGATATTTTTACCAAAATCAGTATTGAATGGAGGAATCAAACCTAATGTTTTATTTATAGGTTTACTGGTTAACTTAGCAAATAACTCTTGAATTTCTTCAGATGTATGATATTCATTATTAATTTGTTGGGTAATTTTCAATGCATTATTCAAGGATTTATGCATAAATAAATGCTGTGGTGAATTAGCAATAATCCTTTTTCCACTATTTACATATTCTAAGTATTCTTCGAGTTCCATTTAATCACCTATATTATATTTTCAGATGGGGCACTGGCCTTTATTTTTCAAAGACTAAAAATTTTTTT
>CAYFRZ010000185.1:0-2269 GCA_964345675.1 uncultured Methanobrevibacter sp.
CCTATGATATATAATTGGGTCAATTGTATATAAAATATTATTCATAAATTAAAATTTATCTTATTTTTTCTTATTTTGTAAAATATTAAATGATTTTACTCATAATTGAAAAAATTCATCACAGTATTCACAATAATGGTTGTAGTTACTAATGTGGCAATTTCCAATGATTATTTCACTTTCTAGTGATTCAATTGCTAATTCATCTGAGGGATCTCCATGAAAAACTTTCTTTAGTTCTCTTTTACATTTCGGACAAGATTTCATAATATCCTATTGTACTTTATTAATATTAAATAAAATTAATGTGTGTTGAGGAGTCATGTTTGGATAATAAAATTAAAAGTAATATTTTGGCTATTTTTATAAGAAATTGAGTGATTTATAGGCAAAACATTAAATTAAGTAAAACATATAATATTATTATTAAATTTACATGCTTTCTTAATTTGAAAGTTTAATTATTACTGTTGGCAATTTTTATGGTATTGCTAATGAGATATAAAAGGTGTTTATGTGAGTGAACAAAAATTAGAAGTTTTTAATGTTTTGAATTTTTTAAATAATGGTTATGAGCTTGATGATATTTTAAATGAAGGTCAATTTGGAACTTTTCCTTCAGCACAAGATTGTATTAAATTCATGATTGATGAAGGATATCTTGAAGGTGAATTTAATGCAAATACTTCCAATGGGGAAAATTCAGTAACTGCTGAAGAGATATCTAAAAAATACACTGTTGCTGAATTAAAGGATCTTTTAAGGGAGAATGGCTTAAAAGTTTCAGGTAAAAAACAAGAACTTGTTGAAAGAATAATCCCTATATTGAATGGGTTGAATGAAGAAGAAAATATTCCTGATGAATCATCAGATGACTTAAAATTAACTAATAAATCACAAGAATTCTTAAAAGAAAATAATTGGATGGATTTATATATGTTTGCTCTTGTTGCATTCAGATTTGAGGATTATGAAAAATATGTTGAAAATTCATCTGATGGGAATGTTGAAACTGCATTAAAATTCTGTGATGAGATTATTTCAAGATCATTAATTGCCAATCAATTTTTAGTATTTATTGATGCATTATCTGCAAAAGCACATGTTTATGCTTATGATGGAAATTATGAATCATTTTTGGATTATGACTTGCAACGTTTCATATTAGGATTAAATCCTATTGTTATGGATGCACAAACTTATGCCAGTTATGAAGTTATTAATTATGCAAATGTAATTAATTTGAAAAGTGTATTGGATAAATTCGACTTTGGAAACCTAAAGAAAAAATTCGACACTATTTGGAATAAATCACATATTAAAGGTGTAACAGTTCCTAAAAAGACTTGTTTTAAAACTTTAAAGAAAGCTCTTGCCGGTGCTGATATTGAAGAACTTAACTTCGAGTTAAAAGAAAAATACTTTAATAAAAAGTTTGGGATTTAGATTATGAGAAGTAAGGTTGCTGGGTCCGTTTTTGTAATAGGTAGTTTATATTATATTATAGCTGAAGCGATTTCTGCAACTTTTTTTAAAGCTTCTCTTTTTAATACTTATATTTTCCATACAATATCTGAATTGGGAATTCCAAATGCGAATTCTCCATTATTTTGGTTAATGAATTCAGCATTTGTTTTAATTGGTTTAACTCTTATTTTTGGTAATTTTTACAGATTTAAGGATTTTTTAATTAAAAATAAAATTATTATTTATATTTTAACATTGATTACAGCCATTGGTGTTGTTATTGTTGGTTTAATTCATGGTGGCAATCCGTTTACATTAGGTTATCACATGTTGGGTGCTATGATGGCGATTCTCGGCGGTAATATTTTATTAGTTGTTATTTCAAGATCAATGGATGAATTTTCAATATATCAAAAAATTACATTATTCTTGGGAGTTTTTGGTTTAATTGTATTTTGGATAATGTTTTTCAATATGAATAGTGTATATATGCCAGTTTTTGAAAGACTTTCAGTTTATACAATGATTATTTGGTGTTTATTAACTGGCCTTTTCTTATATATAAATGATAATATTTAATACATTAAATTTTCTAAATGGGATTTAATTAAAATCCCCCATTTGTATTTTTGCCGTGTAAAAATCCTTTTTTTCATAGTTCTTGTTTAAATTTTCATGGGAAATTCATTGTTATGGTTTATATTTTCATTAAACATAGTATTTATCTTAATATTCTGTTTTTTTTAATTTTTGTGAATATTTGTGAAATTAATGCAGTTTTACATTCAAGATATATTGTCTT
>CAYFRZ010000186.1:0-2267 GCA_964345675.1 uncultured Methanobrevibacter sp.
ACAATTTTTTGAATCATATAATACTCATAAACGCAATTGCCCCTATTTAGGTGTTATGCGCAATTTTAAAACAGACAACAGCTTGAAATCGACAAACAATTAAAAATAAATACCATGTTTAGATTAAAAAACGTGAGAATTGAAGGATTCTGGGGAGAAAACATAATTGAAACTTCCTTTTTTCCTGATGCCAACATATTTATTGGTAGGAATGGTACAGGAAAAACAACATTTATTAATATTCTTCAAGCAGTTATATCTGTTGACATTGAATTGCTTTATAATATGCAATTCGAAAAAATAATTTTAAATCTTGAGGATGAAAAGCTAAAAAGAAAAATCGAAGTTATTAAAGTAGCTGATAATTTAGAATATAGAACTTTAGTATTTAAAATTGGTACAAAATCTTATGAATTACCAATGATTCCGAACAATGAGATACGATATATAAATGAAAGACATGGAAGATTACATCCAAAATTTTATAAAAGTATACGAGATATAAAAGAAGAACTTTATGGTTTAATTAAACTTTCATATTTATCAGTTTATAGGGAGCAAGTAATTAAAAATGACCCTTTTTCAGATTCCGGAAGAGAAAATATTGGAAACCCTATTGACATCAAATTAAGTCAATTAATGAATAGTTTGACTAAGTATCAATTTCAATTGGAGACTGAATTATCTAGTTTATCAAAAAGTTTTCAGGAAAATGTACTTAGGTCAATGTTATATAATCCCCAATTTGACCAAGTTGATATTAATAATGCTATTAATTTAAACCTTAGAGCAATTAGTATAGGTCTTAAACAAGCATATAGAGGACTTGGAATTTTAGACAATGATACTTCTGATATTGTTGAAGAACATGTGAAGGCAATTGCAAAGGCCACAGAATCAATTAATAATCACGTAAAAGATACATCAAAACCCATATACCCAAATGATGTAACACCCTTGACATTATTGAGAAGAACTGAAAAAGTTATTGAACTTTCTACAACGTTGGAAGATAAAAAGAAGGAAATTTTCAAACCTCTTAATAACTTTCTTGAGCTACTAAATGAGTATCACGACACTAAGCAATTTTCATTAGATGAAGGTGGAAAGGGAGGTTTGAAAATTACAAAGAAAGGTTCAGGTATACCTATTTCACAATTATCTTCTGGTGAAAAGCAACTAATAATTATTTTGACAGAGACTCTTATTCAAAGAGAATCCCAAACGGTTTTTATAGCAGATGAACCTGAATTATCACTCCATATTGAATGGCAACGAAAAATTGTCCCATCAATAAAGAAGTTGAATCCAAATGCACAAATAATTATTGCAACACATTCACCTGAAATCGTGGGTAAATTAAAGTCCAACACAATTAATATGGAGGCAATAATAAATGAATAGTCTGGAATATTCAATAGATGCTTTAGATGCTAAAGGTTTGTTTTATAATAAATGCCTTACTGTTTATGTAGAAGGCAATGATGACGTTTTATTTTGGGATTATTTATTTAAAATTGCTGAAGTAAGCGCTCACATTGAAGATGTTGGTGGGGATAAAGAGATAGAAAAATATATTGTTGATATTTTAGAAAATGATGCTGGATTTCTTGTTGCTTGTGATAATGACCATAATGATTTCATTGACGAAAAAATTAATCATCCACAAATTATAAGAACCTATGGTTATTCTATAGAGAATTCAATGTATAATTTTGATAAGATTGAAGATATAATTTCAAAATTGAGTAGACAAAAAGTTAATGTAAAAAGTCTTATTGAAAAGTGGGCAGAAGAATTTTCAAATCAAGTTTACGAATTGCTGAAATATGACATTGCAAATCATAAATTTAAAAAGGGGGTTTCCGTTTTTGGTGATAGTTGTGTCCGTTTTTTAAAATCAAATAGTTCTCACAAACTTTCTCAACAAAAGATTAGCGACTACATTGAGTCCATTAAAGACAAATTCGAAATCTCCGAGATTCAAGAGGTTGAACGTCTTCTTAATACATCAGAAAAGGATTTCTGGTATTTAATCAAAGGTCATTTTTTAACAAACGCAACGATGAATTTAATAAAGTCATTAGTAAATCAACAATGTGGGTCAAATTGTAGTATTTCTTTAGATATGATTTACTCATTAACAATTGATTGCACTGAAAATTGGGACAATCGGATTGATATATTAACAGTGGTAAATGAAATTAGAAAATTGAAAAAAGTCGAGTAGGTAAAGGGGAATCTCACCCCTAAACCTCTCACAGAAC
>CAYFRZ010000187.1:0-2221 GCA_964345675.1 uncultured Methanobrevibacter sp.
AAATAAAGAAAAATAAGAAGTAAAAATAAAGAAAAATCTTAAGTTTCTAGGAATGGTTTGGCTCTTTCAAAAACTTGTGTGATTTTTTTAATTTTCATTTTTTATGTTCCAATGGTTTAATTTTAGCATAAATCTTTTTAAAAGTCCGTTTTCTATTTTCATTGTTCTTTTTATGTGTTTTGGAAACACTTTTTGAAAGATATTTTCAATTTTATTGTTTGTAGATGGGATATATTGATTTTCAAGATGTGTTGTTAATTTTTTAAAGTGAGGAATGATGAAATTCCATAATAATTTCTTTATAAACTTGTTATTTTCACATTTAAAGTTAATTAGTTTGTCTCGTATATTTTTAGATTCATCAAGTGTTTCTGCATCAAGTAATTGGAAAATTAATTGTTTTAAATTAATTAATCTATCAATAATCTTTTCATCAAGTTTATTTTTATCAAAATAGTTTCTGAATCGTTTATTTATTCTTTGTTTAACATGAAATTTACAGAAATGGTGTTTAACTTTTAATTTATCGATTGATTTTCTATATTCATGTTTTAAATCAGTCCCAATTGAAATTTTCTTTTGATTTCTCAGAGAATCATCTAAAAATTGATAAATAGTCTCAGAATCTTCTGATTCGACCAATTTGATTGAAACAATAGTATTTAATTTAACATCAAATAAAGCCAAAAGATACATCCATACACCATTAATTTTAACCCAAAGACTATCAAACAAGTAATATCCAGAATAAGACCAATTTTCATAGTCAAATTCATAATCTGACTTTAATAAAATGTTTTCAATGCTTTGATGTGAGATTTCAATGTTATGTTCTTGTTTTAAGTTAAATCGAATTTTATGAAGTCCAGCACCATAAATCTGATATAAATTTTTAATACAATCAATAACAGGCAATGTAATATTTGAATTTAAATAAACAATTGAAGATAAATCACTATAAAAGACTTTACCACATTTTTTACATTTATACTTTTGAATAGTGCAAATTTGCTCCCCAATTCTTAAAAAAATAAGTTTTCTTTCATAAGTACCATTTTTAACAGTATTTCTAGAATTACAACTTGGACAAACAGCAATTTTATTCTTAAAATAAATTTTACCGTGTTTTTCTAATCTAATAAGATTATCCTCAATATTTTGACAACCAAAACGAGAAAGATCATCAGATTGACGAAATTCAGAAAACTCAGGCACAAAATCGAAAAGTTTAAATTGTTTTGACTCCATATAATCATATGGAGCGTTTATATTATTGTTACTCATATTAATATTTATGCTCCACTTAATATATTAATTTTACTACTTTTAAATCAAAAAATAAGACAAAATAGAATGAAAAAATTTCATAACTCAAAAATTATGAAAAATTCAAATCACATAAGTTTTTGAAAGATTCATTTTAATAACCAAAATACATTAACATTAACAATAACCATCGATAAATCTACATTAAGAAATAGATAGTGCAATATGATTTTTTATAGAATAAAATTATGTAAATAATATAATTTGAATTAGAATACTCCGGTTAGCATTAAAAAAATTGTAA
The DNA here is from genome assembly GCA_964345675.1 of uncultured Methanobrevibacter sp. Classification (GTDB taxonomy): domain Archaea; phylum Methanobacteriota; class Methanobacteria; order Methanobacteriales; family Methanobacteriaceae; genus Methanocatella. Next base: position 1,571 of record CAYFRZ010000187.1, read on the forward strand.
ATATAATTTTATATGGTGCAAAAATGACTAAAAATTTAAAATTGAAATCATTAGAACTTGGAAATTTGATAATTGAAAATGAAACTCATGTTGATTGGGAAAATATTTTAGGTGCATTCGAATTTGATTATTTATTAGACCAAATTCCCAGATTAGTTCGGAGCCAATATTGGGGAGATCCAGATTATAAAGATTGCGTTATAAAAGTTATTTATCAATCAATTGAAGATGATAAAAATAATGCTTTTCAATTGATTCAATATATTTTGAATAATTGCACGGAACTTGATGAGGACATGATTAATAAAGCCATATTGGAAAATAATGAAGATATCTTATTGACAAAAACAAATGAAGATGAATTAAATGATTTAATTAGTAATATAAATAATTCTTTAATGGATGGAAAACCTGTATTTGCATTAGATAGATTGCATACATTAATGCACAAATGGATAAAAGAATTATGTTTAAAACATGACATTGAATTTAATGATAATGAAGCTTTAGATACATTATTTAAAAAATATGTAAACTATATTGATGAATATATTGAATCTCAAATGACTAAAACAATATTAAAATCAAACATTAGTTTATTTTCACAATTTAACAATATCAGAAATAATTATACATGGGCTCATGATAATG
>CAYFRZ010000188.1:0-2178 GCA_964345675.1 uncultured Methanobrevibacter sp.
ATTTTAGGCTGGGATGGAATATACATGATTCTAAGTTTCTTTAAAGGTTGGGGAGCAGATCCGAACACTTACTTTGCAACTACTCTCTTACAATCTAGTGATTCCATGAATGGTTTATTCACTTTCATTCCAATTATTGCTATTGCAATGCTTGTTGGTTGGGTAATTATTTGGTTCATTTCACATAAGGATCTTGAATCTGGTCTGGGCAAAGTATCAAAAGTATTGGTGCCATTATTATTCATTATTATGGTTATTATTGTTGTATTCTCACTTACTTTACCTGGAGCTTCAATTGGTCTTGCTGAGCTATTTGATCCGGATTGGTCACTTTTAACTCATTTTGAAATCTGGATGGCTGCATTTGGACAGATTGTATTCTCATTAAGTTTGGGTATGTCTATTGCATTTACATATGCAAGTTATACAAAAGACGATTCCGATTTAATTACAAATACAATTTCTATTGCACTTGCAAACTCTTTGTTTGAAAACTTTGCTGCATTAGGTGTATTTTCAATTTTAGGTTACATGTCTATGCAATCTGGAACTGCAGTTGTAGACCTTGTAACTCAAGGAACTGGTCTTGTATTTGTAGCATATCCGGCTGTATTTAATGTGTTGGGTAATTGGGCGTTAGTACTTGGACCATTGTTCTTCTTAACAGTTTATCTTGCTGGTCTTACAAGTATTTTATCTACAATTGAGCCATTATCTTTTTCAATTCAAAACAAATTCGGCCTAACAAGATCTAAAACCATGACAATATTATGTCTTGTTGGTGCGGTTGTATCAATGCTTTATGCAACTGCTTACGGCGGATCTTTACTTGGATACGTTGATACATTTATTAACCAAATCGCATTATTGATTGGTGTTGTGGCTGAATGTATTGTATTTGCTTGGATATTTGAAGCTGAAAAATTAATTAACTTCTTGAATAGTAGGAGTAAAACAATTAAATTAGGTAAATGGTGGCTTATTATTGTTAAATATATATTGCCAATCTTTGTAACTATTATTTGGATTGGTGGTATGATGGATGTAATTAACAATGGTACAATGGACCAATTAATATTTACAATCATCTCAGCTGCTGTTTTATTAATAGCCACTTTAATATTTACTGTGATTCCTGCTAAAAATCCTGAATGGAATCAAGCTGAAGATAGAGTATAAGTGTTATAGTTAATTCTATAACATTTTTTTTTAAATTATTTTTAAGTAATAATATTTATTACATCTCCTGTCGTTCTTTGGTTTATCTAAGTGAAGATTTTTAAAATAAATGGTATTTGACCATTTAAAAAACTTTTTTTCGAATTTGGTAAACTAGGCGCAGTTAAAGTGTAAAAAAATTCATGTTGATTAGGTTTGCGAATCAAATGTTTGAAACTAACATGCTATGGTGGATTGTTTGAAAAATAGTGTATTATTAATCATTTTACATTAGTTTAATTCAAACTAATCTTTATTTGTTTTTTATTTTTAAAACAGAAAAGTATTTTAATGCATATGCATAATTATCATTTAACAAAATCTTATTGAGGTGAAAATTATGAAAAACTATGTCATAATATTGGTTGGTATAATTATTGCATTGTTAATTGTTGGTGGTTCTATTGCATACATTTCTATGCAAGATAATGCGGGTGATAATAACAACACTACTATAACAAACTCCACCATAACAAATACAACAAATGACAATCCAAATGCAACAATTGCTGATAAAAATAATACTACTTCATCTGAACCTTATGTTGTAAGTGAAGTTGTTAAATTTAACGCACAAGAAGGTGAAGGATATTACCGTGAAGTAACATATAGTGATGGTAATTTCCGTCAATATGATGTTGATACTGGTAAATTGATAGGTTCTTCATATGATTCTGATCAAGATAAACTCCCAAGTGTAGAATGAGTTAAATGATTTTCATTGATTTATTAAAACATTTCGGCATTGAAGAGGAATTTCCAGCCTATCTTCTTGATCAATCCTTTAATGAAGTATTTCTTGATGGAAATTTATCTAAAATTGATGAAAACTATACAATAGTAGTTAAAACACGCCAAGATGTTGTTCATAAAATGTTTATAAAGCCAAATGACACACATCCGGTAGTTATATTGTCAAAGCTTCCAAATGGTCTTTTAAATGGGATGAAATTTGGACTT
>CAYFRZ010000189.1:0-2103 GCA_964345675.1 uncultured Methanobrevibacter sp.
ATATATTTTAATTAATTTAGTTTAATATTTTTTTATTCAAATTTGATAATTTAATAAAAAATCTAGGAAAAATAATCAAAATATTGTTAATTCAGTTCAATTTTTGTGTTGTTTTGATTTTTTAGATTATTTTGTCCTGTTATTAGATTTGTTATTGAAAAAATAGGAGGAATTAAAAATTGAAATTGAATAAGATACTATTGTTGTCCATATTTCTTGTGTTTGTCTGTTTTATGGGTGTAGTAAGTGCAACTGAAGATGTTAATGATACAGTAATTGCTGATTCAGGAATTGATGAAGTAAGTGCTGTAGACATTGAACAATCTGTTGATAATAATGGTATAACAGAAATTCAGAGCAGTGATGAATCAAATAAGGTTCTTTCAAGGGGAACACCTACTACTGCGGAGGATTGGGATGCATTAAAAATAAAATGTGAAAAAACAACTGATCAGTATATAACATTGACTGGTACTAGTTATCCAATTGGAACTTATATAATTTTTAAAAATAGTGCTACAATTGTGGGTAGTGATGTTAGTTACATTACTGGAGGTTCTACATCAAATACTCCTGTTGTAAATACTAATTCTGCTTTAACATTACATTTTATTAATGTGAAATTTTTAAATGTTAATGCTAAGAATTTGTTAGAGCTTGATGGTACTGTTTACTTGGATAATTGTACTTTTGATAATGTTCAAACTGCAACTGGGCGCAATTCTGTAATTTATAATACTAATAATTTGATGTATTTGACTGGTTCTAATATTACTAATTGTCATACTGGTTATGGTGCTGTTAGTAATTATAACTCTGGAAGTACAACAAGTCCTGTAATGTATGTTGATGATTGTAGGTTTATTAATAATAGTGCTAGTGTAGAACCGGGTGCTATTAATAATTGTGGAATTTTATATGTAAATAACTCTGAATTTGATGGTAACCATGCAAACTGGTGGGCTGGAGCAATTCATACTCATACAAATGCTCAAACAGAAATTCAAAATACTCCATTTAGAAGAAACACTGCTGGATGGAATGGTGGTGCATTATACACTTACAGCAAACTTAAAATAAAAAATTGTACTTTTGAAGACAACAACTGCACCACTAACAATGGTGGTGGAGCAATCGGAGCATACAACTATGGATCAGGATACAATATAACAATAGATTCCTGCAGATTTAACTACAACACTAACCTTTGTTATGCATACACTAATATGTCTACTACTTCAGTTGGTCGTGGAGGAGCAATCTCCGTATTAAATGGAGGTTACTTAACTGTTTATAATTCAAATTTTACTGGAAACTATGCAAAAATAGGTCAAGCAATTGCAGCTGCAACCTATAATTATGAAAATGGTGCCGGTGGAAACCCACACATTAAAATATGCAACAATAAATTTACAGACCACACTGCCACCGGAATTGACACTGTAGTTATTACTGGAAATGATTATATATTTAACAACAATGTATTTATAAATAGTTATCAAAACACAATTTATACAGGAACTGGAAACACATACAATTCTGCAGCTTTGCGGGGTAATTTGAATTCCAAATTGAATTTAAAAACAAAATTAAGAGCAAGTGATACAGAAATTTTATCTGATAATAAGCATCATGATGTTATTTATGTTAATGTTTCTTCAGATAAAGATGCAGAATCTAAAAATGTTCATGGTCAAAGTTGGGATGATGCTTATGGTGGTTTGGAGTGTTTTGTATATGCAGTTGTTTATCTTAATGAAAATGGGATAATTTATATTGCAGATGGACTTTATAATGAGGACTATGGCTATGAATACACAATAACTAGAGGAAACTTTACTATGATTGGTCAAGGTCCAAAAACTAATATAGCGAATATTATAACAAATGTATATGGAGGTAGTGATCAAAATTCTACTCATAATTTTATCAATTTATCTTTCACTGGTAAAGATTTTGGTGTAAATGCTAATTTCATTAATTGTACATTTTTAGGTTCAATTTCAATTTCAAAAGATCTCACATATAATGATCCTAATCATGTTGTGGAATATGGTTATGCTCAAACTTATTTTATGAATTTTACTAACTGTGTTTTCAAAG
>CAYFRZ010000190.1:0-2090 GCA_964345675.1 uncultured Methanobrevibacter sp.
TCAAAACTAAATTGTATATTTGCGTATATTTAAGAGTTACCACCAATGCTAAAAAGACAGACGACATAACAAGACAATGACTAAAAACAGACTCGACATACAGACCATATCGGCCAAGCGGACAGACATTCAAGCTGACTGTGTTTTGCTATTGGGACAGGTGACAGAAAAGAAAGAAAAAGCCGACCCTTCGCATTTTTTAAAATTTCTTTTTGCCTACCCGCATTGCACACATTTGATTTTGCCCAACACAAAAGCCAACGCTTCGCAAAACCAAAAGAGTGCAATTTTTTCCAACCGACAAATGAAAATAATATCATAAATGAGTAAACTAAGAGTCATAGATTTCTTTTGTGGTGCAGGTGGATTCTCTGAGGGTTTCAGACAAATGGGTTACGAAATTGTTTACGGATTTGACAATTGGAAACCTGCTGTAGACACTTATAACCATAACTTTAGTTTAAACTGTGAAGTAAAAAATATTTTAGACTTTAAACATTCAATTGATGAAATTGAAAAATTACCAAATACGGAAATCATCATTGGTAGTCCACCTTGTGTTAGTTTTTCAAGTTCTAATAAATCTGGAAATGCCGACAAGTCACTGGGAGTTGATCTGACAGAAACTTTTTTGAGAATTATTGCAGTAAAAAAACATCAGCCTAATTCAGTTCTTAAGGCTTGGTTTATGGAGAATGTAGTAAACTCTAAAAGGTATTTACAGACTGCATATACTTTTAAGGACTTAGGACTTAGTGAGTGGGCGAATAAAAATAGAATTAGTCCTCTAAAAATTGCCATTGATTTGTACGATAATACAACCATTATCAATTCAGCAGATTATGGTTCATATCAAGCTAGAAAAAGAGTGATATCTGGCGAAATCATAAAGAAAGGGAAATTGATTGTTCCAAAAACAACTCATTCTGACGATGGACTTGATGGTAAAGAAAAATATTTGACGATTGGGAAAATGAAGAAAAACTTTCCTCATCCCTTTACTGAAAAATCAGATAAAAAAATAACCGACCCACAATATCAACTGCAAATCCCAAAGAACCAATTATCAGATCATTTCTATGATACAGGAATTTACAGAGTTGAATGGAAGTTTTCTAAATATTGGAAAACGAATCATCCTTTTATGGGTAAAATGTCATTCCCTGAAAACGAAAACAAACCAAGCCGTACCATAACAGCAACAAAAATTGCAAATTCTAGAGAATCTATCATTTATAAATCCGAAATAAAAAGAATTGGAGATGGTGAATACCGTTTGCCAACTGTAAGAGAGGCAGCAATAATAATGGGCTTTCCTATTACCTATCAGTTTTTAGGAGCAGATAATAGTAAATGGCGATTGGTAGGAAATGCTGTTTGCTGTTCCGTTAGTAGAGCTTTTGCGAAAATGGTTCTAGAAGAACTTCGATATACAATTCCAATTAATCTTGTTTTAAATAGCAAACCAAATATTGATGGAGTTACAAATCTTAACACATATAAATTAAAAGTATTCGATAAACCCCCAGTAAAAAACCAAGGTTCAAGATTTAGAAGACACGCCATTAAAGATGGTAATTTAACTGTTACTTTATCTAACTATGATATTGAAAAGAATACTAAATCAGCCGAAGGCAAATGGTTTACTTCTATTCAATACGGAACCGGCAAGGGATTTCCAATTCAGAAAATAAATGACAAGTTTTACAAAAACATTGAAGAACTAATTAAAGAATATAAAGGAGGTAATGAGTTTCTAAAGTACATCAATAATGGATTTTCGGAGAAAATTGGAAATGCCAAGGAATTGCAAAAACTTTACGAATTACAAAAGTCAAATTCTAAATATACCGAACCAACTGAGTTGGTTGATACAGTTCAAGACTTAATTGAAAAACTTAACATAGAAAATATTGAAGTTGTACAAAATAAAATCAAAGTATTTAAGCACAAGAATAAAGTGCCAGTAAAGCAATTCTTTGCATTGTATGCGATTAATAAAATATCAACCATCGCAAATGAAATTTGATTATGCCAGTAAAATTTCATCCAAATAACCCAATAGATGCTTTAGAAACCATAATTGTAAA
>CAYFRZ010000191.1:0-2011 GCA_964345675.1 uncultured Methanobrevibacter sp.
GTCGGTGTTTTGATGAATGCACCTAACAGAATCATCAAAGGTAATTTCAGGGCATAACGTCGGAGGGGTTATTTCCCCTTCAACTATTTATTCAAAAAGCAGCCATATTATATACCAGAGGATATAAAATGAAACTGATTTTAGACAGTCAAAATTCACATCCGACAACTATAACCGTCAAAGGAAAGGAGATAACATTATTATTGATAGAATCAAGTATTCTGATTGATACATCACAGATTGCCAAGTTATTTGACAAAAAGGAAAAGACTGTAGCAGGTAAAGTCCAGAAATCCAAACTTGAGAAATACGAAACCGATAATGTAAAGATCTTGAAGAATTATGGGCTGATGAATCCTGATGCAGTCAAACCAAAACCGTTTTATGATTTAAGGTTAATGCTTGAAGGGCCTGCAAAATATTATTTCAAACAGAATGATGAACTTGATTTGATTGATATTATTGTTAATGTAAGCATTGGCAAACACCGTGAATGGATTCATAATAGGAATATTGATAAAGAGTTATCGATATAAATGATATTAATTTAAAGTAAAAATAACGGGATGAAATATATGGGACTGTTTGATAAAATAAAAAACAAAAAAGATGATTATAAAAACAAAATCACATCTGATGATGTGAGTTTAGGTTTCTGTTCTTGTGGAAATATATCCTCAAATAAATATTGTGAAATTTGTTCTAGATTCATTAGTAACCGTAAAAGAGTATCTTTGAATGAATATAATCAAATCATCAACGATGAAATTATAGCTTCATTATCTGAGAAATATTCTACAAATTTTAATGAAATTTCATTAAAGGATTATTTTAATTTAAATCAAACTCAAGAAAACCATATTATTTATAAGTTGATTAAAGCAATTGTGTATGATGAAAATGACGATAATATCCCCGAGTTATTTGAAAAAATTCTTGATGAAACCATTAAAGTAGAAAATGAAAAAGAAACAATCATGAAAAATATTAAATCAGAAATTGTTGAGAAATTTTATAATGGTGGTTATATGTATAATATTCTCTTAACAATATCAAAATCTGGTTTAACACTTGTTCAAGATTCCGTTATTCAGAATAAACATGGAACTGGAACAAAAATATTAGCTACTGCTCTTGCAGGACCCTTGGGATTTGTAGCTACATCTGGAATAAAACAAACTACTGAAACTAAAAAAGTATACGTTGATGGAGAATATGCTCACACACAATATGTATTTAATCCTGAAAGTATAACTATAAAATCATATTCAGACACTAGGAATTTTAATTCTTTTGAACCAAAAAACAATGATGATATTGAGAAAATTATTATAAAATGGGAAGACATTGATTATATTGATGATGAATATTCATTAATTTTAAAATCAAGTGATGTAATTCAATTAATGCCGCCAAATATTAATGATATAGCTAATGAGCATATTTTAAATGTTGTAGGAACCTATGACTGGAATCTAAATAAACAATATCACGAGGAGTATATTACAGATATTATTAACCAAACAATTTCTTTATTTATCAATTTATTAAACCAATTTATTGAGAAAACAAAATCATCTACGACTACTAACTCTTCTGATGGTTCTGTCAAAGATTTAGAAAAAATTGTTCAGATGTATGAGAAAGGTTTACTAACAGATGAAGAATTTATTTCAATGAAAAGCAAATTAATTAATAATTAATAAATTTTTAAAGATTATAAAGTTAATAAAAAGTTATTAACTTTTATTTTCTTAATTTAAAAAATTATTGATATTTTAAAACAAGTGCATTCATCATCATAAAAATTCATTCCAGTAAAAAAAATATCCTTTTACAGTAACGGAACATAATCGTTAATGTTAATCCCAACCCTAACTATTTTTTCTTTATATGCCTATGCAACTCACTTCATCCGTCGTGACCTGTCCATTGAGATGGACCGATCATCATTACGACTCTTTCAAAAACTTTGTTGATTTTCAAAATCGTTTTTTCGATTTTGGTTCCA
>CAYFRZ010000192.1:0-1988 GCA_964345675.1 uncultured Methanobrevibacter sp.
GCAAAGATCGGAAAAAACCATTTTCGCTAAAATGGGTATTTTATCGGGGGCTTACCGAATACTAATGAAATTGGAATGACAGCGCGAACAGAATTGAGACAGAATTGAGACACTCATTTTTTTTGCCAAATCGATATTATACTTTTCATTTGCAACAGAACAAAAAGCATAAACCAATGTAGTGGACTCAATTATTCAACAATTACATAAAAACTCCTCAAACAAGGAGATATAATCAACAATTTTAATTTTTATTCGTATTATGAAGAAAAAAATTTTATCAGGGCTGTTTGTCCTCGCACTTCTTGCAACCGCAGGTTTCGGAGTGCACAAAAGTATGAGAAGTGATGCCGGTCTTTCCTTTTTAGGGTTAATGAATGTAGAGGCGTTGGCAAATGGAGAAAGTCCAGGGGATGGTGTTTATGAAACTTATAAGCTAATTGACGAAAAGTTTGTATCAATAATAGAAGGTGTTTTCTATATTTGTAATGAGAAAGGTATACAATGTCTTGGAGAAGGTACCTTAAAGTGTGTACCTGAATCCATAATAAATTGCAAACCTGCATAAACGCTTTTTATAGATTAGAACACAACAAAATTGTGTTCTAATCTATAACTAAATATTCAAACACACATTTATAATTTATCATGAAACAATACTTATTGTTTTTACTACTGTTAATTGGTTGTACTAATTCCAATAAAGCTGGCCTGGAAAATGAAGAAGGGGTTAAAAATATTGATGGATTTAAATTTGCAGCCCATGCTTTAGATGATACTACTCTATTCAAAGAGTTCCATATTGTACCATTAGAGACAAATAATGACTCTTATATTAGAAAAATAAGTCGTATTTATAGAACAAATGATGATATCTATATTTTGGATCAAGAACTGGATAAATTGATTATTTTCGATACCAATGGAAACTACCGACGTAAAATTGAGAATATTGGGTATGGCCCACATGAATACTTATCGTTAATGGATTTCTGCTTGGATACGGAAAAAGAGGAGATCATATTGATGTGTGATAGGCCTTATAAGATAATGAGATTTAAATATGACGGTCAATATGTGGATGAGATAAAAAATACGGATCTTTTCGGGAATGTTGTTATGAATGACGGCTACATATATTGCAACAGAATTGATTCTGATAAGAGTGATTTGAATGAATATGAAATAAGTTACATGAGCACCGATGGAGAATCGCGTGGGAATATTCTTGAAAGAAGAGAGAATATTACCAATAAGACATACAATAGAGGAAGTTTTTTAAATAGGAGTAAGTATATTTATTATACAAGGAGATTTGACAATAGGGTATATCAGATAACCAAAGGTAAATTCACAGAAAAATATTGGTTGGATTTTGGTAAATTCAACGTACCAGAACACTTGTCTGGAGAACAGAATTTTAAAAAGTTTATTGCTGAATGTGAGGATAATAAGTATATATACTCGATCACAGAATTTGTAGAGAATGAAAAATATATCATGTTTCTTACAAACCAGGCAATTTGCTTATACGATAAAGATACAGAAACATTCACCGGTTACCCAATAATTAACAATACCGAATACAAAATAGGAAGCAATACATTTCTTGCGAATGGCAATGATGAGAACTCTATTTTCACAACAATTGATCCGGCAATACTATATATGTTAGAAGATGTTGCGGAGTATAATGAAAATATTGCATCTTTATTCGAGAAAGTAAAGGAAGATGATAATCCAATTTTGTTTTTTTATCAATTTAAGCACTGCTGTCCAAAGAAATTTTCTCAGACATGATTTAAATTAGTTTATATTAATCAATACTTCGGTAAATATTCAATTAACTGATTAGAATTCAATGATTTACATAACATAGTTTAACACAAAAAAGATGGTTAAGTAGCTGATTATCAGTATCTTTATAGCTGATGAAAGCCTAATAAAGATGGATAAAACCAGCATACTTAACCAATATAGAGGTATCT
>CAYFRZ010000193.1:0-1930 GCA_964345675.1 uncultured Methanobrevibacter sp.
CAATACTGGAAAGATTGGTCTTTATAAATTAGAAACACAAATATCTGCTGGCAGTGGCAAATTTGACCGAACTGGCATTGGTTCTCTAAGTCCAGCAAAGGAAGCTATGGATTCAGCGTTTAAATATTTAATTGCCAATAGTAAATCAATTAGCAATAGTATCAGCACAAAAACTAATGATTATCTTGTTAATGTTCAAGATATTTACGGTGTTGGCATGACATCTACTTTGACATTACCGACTCTCATTGCTCTATGCTCATCGGCTTTAAATAAGCCAGTATTATCTAGCTTGGCTATTTTAGGTGATCTTAGTATAGGTGGAACCTTAATTAAAGTAACAGAGCTTGCTAATACTCTACAAGTATGTTTAGACGCAGGAGCTAAGAAGGTTTTGATACCCATGACTTCTGCCAGCGATTTATCTTCTGTACCATCAGAGCTTATGGGTGCATTTAGTATACTTTTTTATAGCTCAGCTGAAGATGCTGTATTTAAAGCATTAGGGGTGGAATAAAATATCTTTGATTTTGTGATAAAAAAACGTATTTGTGAAATGGTAAATATAGAAAACCTCTCCTTATTTTAAAGATAGTCAACAAAACAGATAAGGGAGAGGTTTTGTATTTATAAAATGTACAGTGAATTATTCGTTTTCATCACATGTTCCATTCACGTAATTTTATCTATTTTGGTATCGTGTGCCGTGGATTAACACCTTGCTATTTTGTCTGCTAATTCACAAGCTTCATCGCTATCTTCTTCTGGAATATAAGAGTAAACTTCTATTCCGTTTTCATATCTTTTTTGGCCATAACCACATTTTTCCATATTATATCCCCACTCCAATTCAAAAATTAAATCTGGATAGTTTTTAGCAAGAGCATCAAAGATTTCCAAAGGAACTCCTCCTAAAGTAACAATCCACATGGCATCATCAAGAAAAAATGGGATATAGCTGCTATAGATACTCTTTTGAACTCCCCAATTATCCTTTAACCATTCAGACAAGTTATTGTTATTTTTTTCTATGGCTGCTTTCTCTAAAGATTCATTGTAGATATCCTTAGGCACTGGAATAATTTTATTAAAATCAATACTACCTAAGCCTTCTTCTTCGTTTTGAATATCATCAAACATTTTTTCTATCATTTGCGGATCACCAGAAACGCTTAACTCACTAAAAACAGCATCTATATTAATAATGCCAGCCAGTTCACGTATGTATGTTTCATTAGTGTGCTTATATCCCCAAACTTTAGCCGATAAATCAAGTACTTCAAGCGTTTCTGATTCTGGAATGTAAGAGTAAACTTCTGCTCCATTTTCATATATTTTTTGACCAGCTTCATAGATTAAACATTCTTCTGACCATCCAAATTCAAATTTCAATTCAGGATACTTTTTAGCGAGGGCTTCAATCACTTGTATAGGGGCACCCCACGGCGTACAAAACTTTATCTCTCTACCATTAAAATCTTCTGTTACATGCTCTGGATCATAGTAGTAACTATTCCATTTGACTCCCCAATTTTCCAATCGCCAGTCATACCAGTTATGCTTTCCATATTTTTCTCTAGCTTCTTTTCCTACAGGTCCATGATAGATATCATCAGGCTCTGGGACAATTTTTTTAAAATCAATACTTCCTAAGCCGACTTCTTCCCTAATAATAGCCTTGAACATAGCCTCCATCTCTTGTGGGTCACCAGAAACTTTTAAAATATTTAATACATCATTTGCCATAAAATTCTCCTTTTTTCGGCGTAAGAAACCAAACTGTATGCTTAAAAACTTTCGCAACAGTTCATGTTTTGTTAGATATAGTTTTTCATTTACGATTTTCTAAATAATTACATTGTAGAAAACATGTAAGAGTAAATGATATTGATAAAAAATCATATTGTTTTACTCCTTGTTTTTAACACGT
>CAYFRZ010000194.1:0-1910 GCA_964345675.1 uncultured Methanobrevibacter sp.
AATCTGTTCATTATTTAAATAATGAAAATTAATATTATACTGATGTTTATTTATTTGCACATCGTTTTATGAACTTTTATATACTTTATTAAACAAATAATAAATTGTAATTTATTAAATTTAAATTGATTATGGGGAAATTAATATGGATATGATGAGTGTTTTATGGCAGGTTGGAATCTTCGCTTCTGTCCTTATTTTTGGAATAAAAATAGGATTGGCATCAGGATTAGCTAATTTGCAAAAAAAACTGTTTGCAATAATCTGTGTTTCCTATGGTGGTGGAGTAATTATTATTTCTTATTTTGCTTCATTTTTTGCTGAACAATTAGTTCAAGCGATTTATAGTTATAATACATTGTTTTACATTATTATGGCTTCAATCATGATTATTGCAGGTTTATTTACAATAAGGGAATGGAAAATACATGATAAAAATACATCAACTGCAACTTCCTTAGCAATTATTGCGCCTTGTCCTTGCTGTTTTGGTTCAATTATTGCAAGTGTTTTAATTGTTGCGCCAACTATTGGTATTAGTTCACTTAATTTAAGTTGGTATGCTGCAGTAGCATTGGTTGTGGTTATTGTTGTTACATATTTTGCATCAAATACTATTGTTGGATTTATTAACAAGCCATATCCTATTGTTTTAGGTAATTTTATGCTTTTACTTGGTGCATATTTCTTGCTTTCAGCAATTATAATTCCAAATATTGCATCAGCATTGGCTAAAACTACAAGCCCTATTACTATTGCTTCTCCTCAAGACATACTCATGATTCTAATAGCATTTGCTATTTTAATATTTGGTGGTATGGTTTTAAATAAAAGAGGTAGAAACATTTTAGAATAAAATTAGGTGAAAAAATATGGTTTTAAATATTCCTGGAGGAGAATTTTTAACTGGTTCTCTTGATGTGATCTCACAAAGTTTAACAATTCCTGTATTGATTATTTTGCTTGTTATTGTTATTATTTCAATTATTACATTGGGAGGAGTTATAGCAGAATATACTTCAAGAAAAAAAGTTTCAGTTGGGACAATTAGAGATTTAATTTATGATATTAATGATGCGGAATCTGTGGAATCATTAAAAAATGTAATTTCAAAAGCTAAAATTCCGAAATCTCAAAAAAAAGTTTTAACTGAAATTGCATCTTCTCAATCATTGGGAGTGACTTCACGTGAAGCATTAGCTCGCAAATTATTTGAATTTGAGGAAGAAAAAACAATTGAAACATTAAGAAAAACTGACATTATTACTCGTATTGGGCCAACATTAGGTTTAATGGGTACTCTAATTCCAATGGGTCCGGGACTTGCAGCTTTAGGTGCGGGGGATATTAATACTCTTGCGAATTCTTTAACTGTTGCATTTAATACTACTATTGTTGGTATTGGCTCTGGTGCTTTATGTTATTTCATTGGTAAAATCAGATCTTCATGGTATGATAGGTATTTATCAGATTTGGATGCTTTAATTGATTCTGTATTGGATTATATGGGTAACTAGTGATTTTATGGTAAGAAAAGGTGGTAGACGTAGGTCAAAAAGAGTTGAAGAAGACCCAATGGCAGGTACATCTAATCTTGTAGATGCAATGCTTGTTATTGCAGTTGGGTTTCTTGTTTTTGTTATCATAAGCTGGAACATGCAGGCTATGATTGATCCAAGTCAAAGTGTGCAAGAAAAAATAGAACAGCAACAACAAACTACTGAAGTGGATCAAGGTCAACAATTAAATGAGACTCCGGATACTTCAAATAGTTCTGGTCAAGGATATACTGAAATGGGTAAAGTTTATAAAGATCCATCTACGGGTAAGTTGATTATGGTGGAAGGTTAACCCTTTCACAAAAAACTTTTTTTTAACTAATTTGGCTCTTTCAAAAACTTGTGTGATTT
>CAYFRZ010000195.1:0-1881 GCA_964345675.1 uncultured Methanobrevibacter sp.
TATTATAAATATTATTAGTGATATACATTATTTTTATCTAAAAAAAAATTTGGAGTTGACTATTTATGTTTAATTCGAAATTTTTAATATTGATTATTGGTGTTTTAATTATTGGTTTGGTTTTATTTGGGTATTTCGGTTTGTCAGATACTCATTATGAGTCTGGTTTAAATGAAACACAGGATGATGTTGTTTATCTCTGGATGTTGGATGATAATGGTAGTTTGAAGTTGGTTCCTACAACTGAAACTTATTCTGAAGGGTCTGGAAGTAATTCGGAGTAAATGTATAATTTTATTTTTGAGTGAGAATAACATTTTTTTAAACTTTTAATCGAAAAAATTTCTCAAATTATGGTGGTTATTCAAAAAAAAGAATTATATTTATAACTGGTTAATAATATAAATTAATTATCAGAGTGTGGGTTTTAATAGAAATGAAATTATTCGGTATGCCTCTTAATATTAAAATGGCCATTTGGTTGGGTTGCATGGATTAATTATTATAGATATTTTTTTAATTACAATAGCTATGCTTTTTGCATTGCCTTTAAATATTGCTTGGGACATTCAAGTATTTGATTTTATTGTTTGTATTCTTTTATTAAGTGAATGGATAATTAATTTCTATTTATCTAAACCTAAAATAGTTTTTTTAAAACAAAAAGATAATATAATTTCTTTAATAGCATCTATTCCATTTGATGTGATTTTACCTGCTGTTATTCCTGGAGTTAGTCTTTTAAGGTATCTTAGATTACTTAAATTATTAAGACTATTTGTTTTATTCAATAGGTTATTTAATGGAATTTCTAATTTTATTGAAAAAACTAATATGGATAAAATATTTGGCGGGATTATTTTCACAATATTAGTTTTCACAATACTATTGTATACTTTTGGTAATGATTATAACTTATTTGATAGTTTTTATTTTGTTGTAGTAACATTAGCTACTGTTGGATATGGGGATATAACTCCAAATACTTTTAATGAGAAAATAATTACTATTATTTTAATTTTCATTGGTATTTTAGTATTTTCCACAATTACTGGAGCAATTTCTTCTTTTTTAACAGATAAAATACTTGATAATGAAGAAAAATATATAGAGGATAACTTCAAGAAAATTATTGATGAACTAGATAAAACACATAAAGAAAATCAAATTTTAAAAGAAGATATGGATACTTTAAAAAAAGAGGTACTTATTTTAAAAGAAATGTTAAAAGAAAAATAAAATATTTATAAAATTGGTATTCAAAGTTAATAATTTATTTTTAATGAGGCATTCAACACAAAAATTAGAAAATTATGGATTTATTGACAACCCATTAAATAATTACAGTCTAAGTTCCATTAGTGTTGTATTCTGCCATTTTCCAAATTTATCTTTAGCTATGCGTTCACGATATCCTATTTTTCTAAACCCGCATATTTCATGAAATTTAATGCTTGCAACATTTATTGAAAAAATTGCTACATATAATCTCCAAATTCCTTTACGGATAATTTCCTGCATCAATTCATAACCTATTCTATATCGCTTAAAAGAATCATCAACATATACGCTTACTTCTACAGATCCACTTAGGTATCCCTACTTGATGTAGGGCTAATTGCAATCCATCCCACAACTTTATCTTTCTCAACTGCCACATAACGACAGAATGACAAATGTCTTTGATTCCAATCATCATATGTGGGGCATATTCTTTCAAAGGTTGCAATCCCATTTTCCAAACTCTGAGAATATATTTCCGAAACCCTATGCCAATCAGACTTTTCTATTTCATGAATCATTATCACAACTCATTTTGAATAATTTAACTAAAACATTCAGTGAAAATACTTATTTTTTAGATGCAGTTAGCTCAAAGCT
>CAYFRZ010000196.1:0-1866 GCA_964345675.1 uncultured Methanobrevibacter sp.
GTATACAAACCAGGATTAAAAGTTGAAAAAATTACTTTAGATCCTATTGTTTATGTTGGTGAAATTACTTCATTTGAAATTATAGTAACTAATACTGGTAACTGTAAACTTGGAAACGTCTTTGTACATGAAGATTCCTATGAAGGTTTAGAATTCCATAGTTTCTTTGGAGATAAATGGAAACAGAAAGGCAATACCTTTTATTACCAAGGTGTTTTGAATCCTGGTGAATCAGCATCATTTGTTGTGTTATTCACTACTTTAACTCCAGGAAACTTTACAAACATAGTTACAGCAGGTTCCAATATTACAAATAACACAACTACTGAAAACAAAACCGAAGTAGTTAAGAAGAATCATACTGATAATAAAACAAATCATAGTAATGAAACTAATAAAACCAATGTTCATAAAATCAATAATTCAAGAGCAACTGGTAATCCATTACTCGCATTACTCATGGTTCTTTTAATGATTAGTGTGACTTCTGTTAGAAAATTTAAAAAATAAACAAATTAAGAATTCATTCTTAATTTTTTTCTTCTTTTTTATACAAAATTTTAGATAAGATATTTGATAAACTTATTTTAATAATTAATGGATTTTGATGAAGAACGGTTAAACATGCTGTATGAAAGGTTTCTTTTAAATTACTTTAAAAAAGAGCATCCCTGCATTTTAACTCATGCTCCTCAGATTAAATGGCAAATTGATGAAGGACATGATGAATTGCTTCCGATAATGAAAACTGATGTGACATTGGAATATGAAAATAAGATTCTGATTCTTGATGCTAAGTTTTACAAACACAATACTTCTGAAAATTATGGAAAGAATATACATCACACCAATAACTTATATCAAATTTTCACTTATGTTAAAAATAAAGAAATTGAACTTAAAGAAAACAATGCTGAAATATCAGGAATGTTACTTTATGCAATGACAAATGAAAATATTCAACCGGATAGTGACTATGTGATGAGTGGAAACAAGATTAGCGTGAAAACCCTGGATTTGAATCAAGATTTTGAAATGATTAAACAGCAATTGGATAAAATAGCAACAGACTTCATTAACCACTAATTATATATCTCTTCCTAACATATTATATCTTAGGTAATTAAGATGGAAATTGAAGGTAATGGAAAAATAATTATAATAGCACTAATAGCAGTCATCGTTGTTCTGGGTGGATTGATTACATACACAATACTTACGCAAAATCAAGTGGAATATCAAACAATAGCTATTAGTAATGCAACAACAATGGAAGTCCCGGTTTCTAAAAACTCAACATTCTTTAATGACACACTAGGAATCAAATACTATCAGGATGACAAAAACGGCGTTCAGGTAATTAGCTGGAACGGCCAGGAACAGGCTTCAACAAAAGGAGCAGCCAATATCGCCTCCCAATTTGAAAAACAAAAAGCAGGAACAACACAGTCAATTGAAGATGGAGTGCCAATTTATGAAAATAAAAAATTAGGTTACTTCATAATAGAAATTAAAAATTCAACAACAAATGATAACATCATAATCGTTGCAAAAGATAAGAATATGGCTTTACACATGCTTAAAAGCATCAAATTTGGCGTAAGCAACATTACAAATGTAGCTCAGGTTGAACCATACACTGAATCAAGTGAAAATCACCCAAGTACCAATGATAACAATACAGTTTTCGTATTTTATCCATGGTATGTATATGATGATGGTGATTATGATTCATATGACTATAATGACTATTCATCAAGTTCCGGCAATTATAATGATGAAAGTTATGATAATCATGAGAATTATGATGATATGGATTATGAAGAAGACGATTATGAAAATGAGGAAGATTTTTATTGAAGTGAT
>CAYFRZ010000197.1:0-1834 GCA_964345675.1 uncultured Methanobrevibacter sp.
GGATGAGGATAATGCGATTTACTAAAAATCACTTAAGTTCTTGAAAGTGCCTTTTAAACAAAAATATATATAATATTTAGTTCAAATTAATATCATTAATATAATTTATTTCTTTTTACGGTGTTTTAATGCGTGGTAATTTATCAAATGATATTGTATCTATTAAAATTGAAGAAGGAAGCAAAAGGCCAATAGCTTTACATGAAAAAAGTCTTTTTGGTAAAATTGAAGCTGGTTCATTAAATCTTTCTTTAATTGAAGCTTGTTATTTATTGGAAAAAGGTCGTTTGGATATTTATGAAGATGATGTTGAATGCAGTATTGGTTACATCATTGATCTTTTAAAAGAACAAGAGTTATTTGGAAAATATGTTGTTTACCGTGATTTAAAGGATCGTGGTTTTGTAATTAAAACTGGTTTTAAATATGGGTCTGAATTTAGATTATATAATCGTGGAGGAGGTCCGGGTCAAGGACATTCTGATTATTTAGTTAAAATTATTTTTGAAAATTATGAAATTAATGCTCTTGACTTTGCAAGTTATGTTAGAGTTTCACATGGAGTTAACAAAAAATTATTGTTGGCTATTGTGGATGATGATTTTGATATTACCTACTATAATATTGAATGGACTAGACCTTAACTTAAATCAAAGAAATCTATTATATTTTTATAACTTTGTGTATTTATTATAATAATTTTTAATTATGAATATATTTTTATGTTGTTGTTGGTGATAATATGGCGGATTTAATAGATCCATGGGCATCATTTAGTTTAGATTATGATAAATTAGTTAATCAATTTGGTATTGGTAAAATTTCAGATATCATAAATGAAATTAGAAATCCTCAAATATTAATGAAAAGAGGAGTGATTTTTGGACATAGGGAATTTAATGAAATTAACAATTTGATTAATCAAAATAAAGATTTTGCTGTTGTAACTGGTATGATGCCAAGTGGTCAAATGCATATTGGTCATAAGATGGTTGTTGACCAATTAAAATGGTATCAGGAAAAAGGTGCAATGTTGTCTCTTCCTATTGCAGATTTAGAATCTTATGCTGCTCGTGGAATGAGTTTTGAAAAAGGTCGTGAAATTGCTGTAAATGAATATTTAACAAATTGGATAGCTTTGGGACTTGATTTAGAAAAGGATAATGTAAATGTTTATTTACAATCTCAAAATAAAGCACTTCAAGATTTAACGTTCATTGCATCCAGTAAAACTAATTTTAATCAACTTAAAGCAATCTATGGATTCACTCCATCTACAAATATTGCTCACGTTCAAGCACCATTAGTTCAAGTTGCAGATATATTGCTTCCACAAATCGAAGAATTTGGTGGCCCAAAAAAGGTTGTTGTCCCCGTTGGAATTGACCAGGATCCTCATATTAGATTAACAAGAGACATTGCTCAAAAGCTTCATGAAGATTTGGGATTTTTAACTCCTGCATCTACATATCATAGGTTCTTAACTGGTTTAACTGGTGACAAAATGAGTAGTTCTAAGCCATCTACAGCGATTTATCTTAATGATGAGACAAAAGATGCTGTTAAAAAAGTTAAATCAGCTAAAACTGGTGGTAGGGAAAGTTTAAAAGAGCAGCAAGAATTAGGTGGGGAAGTTGATAAGTGTGTAATTTATGAAATGTTATTGTACCACTTTATTGATGATGACAGTGAACTTGAAAAAATTAGAAATGAATGTTTAAATGGTACTCTCCGTTGTGGTGATTGTAAAGTAAGAACAGCAGAGTTAATGGAAAAATTCATGGATAATCTAAAAGAAAAACAGGTTGAAGCTCATGAAATAGCTGAAACTTTA
>CAYFRZ010000198.1:0-1798 GCA_964345675.1 uncultured Methanobrevibacter sp.
CAAGAAAAAGAAAGAATTTTATTACATTTAGAAGCTATTAAAGCAGATTGTAATGCATTAGCTATGGATGTACAAAAAACATTAAAATTAAAAGATGTTGTAGAAGAAGACACATTCAGCTTCACAGCACCTAGTGAAGAAGACGAAGAAGAATAATTCTTCTTTATTTTATTCTTCTATATGACTAAAACCTGTTTTTAAATTATTTAACTCATCTTCCGGAATTTCGGAAATCTCAACATTATCACTTACAACATTACTTTGACCAAATGGATCTAAAATAATTAAAGTCGCAGTTCCATTTCCTTTTTTAAGCTCTTCAATTTCACTTAAAGTTTTCTTACCATTCTCTTGTGATGCATCATCATCAAATAATTTTAAAGCTTTTTTAACTGCATCTTCAAAACGAGTGAGGATACCTTCAACATTTGTTACATATCCTTCAGATTTTGGTCCAGGTTCTACTTTAACTCCAAGTTCTGGGATTGAAACTGTTGCAGATTGTGATCTAACAACTCTAACTGCTAAATTGTTTTTATTTATTTCAATAACATATTTGGCAGGATCATTTTGCTCTAAAGCTATAATGTCGCTGTGTTTGAATCCGCATTCTGGGCATTGGATTGTAGTCTCTAGAACTTTTCCAAAATGAGGTATTTCAATTTCTTTCATCATTGATTTGGCAACACCTTCAACAGAGCAAGCAGGACATTTTATAATCATCTCATTAATTTCCATTTCATTCATCTAAAACATATCCTTTATTTTGTAATTCTTTCATGATATTATCTAAGTTTTCTTGATTTGAAGCACAGATTCTAGCTTCCCTAAATTCAGACAATTCGTATAATTGTGATAAATATTCTTTTTTATCTTTATTTTCATTAATACTATTTATAAATCTAGTGGCAGATTTTTTATCGTAAACATCAATATTCCTAATTAAAGGTTCTTTAAATCCTTTAATGTTGTATGTAATCTTTTCAAGGGTGCCGTTGTTTTTATTGCTTATTATGTCAACAACATCCTCTAATTCATCAATTTTATTTATTAATTTAATAGTTGCACATGTTTTGTTTATTATGGCTAAAATTTTATCTAATGTATTTTCAATAGATTTTGTATTAATTGTTGTAACATTATTATTTTTGGCTTGTGCTAACAAGTGGTCATGGATTATCCTATTTTCTTTAAAGAAATCTAGCTGTTTTCCACCTCTATGGATTTGAATGGCTCTTTTAACAAACCTTTCTTTATGGGACTCTTCATCAGAACTTAATATGAAAAAATAAATATTTGCTTCATCTCTAAACTGTTCTATATTTATTAATCCTGGAACGAGATGAACTCCTTCAAGAACAATGTCGTCATAATCAGTAATGGCTCTTTGAATAATTTTTTCCAAAGCAGGAATTACATATGAAGCATGATCATCAAATCCGGCAGATACAAGTTCATCATAACTGTCATATCTGCTTTTATTTCTAATATGTTTGTATGCATCATAAGATGAGCTGTGGAGAGCAGGAGCATATTCTTTACCAATAATGCCACGAACAACGGCTCTTATAAAGTCACTTTCAATTAAATGTTTAATATTTAATGATTTAGCAAGTTCTGCAGCGATGGTTGATTTTCCAATTCCCGATGCACTTCCAATTAGTATAACATAAGGCTTTCTCATGTTAATTATCTCCCAAAATTTATTTTCAGTTATTTTTTTTATTTGTGTTAATTTATTAATTAATTTTATTATTTTTTCCAGTTTATTTAGATTGTGTTAGTTGTAGTAATAAAT
>CAYFRZ010000199.1:0-1790 GCA_964345675.1 uncultured Methanobrevibacter sp.
CTGTAGTATAAAACAATTGAGTAGGCAGTGCAACAATACATTCAACTAAATCATCTTCAACAATAGCTTGTCTTATTTTGCCTTCGCCAGATGTAGTTGATGATAATGATCCATTAGCTAAAACAAGTCCAATTTTTCCTCTTGGTGATAAATGATGAATCATATGTTGCATCCATGCGAAGTTTGCATTTCCTTTTGGCGGAATACCATATTTCCATCTTAAATCATCTTGTAACTGTTCCTGACCCCATTTTTTAAGATTGAATGGTGGATTCGCCATTACAAAATCAGCTTTAAGTGTTGGATGCAAATCATTTAAAAATGTGTCTTCTTGATGCTCACCAAGATCTGCTTCAAGTCCGCGAATAGCCAAATTCATTCTTGCCATTTTCCAAGTGGTAGGATTTGATTCCTGACCATAAATGGAGATTTTTTTAATGTTTCCACTATGATTTTCTATGAAATTTTTAGACTGGACAAACATTCCTCCAGATCCGCAACACGGATCATAAACTCTGCCATCATATGGCTTTAAAACTGAAACTAATGTTTTTACAACACATGCAGGTGTGTAAAACTCTCCTGCTTTTTTACCTTCTGTTTCTGCAAACATACTTAAACAATATTCATAAGTACGGCCTAAAATGTCTTTTTTATCACCTTTATCAGACATTTGCACATTTGTGAATATATCTATAACAGCTCCTAATTTCTTTTTATCAAGTTCAGGTCTTGAGAAATTTTTAGGCAGAATTCCTTTAAGTGATTTATTAGAATCTTCAATAGCTTTCATTGCATTATCTATTGTTAATCCATTTTCTGCAGTATTTGCTTTTTTAGCAATTTCTTCCCAACGTGCATCTGATGGAACGAAAAATATATTTTCTGACGTATATTCATCAATATCCTCTTCAAATCCTGCACCTTCATCAACAAGTTCCTGGTGCTTTTCTTCAAACTTATCAGATAAGTATTTTAGAAAGATTAATCCTAATACTACATGTTTATATTCTGCTGCATCCATTGAACCTCTCAGTTCATCAGCTGCATCCCAAATTTGTTTTTCAAAACCTATTTCACTACTATTGTCTTTTGCCATTAAATCACCTATATAGTTACATCTGCCCATAATTCACACTGTGAGATAACTTTTTCTAAAGCAGATTTCATCTCATCTGGAGGATAATCATATTTTTTAAGCAAACGCTTTATAGTCCTTCTCATGTTTGCTCTTGCAGATTCCTTTTTCTGCCAATCAATTGTTCTGTTTTTTCTTAAAGAATCTGTTAGTTCTTGAGTTATTTTAATTAAAGTTTCATCATCATAGAAGTCATGTATGTTTTCTGGAAGAGCAATAGCATTGTAAAATGCTAATTCTTCATCTGTTAATCCTAATTCTTCACCTTCTTTGTGTGCATCACGTAAAAGCCTTGCAATATTAATTAATTCTTCAATGACTTCATCATTTGTAATATGGCCATTAACATAACTATTCATCGTTTGTTTTAATAAATCAGAAAATTCTTCAGATTTAACAATGTTTGTTCTTGTATACCCTTTTACCTGGTCATTTAGGAGTTTTTCTAAAAGTGAAATTGTTAAATTTGAGGAATTCATCGCACGCACTTTATCTAAAAATTCCGAATCAAATAAAGATACTTCATCACTAACATTAATTATATTGATTACTCCAGTGCTTTTAATGGATTGGTTGAGCAACTTTGTAATTTGTTCATTAATTTCTTTAAATGATAGTTTCTTATCTGAAGATACTTTAACTAGAACTGTTC
>CAYFRZ010000200.1:0-1780 GCA_964345675.1 uncultured Methanobrevibacter sp.
AAATGATCTATAGCAGCTCCTATTAAATACATTCAAATAAAAATAATTATAAGTTTACCCCTCTTATTGGACATAATAAACTCGTAATACACCCAAACATGACTATTAGTCACTATGTTGATGATGTACTCATTCAAACAGTAACATCTGATTTAACAGAATATTATCGACTCGGATTCCACTTACGAACTAATGATCAGGTAAGTTTTAAGAATGTAAGAATCTATCCAATATAAACAATCAAAATACAATTTAGTGTTCATAAAAAAATGGACAGGAGGATACATATGAGTATAACAACGCCTTTTCTTTTAAAGATTTTAGCACATTACTTATATGATATTTGTTTATACCAGACTCTTTAGATATACGAGTCGGAATCGTACAATGTTTTTCCAAGACCTTCATTACTTTTAATCTATATGTTGATCTCATAACCCATGCTGCTAAAATTATTTTCTCTTCTTCTGTTTTCAAAAAATCACCTCATTAAAAATATAAATTTTCACGTTGCCAAGTTGTCTGTAATTTTCTTGTATCTAAGTTTAAAAACTCTTTATTATCAATACTTAATGTTATTATATCCTGAAAACGTTTGTTCAATAGGATAATTAATAACTAATACTTCGGTATTTTTTTCTTTTTCTCTATTTTTTTTATGATAATTAGAATTACTATAATCTGAATTAATATCTAAAGCTGTAAAGTCATTGGATTCAATCCAATCAAGTAATAGATCATTTTGTCTTCCATCATGGATAGTCACATTAGATAATGCAAAATCAATTCCTCTTTCATCAAGTTTTGATAATAAATCCAATAAATTCTTTTCTTCTTTTATTGTCCAATTCTTAAAACCTCTATTTCCATCATTATATGAACCAGTAGTTATCAAATAAGGTGGGTCGCAATAAACAAAACTATCTTCAGTTAAAATAGAATAATCTAATAATGTAAAATCTTTACTTAAAAATATTATATCTTTTTCGTGGAGAATATTGATATATTGTATTAATCGCTTTTTCATATTATTTGTAAAAGCGCTACGATTAGTTCCATGAGAGTTATTATATTCTCCGCTATTATTAAACCTAAATTGATAGTTGAATGAAAAGGATATTAAAATATACAAATCTAATGGAAATTTTTCATCACTTTGATTATATTGATTCCTGAATTGTAAGAAACCCTCTTTTTCATTTTTTTTGATATTGTTCTCTTCAATTGTAGTTTCAATATAATTAATAATATCTTCACATAAATTCTCTTGAAGATATTTAAATAAATCAACTAATGGGGTTAATTGATCATTATAGATAATTTTTGAAGCGTTACTGTTAATACCAACATTAAATCCTCCTCCAAACATGTCTACAAAAATATCATTATTTTCAGGGAAAACAGTAAATAATTGTGGGAGTATTTTATGCTTTCCACCAATGTAATTAAATGGACATTTTAAAAAGTCTTTTCGTTTATATTTTATCTCACCAATAGGAGTTAATTCGTTTTTTGGTTTTTTCAAAGAATTATTCTCCAATCTACCTTTTGGATCATTTTCATTATTAGCTTTCATACTTTTCAATTCTCCTTCATATTTAACCCTTCCTTTCAAAACTTTTTCCTGCATTCTGTGAATAAAAGTGTTTAGATTATTTTGCATGAATAATCTCCTTATTGTTAATATTATAAAAATTTTTTATAAATGCTCATAATATAATATGTTTTTATAATTAAAATATATTAGGTACACTATATAATCAATTTCATCTTTCAAATT
>CAYFRZ010000201.1:0-1777 GCA_964345675.1 uncultured Methanobrevibacter sp.
ACAACATTTACAGATCAACACAAATTCAAGAAAAATAAGGATTTCTACAAAGCCAAACAAAAATAAGAATATGTGCTGTAAACAAAGTTAATAAAAAAAAGTGGTGTTTAAAATACTTCTTTAAAAGATAATTTTACGAAACTCCCAAGAGGTTATAATATGATAAATAATATTGACAATGAGAATGTTCTGCTTGAATTGAGAGAATTAACGAAAAATAAGGAAAACTGGGAAACAAAAATTGATGATGTTGCAGTTAAACTGAATGAAAATTATTCCAATGCTGTAAAAGCAAAAAGGTTATGAGTTATTTAAGAAATTGGATTAAAATATCCTATAAAAATAGAAAACATATTTAGTTACTGGAATCAGATAATCCAAAAATTAAAAAAATAATTAACTTGATCAGGATTACTTGATTAAAAACATTTTTTCGAGTTTTGAATCGTTGCAAATTGAAGAGTATGACATGAAAAAAATAAGTGAAGCATTTGAAAATGCTTCCATGTTTAAACAAGTTTATCATAGATTTTTTTACCTAAAGCCGCAGCTAAAGCTAACCCTATTATACCAATTGGCCTAAGTGAATGAGCAGAATTATATAATGCATCACCAAAAATCAATAATAATATAATTGACATTGCAAGAAGTAAC
Source organism: uncultured Methanobrevibacter sp. (assembly GCA_964345675.1). Taxonomy (GTDB): domain Archaea; phylum Methanobacteriota; class Methanobacteria; order Methanobacteriales; family Methanobacteriaceae; genus Methanocatella. Next base: position 655 of record CAYFRZ010000201.1, read on the forward strand.
AAAAAGACAATAATTATGCTTAAAACTCCCGCTAAAACTTTTCGAATAATAGAAGAAAGTTTATTGCAAGATTGATTTTTTAAAATATTAATTGGTTTATTAAAATTATTCTCAGTATTGACAATCATGGCACTAGATGAATTAAAATCTTTAATATATGGTCTTAAATCCATTAAAAATAAATTTAATACCAAAAACCATGATTGAACTACATCTTCAGTTGATACTTCAAACCTGCCCTGAGTTAATGCTCTACAACAAGAAAAATAATTTGCACAAACACTAAATGAACTAACAATATGATGAGATGTATCATATTGTAATGTAACAGTATCCCAAAATTTCTTAATATATTTATCCAAATTTTTGGAATCACTACTCCATTTAATTTTGTTAAGTTTTTTGAAAAATGTTTTAGTTATTTTTTCATTGTTTTGTATTTTTAAAAAATTTTCTTGGCCTAAAGTTAATTTATATCCTAAATCACTATAATAAACTTTTTCTTTTTCTATATTTGACAATTCCCTACGAAGTTCACCAATGCAACTGCATTCAATCACAAAAAATAATGAATCAATACAAACAGATGATAAGTGAGAATTACTAAAAATAAAACCAAAATCTCCCAAAACATCATTTGCATCCAAATATAAATTATTATTATCTGAATAGTTATTAATATCTGTCTGATAATGAATATTTTCTGAAAGAAAAGCAAATTTATCATCATATTTAAAACTTAAAATCAATTCACGGAGATCCTCCATAGAATCAACATCCATAAATACATCAAGTTTTTCATAATCTTCATTAATCCATTCATCAATAGTCTTTTGAGGAAACTGAACCATAATTACTCACTCCTACCAAAATTTAAATTTTAAGAATCTTTTTAATTATTCCATAAAACATACTAGTGGGGAATAAAAAAATGCCTGCTAAAACATATCTGTCTTGAGGAGAATTAGGATAATAATAATCTCCAGTTAACAAATTGGCGGTATACTGAAAAACCATAATTATTAATGAAAAAAACAATATTGACAACAATATTGCAAATATCTTTTTTACATTTGACGAACCATTATCATTGTCAACTTAATATTCTTATAACAATTTACAG
>CAYFRZ010000202.1:0-1754 GCA_964345675.1 uncultured Methanobrevibacter sp.
AAATTTCAAATCAACAAAGTTTTTGAAAGAGTCCATTTAATATTTTTTTATTATATTATTTATTATATTTTTTATATAAAATATATAATAAATTTTTGTCTGAAAAATTAAATGGAAAAAAATTGTAAAATAAAATTAGGCAAAAATGTAAAGGAAAATATGGAAAAATTGTAAAATTAATAGATAATTTACTTAAACTGTAACAATCATATTTCAGGAACAACTTTTAAAACAACTTTTCCAGATCGACCTTTTGTTTTAAAAGTGATTAATTCACCTTCACTTAAACTTCTTAAAACATTAAAATTTTCTTTAACAAGAGTAAACTTTAGTGTTTCAGCAGTTGTTTCTTTAGAACTATTCCTTGGATTGACAATATCGACTATTTCAAGTCTAACCTGGTCACCAGAATATTGCACAATAACCCCCACTCCAACATTTCTACGGAACAGTTTAGTTAAATTAGTGCCTGCAATAGTGATAACAGGATTATCAAGATTTTCTTGATTAGATTTACTGGAAACTTCTGGTTCAATTGGATTATCATTAAATAATAATTCTTTTTTCTTCCTGTCAAATTCATCCCTTGTTAATAATCCTTTTTCATACAAGTCGGCATATTTAAATAACAATTCATCATTAGACATAGTGTTTGTTTCAACAGAACTCTGAGAAGTGACAGTATTTGTATTAACCCTATTTTGAAGAGTTTTTCGTACTGGAGATTTACCTAATTTTTTACTGGCTTTCTCAATTTTTTTATCGAACCAAGCAGGACTTGAATTTGTTTTACGGGCATTACTATTAAAATATTCCTCCGCAACTTCTATTACTTTATCATATTGTCCTGTATCCTCATACAATTAACATAACTTCTTATAAGCAGTTAAATTTTTACTAAACTCTTTTCTATCCCATAATTGTTCATAATAATATAATGCTTTCTTGCTGGATTCATATTTGTTTGCAAATTTATAATTAAGCCTTAATGCAGTGTATTCAGATTTTTTATCATGGTCTTCTTGAGAGATAATTTTTACTTTCTTCCTACCTGTTTGAAGTCTTGCTGCAATTGGAACCGGTTCGTTTTGTTTATCTTCATTTTTAAGGCCATGTTCATTAAAATAATTTAAACCATCATCAAAGTTAGAAAAACTGCGACCAGAGTACCTGCAAGCTTTTTTATATTTCAATTTAAACCACAATAATTGTGATTCAATACAATATCTCTCACTCTTAAAAAACGCATCAATTGTGTTTATAACATTTCCATAATCTTTTTTCTTTTCATAAACAGTTACTAATTTCCTAAATGGATAATAATCATTTAAATAATACATGTTTGTTATTAATTTTTTATAAAAATCTTCTGCCCCATCATAATCTTTTGATTTGAGTATATTATTTCCATAATCTTTTTGATTAGCTTTAATTTCAATACCCTTAGAATAATCGGCATCGGATGAATCAACTGAATCAGAGTTAATATTAGAACCCATAATACTTTCCTCTTTTACATCATCAAATTCACCGAATTGATTAAAATCATCACCATGAATTAATTCCAAATCATTTTCATCAATTAATTCATCAATATATTCAGATTGCTTATAATCCTTTGTAAATATGTAAACTCCTTTTTTAGCACGAGTAATAGCTACATAGAACAATCTGCGTTCTTCATCTAATTTTTTATCATAATCCCAATCATGCATCAGGTTCATGAAATATGGAGGATACAATTTATTAGGAAA
>CAYFRZ010000203.1:0-1738 GCA_964345675.1 uncultured Methanobrevibacter sp.
ACTCAAAAACACAATTTACAACATCTACAGATCAACACAAATTCAAGAAAAATAAGGATTTCTACAAAGCCTATTTTTTTAATTTTTTTGCAGCTGAAAATTCACTTAACTTTTATTCAGTTGATAAAAAATGGTTGATTGATTTGATAATTGTGAAAATGATTATTTTTGGATAAAACAGTAAAATTTATTCTAAATAGCAATATTAATTTCATACATTGAATTTTTTATTTTTCTTGTGAAAAATTGATTATTACAAAATAACTTAAGAAAAGCTATGGGAAACATTTAAATGGTGTAAAATGATTGAAGTCAGATAAAAATTATATATTTCATTGAAATTTGGTTAATTTAAACCATATTCAGTATAATAAAAAGAAATTTTAGTTGAAATGAATAAAACTAAAATTTGTAAAATTATAAATTAAAGAAATAAGTCTCATTTATATAATCTTTCAAATCAACAAAAGTTAAAAAAGAATCCAGGTATGGTCAAAATTTTAAAAATCTTTATATATTATGAATAAAATAATTAATAATATCCTTTATGGGCGGATTTTATAAATTAAAACTTAATTAAATTTATTCTCTTTAAATAACACGAGAATAACTCATAATAGTCAAATCAACGATTGTAAACTTACACTTAGTTCAAATCATTTTTACAATTTATTTTAGGTGCTATACTTAATTTGAAGACTATTTTATAAAATTTTAATGGCGTAACGCTAAATTACTATATAATATATAATTTTAAACGGTTGATATAATGGCAAAAGCAAAAGCAAGACGTAGAGTACGTGATACTTGGAAAGAAAAATCATGGTATACTATTAAAACTCCTGTGAACTTTGAAGATAAAGAAATTGGTGAAACTCCAGCAAAAGATGCTAAACTTCTCATTGGAAGAGGTGTAGAAGTTACTATGAGGGAATTAACTGGGGATTTCTCAAAACAATACATTAAACTCAGATTTGAAATTGATAATGTTGCTGGTGAAGTTGCAAACACTAAATTCACTGGACACAAAACCACTACAGATTATGTAAGAAGTATGATTAGAAGAGGAACTTCTAGAATAGATGCTTCCACTATTGCAACTACCAAAGATGGTCGTAAAATCAAACTTCAAGTTCTTGCTGTAACTGTAAGAAGAGCAAAATCTTCCCAACAAAAATACATGAGAAAAATCATTGAAGATTTACTCGTTGAAGCAGCAGCTGAAAAATCATTTGATGAATTAATCAAAGTTGTTGTAAACGGTAATTTAGCATCTGAAATTTATCACAATGCTAAAAAAATCTACCCTCTCAAAAGAGTGGAAATTATCAAAAGTAAAGTAATCAAATAAGATTACTTCTCACTTCTTTTTTTTATTTTTCATCAATTTGTTCGTACTTATACTAACATTATTCATTTTTGAATATTGATTTTTTTTCATTGTTTTTAATTTTTGGTAAGTTTTTTGATATTTTAGTTAGTTGTTGATGAATTTGATTATCACATTGTGAATTGTATTGTTAATATTTGTGATGGTTAAATCGTAATTTAACATTTAATGTATTAAATTTATATAAATGTTTAATAATTTCACTAATATTATATTTTATTTATATTTTATTTAATATTATTGTAGATTAAATATAATTATTTTTAAAATTTTATATGCAGTTGTAATATTTAAATATTATTAACAACTTAAATAGTAATTTGTATATTATCATTGTTTAACAATATG
>CAYFRZ010000204.1:0-1727 GCA_964345675.1 uncultured Methanobrevibacter sp.
GATAGGGGCTATCATTTTTGTGATGAACCTGATCAGGTACATGAGGGATATTCCCCTTCCTTATTTTGTCTCGTTTCTATCGAAACTGATGAAAGTGAGAAATATAAACATTTATCCAGTCAAGCCACAAATGAAATTGTGTGCCTGATTGGGAATTAGTAAGCAGACCCTATCTAATTTTTTAAATACTGATTCATATAATATATTTATAGATACTTGTATCTTCTTCATCATTGAATACAATCCCTAAAAAATAAGAATCTTTAGGATGGACATCCATTGCGCTGATTATATTATCAGTTTGGATAGTGCGTACATAATTACATTGCCAATCAAAAATAATTACTTTAGAATTGGCTGCTTCTTCTTTTTTGGCGTTAATTTTTTTATTGTTCCATAAACAATAAAAAAATTTATCTGTAGCGACAATTGTAGTAAAAAAAGTCTCGGAGTTCTCAGTGAATTTTTCAATTTCAGGTATTTCAAGCGAAGGCTCAATGGAATTTGTGCCTAATTGAATTTCTCTAATAATATTACCATCGAAATCGAATGCGAATATTTTATTAAAATATTTCATACAGCAAATAACAATTGATTTGCTTTTATTAATTGCTATACTATTTCTATTCAATGCAGTCATATAGTCATCATTTCCGCTTTCGTGCTTTTTAACGAAAGGTATCCATTTTTTATCAAATGTTTCTGTTTCATATTTAAAAAATAATCCTTTGTTAAAAGGTGGAAGACTATTTGCAAAATAAACATTTTCAGAGACTTTATTTAGATTTATAACAGGCCACATATTATCATCCATCAGCTCTTTTTCCATAGTAAATGAGTTACTACTTTTATTAAAAATCGCATTTATGAAACTTCTCGTATTTATATCGTAGGATTCAACAGAATCAGGTAAAGATTTTGTTTTAAGAAACATGGGATAATCCACATATTCTGGACCTGCATGATTATAACCGAACTCGTTAAGTAATTTAAAATCTTTTGTCGAATATACTCTAAATACTGATTCACCTCTCGATGATGCAAAAAAAGCTAATGTATCATAAATTTGTAAATCATAAAACTGCATTAGATCTTCATTTAGTACTATTTGGCCTTTTATATCTACAACAGATTGAACATCAATTATTGTGAAATTTTCCCGTTTTACAGAACCATTACATGACATAAACATTGTAATTATGATAATGAGAAAGGGAATACTTGTTTTTTTTAATGAACTCATAGTTTTATAATAATTTTATTTTACAATTTAAAACAGGACTCTTTCGAATTCTGTTCTATTTACGATATTATCCTAATAGTAATAAGTACTTTCTTATTCGTTTGTAAAATCATTCAAGTTTGATGTGTTTGGTAAGAATAGATTTTTACATAAAATCAGCAATAAATCACAACTCATATTTGCTTATCTGCCATGTAATGAGTATTATATATTCATTACTGTTCGCTATTTTACTAAATTAAGTGTGTCACATCTTTCAATATGACACTCCGGCTACAAAGAAAGCAGGTGCAAATTAATAGAATGAAAAATTATTATCCTAAAAATAAAGTGTTAAGATTCTGTCTCAATTCTGTTTTCGGGGTGACTTGGTCTTGCAAACTTAATTGAGACAAAAAGTTAAGCGACATATTTAATTGATTGTCTTTTCCGGGCACAGGAAATAGCGCATGGTGTCATTCAGGCAGAACATGGCGTGAGCAGA
>CAYFRZ010000205.1:0-1702 GCA_964345675.1 uncultured Methanobrevibacter sp.
CAGTAAAATTTCATCCAAATAACCCAATAGATGCTTTAGAAACCATAATTGTAAAGGAGGATGGTTCACCCCTACGCGGTGAAATTGACATTTACAGACAACTTTGGAATGATTTAAGCAATAGCAATTTAGAATGGGATGTATGGCACGATTTGAAATTGCCCGAGCATTCAGATAACTTTAACTACTATAAAAAGACCAGTTCTCAAATAGATTTTCTAATTCTTTGTAAACACGGTCTTCTTGTTTTGGAAGTTAAAGGTGGCCCAATTTCTACGAAAGACAATACCTTTTTCTATGGAAAAAACTTCGACACACCAATAAAGCAAAATCCTTTCAAGCAAGCCGAGGGATATAAATACACTTTAAAAGACAACATTCTTAACAATTTAAAGGGTTGCTTTTTCTGCGAAGCAACAGCTTTTCCACACGTTGATTACCCATTTGAATCAAAGCTAATCGATAATAAACTTTTGTGGACTTCTTATCTTGCTAAAGATTATGAAGGTTCAATAGAAAAGTTTTTATTAAATGTCTTTGACTACTCCAAAAGCAAACATCAAAAGCACTTTAGAAATTATTCAGAGGTTTCCCCAAAAGAATATTTTGCAATCAAAAAAATACTAAGCCCAATTATTGGAGATAGAAATCACCTAAATACAATTAATACACTTGAGTGGCTTGGTATCCAAAACATTGAAATACTAGATGGATTATATAAAAATCCAAGAATAATGATTGAAGGCCCGCCAGGAAGCGGTAAAACGACCATTGCTAAGGCTTTTATTGATAAACAACATAATAAAAATGGAATTTACTTGTGTTGGAATAATCTATTAATGCATTACACCAAATCTCTTTTAAGTGAGCGGCAACTTTCTAGTAACATAGAAGTTACAACCTATTTTAGATTCTTTCAAAAATATAATCCAACATTGGACTTTAAGGAATTAAGTTCATTAACTGAGGATCAGTTTTATGATTTGGTTAAAACCACCATTCTGAAACTTGAAACTGAAGAAAAACTAAAGCCCTATGATTTCATAGTAATTGATGAAGCTCAAGACATACTTGATAGAGGATTGGATTTGTTTATTAATAAATTTTCAGGCTTTAATGGACAAGGTTTATCAAATGGAAACTCATTGGTTTTATATGATATTGACCAAAGCTATACAGCAAGTGGAAGAAGTGTAGCTGAAATAGCGGACTTAATGACTGAATATTATTGTCATTTTAAAATCAATGAGGTTAAAAGAAGTGCACAAAATCCTGATATTCGGAGATTATCATCAGAAATATTAGAACATCCAGAAATATTAGATACTGATAATTTTGAGATGAAATTTTCTAATATCCCAGTTAGACGGCACAAAACATTACAAGAAGTAAAGTCGCATATCGTAAAAAACATCTTAACACCCATTAGAGAAACAGATTCTTCATTAAAAGGGCAAGACTGTGTTATTCTGATTGAATCAACATTTTTAAGAGGTGAATATAAAGGAAAAGAAGATTTACGAGAATTACTAATCATTAAGGATGTAGAGGAATTATCAGAAAGCAATGTTGGCGATACTGCAAATAAATTGAGATATTCCTCAATACTAAAATTTAAGGGACTTGAAAAGAAGAATGTTTTCTTGGTGATTTCCAAACCAAGTGAGATTAATAAATATGAAATATTTGTAGGGATTACAAG
>CAYFRZ010000206.1:0-1645 GCA_964345675.1 uncultured Methanobrevibacter sp.
CATTACAATCTGCTTTAATAGCTTCTAAATGTAATAAAATTCTTTCTTTTTCTTGGTTAATTCTTTCAATGTTAGTGTAAGGATAAGTAGATTCTTTAAGCATTTCGTATTCTATAGTTGTGTATGGATAATCGTTTAATTGTTTACATACATTTTTTAAAACATCGCCTAAAAATTTGTTCATTTCTACTTTTACTCTTTCCCTAATCATTTTGTCATCGTCGAGATTTTCTTTCATTAAACGAACAACTTCTGCTTTAGCGAAAGGTAATTTTTCTTCATCCTCATCAATGAATTCTTCGGAAGTTTGTTCCATCATTTCTTCTTCAGACATAATTGCACCTCTTTTTATTTTATTATATAATATTGATTCATCAAATTATTTTTTAAAAAAAATATCATTTTACCAATATGTACTATTATATTTATCATACATTTTATTTAAAGGTTTTGCTTAAATTAAAAAAATGAACTAGCATATGCTTATTTAAATATCAAATATATAAAATAATTAACCATTTAATTAATAATTTTAATACTTGCATGAATTTGAAAAACCGTTTAAAAAAAATAATAAAAAGTAGCTTAAAAGCTACTTTAAATTTACCTTTTTCTAAAAATATTACTACCTCCAAAAATCATTGAAACAATTGCTGAAATAGCCAGTAATTCTACTAAATTTGCAGTAGAATTTTTTTCAAGATTATAAATTGGTTGTTTGATATTGTTAGCTTTAACAATGCTATTTTTAGTCAAATTATCAGTAAACTCATTTATAATTTTATTTGAAACATTATTAATAATTCTAACTAAAGCAAAGTCATGGTTATTGTTCAAATTATTATCAAAGATATCACTTACAACAGAAACAGTATTTTTAAATATTCCTTCACGTAATGCTTCAAATTCCATGTGTAATTTTTCTTCACATCCTGCTGCAAGTTTAGCTATTGACCAAACATGAGTTGAAGGGTTAAATTCACCATATGAAGATTTAAATGATTTTAAATGCAAAGATTTTGGAAATTCTTCACTAACTTTAACATTTAATGCATCATCAGGGCCATTGTTATTTACTTTAATATTATAAATAATTACTTGTCCAACTTCATAAGTGTATTTAGAAACACTTTTAGTAATCGATAAATCAGCTGCAGGACCAACATGAACAGTGTCCTCAGCATTATTATTTGATAAATCAGGATCATCTTCACTGCAATACACAGTAGCTACATTAGTAATATCCCCTGTTTTAATTATTCTTGTGACAATTTCTAATGTTTTTGAATCCCCAACACTCAAATCACCAACATACCAGATACCATCTTCATAATCATCATTTGCACTAATAAATTCCAAAGAATTTGGCAAAATATCTTCAACAATAACGTCCGTTGCATCATTAAAACCATTATTTGAAACAATTAATGTCCATTTCACTAAGTCTTTATAATTAGCTGTTGAAACATTGACAACTTTTTCAATTGAAAGGTCAGAAACTGGCAATACATCAATTAACTTATCATCATAGTTATTTGACATGTTAATATCATATTCATTTGCTATTGCAGATACTTCATTTACAATAACTCCTAAATGCCCAACATAACAACTAATATTTAAATATTCCCTGTCACCAACATTT
>CAYFRZ010000207.1:0-1633 GCA_964345675.1 uncultured Methanobrevibacter sp.
ATTATGCATGTTTAATATTAGTGTGTTCTGATATTTCAGAGTTTATTGTACATAAATCATTTATGTTTAAATCATGTACATTATCATGTCCAGTAATTCTTGCAAATTGCTTTAACTCTTCATTTGAAACTTTTAAATAGTTTTCAACTCTTTTTGCAGCAGATTCTATTTTAAATCTTGCACGATTTTCAGGATTTTGAGTAGCAACACCTACTGGGCAGTAGCCAGTATGACAAATTTTATATTGTTGGCATGCTGAAGCGATTAATGCTCCAGTTCCAATAGCAATTGCATCAGCACCCATAGCTAAAGCTTTAGCAAAATCAGATGAGATACGTAAACCTCCAGTGATTGTTAATGAGATATCACTATTATTTTCATCTAAGTATTTTCTAGCTCTACTTAAAGCATAAATTGTTGGAACTGATGTTGAATCACGAACAATTTTTGGGCTTGCACCTGTAGATCCGCCTCTACCATCAATGGTTATAAAATCTGGTTTAGCGTAACAAACATGTTCTAAATCATCTTCAATTCTTCCTGCTGCAAATTTTAATCCAATTGGTCTGCCTCCAGATTTTTTTCTTAAATAGGAAACTAATTCTTTTAAGTCATCTTTTGACTTAATTTCTGGAATTGTAGCAGGAGAATGAATATCTTGGCCTACAGGTTTATTTCTAATTTCAGCGATCTCAGAAGTTACTTTCACACCTTGTAATTGCCCACCTAAACCAGGTTTGGTGGATTGCCCTATTTTTATTTCTATAGCGTCACAATTTTTTAAATTTTCATCATTTACAGAATATTTATTTGGAACATACTCAAAAATATATTTATATGCATTTTCCATTTCTTCAGGTAAAATTCCACCTTCACCGCTGCATTGGGCTGTTTTAACACTAGCACTTCCCTTAGCAAGGGCAATTTTACTTTCCCTTGACAATGCTCCAAATGACATGTGGGTGATATAAATTGGGCTTTCTATCACTAAAGGTTTTTTGGCATTTTTTCCAATAATAGTTGTTGTATTAACATCAATATTTGATTCAATAGGTAAAGGATTTAATTGGCATCCTAAAATTAAAATATCGTCCCAATTAGGCATTGGTAGTTCTGTATACATTGCAGATATTATTGATTCACCAGAAATAGCCATTTGATGTATTGTATTCATGTGTTGAATATCTTTATCATTTTTAGCAAATTCTTTTGGGTATGATAAATCTAATGTTTCATTTTGAATTTCAAAATCGGAACTTTCAAATTCAACAAAATTTGATATTTCCTGTTTGCATGTAGGACATTTATCTAAATCTTTTAATAATACTCCGGTTTTTTCTTCATTATGAATATGGCCACAAATAAGACATTTATATATCATATTTACACCTCTTTAATTAAAATAATGGATAGAATTATATATAAATTTTTAGATTTATTATTCTGTTAGTTTCTTATCTGGGTTTTAAGTTAATAATGTATATTTTTAATGAGAGCATTCAAAACGTAATGACCTAACAACAAGACAGAAACCAAATTGAATACAAGGAATAAACAATCAGTTAATATTATTTATAATTTAATAATATTTAAAACTAACTTTTTTTGGCTCTTTCAAAAACTTGTGTGATTT
>CAYFRZ010000208.1:0-1621 GCA_964345675.1 uncultured Methanobrevibacter sp.
TGATTTAGATAAAAGAATTGCTAAAAAGAAAAATGATTTAAATAATCTTAATGAAGAATATGAAATTAAACTCAAAGAAAAAGAAAAAATGCTTAAAACACAACTTCATGATATTCGATATGATTTAGTGGCTGCAAGACAGAAATATGATGAGGTTAAAAAGGATTTGGTTCGTGCTGAAGATGATCTTGAAATGCAAGAGTATGGATTATATGAACCAAGTTATAATTTCATTAATGCTACAGACTATAAAGAAAGACTTGATGCAGTAAGACAACAACAGAAACAAATGATAAAAGATAAATTAGCTGCAAGAGGTTTAACAACATGGACTATTGATGGAAGTGAAGCAAAAGGAAGAGCATTAACAAATGCAAATATAAAACAAATACTTCGTAGTTTTAATAATGAAACAACAGTTTTAATTGATAAAGTTAAACACTCCAACATTGATAATATTGAAAATAGGATACAAAAAACATTTACAAGTTTAAATAATTTATACAAAAGGGAAAATGTTGAAATTACTCAAAGTTATTTAAATTTAAAAATTGATGAACTACACATTGCTTATGAATATGCAGTTAAAAAAGAAGAGGAAAAAGAAGAACTTAGGGAAGCAAGGGAAAGAGAAAGAGAGGAGAAGAAACTTCAAAAAGAATTAGAAAGGGAGAAAAAGAAATTTGAAAGAGAAAATACTACTATTACTTCTGAAATTGAAGAAGTTAAAGCAAAAATGGCTCAAGCAGCAGCTGATGAAAAAGCAAAACTTGAAGCAGAAATTGCTAAACTTCAAGCAGCTTTAGATAAAAATAATGAAGAAGTAAGAAAAATCAATGAATGGAAAGAAAAACCTGGTGCAGGTTATGTTTACATTATAAGTAACATTGGTAGTTTCGGTGATGACATATTTAAGATTGGTGTAACTCGTCGTGATAATCCTGAAGAAAGAATTCGTGAATTATCTTCTGCTTCAGTTCCATTTAGATTTGATACTCATGTATTTATTTTCAGTAAAAATGCTTATGAATTAGAATCAGAATTACATGAAAGATTCAATGATAAAAGAGTTAATAAAATCAACATGAGAAAAGAATTCTTCCGTATTGGTATTGATGATGTTAAAAAAATTGTTGAAGAAAATAAAGGTCAAGTTCATAGTTTTGTTGAACATCCAGATGCTGAAGAATATTATGATACCTTGAAAATTGAGAAAAAACAAGTAGTAAAATAATGCTACTTTTTTTCACTTTCTTTTTTCATCACTATTTTTGTACAGTTTACTATTTTTGCATTGTTTTATTAAATGTTTGCACCATGTGTTTTTGCTATTTTCACTGTTCAATTAACTATTTTTAGTCATATTTTACTGAACAATATTTAATTATATTAAATAATAAAGTATTTATATTCAATCATATAATAATATAAAATAGGATTTGAATTATTAAAATAAAATCAATCACCTACACTAAAATAACTGACAAATTATAAATATAACTTTAAAAAAGAGGAAAAAACAAATGTACTCATTATTACATGATTATAAAAAATTTGAAAAATTAGCAAAAAGGTATGATGGATCAAACATGATTGATGCAAGTAAAGAATCATTCCTCGC
>CAYFRZ010000209.1:0-1603 GCA_964345675.1 uncultured Methanobrevibacter sp.
TATTTTAATAAAAAATCAACAGACCTACCAAAAACTAATTTTGGCGGACACTCTTTATTTTAATCATAATAATTAAATACTATACGATATAAAATTAATAAATGTATAGTAAATAATAATTTACTAATCGAGGTTATTAAAATGAAAACTACTGTTAGTGTAATTAAAGCTGATATTGGAAGTGTGTCTGGACATTGTGTCGCACACCCAGAATTAATTGATATCTGTGATGAAGTTTTAAATGAAGCTTTAGAAGCAGGAATCATAAAAGATTACTATATCTCCCGTTGTGGGGATGATATAGACTTAATCATGACCCACGATAAAGGGGAAGAAAATGAAGAAGTTCACAAAACTGCATACAATGCATTCATGAAAGCTACTGAAAGAGCACGTGAATTAAAATTATATGGTGCAGGTCAAGACTTATTATCTGACACTTTCTCTGGAAATATCAAAGGTATGGGTCCTGGTGTAGCAGAAATTGAATTTGAAGAAAGACCATCTGATCCTGTACTTATATTCTGTTGTGACAAAACTGAACCTGGTGCATTCAATTTGCCAGTATTCAGAATTTTTGCAGATCCATTTAACACAGCAGGTTTAGTTATTGACCCTAAATTACACGACGGATTCAAATTTGAAGTATTTGATGTAATTGAACACAAAAAAGTTATCTTAAACTGTCCTGAAGAAATGTATGATTTACTTGCATTAATCGGGTCAACAGGTAGATATGTAATTAAAAGAGTATGGAAGAAAAACGGTGAAATCGCAGCTGCAGTAAGTACTGAAAGATTAAACTTAATGGCTGGAGAATATGTTGGTAAAGATGACCCAGTATGTATTGTAAGAGCACAGTCCGGGTTCCCTGCTAACGGTGAATGTGTAGATCCATTTGCATTCCCACACATTGTAAGTGGATGGATGAGGGGATCTCACAATGGTCCTATGATGCCTGTATCTGAAGCAGAAGCAAACCCAATTAGATTTGATGGACCTCCTAGAGTAGTTGGTTTAGGTTTCCAAGTATCCAATGGAGAGTTAATCGGTCCTGTAGATTTATTCGATGACCCTGCATTTGATCCTACTCGTGAACAAGCTGCTAAAATTGCAACTTATCTCAGAAGACATGGTCCATTTGAACCTCACAGATTGCCTGCTGAGGAAATGGAATACACTTCATTACCTGGTGTAATGGAAAAATTAGAATCCAGATTTGAAGATATGGAATAAATTTAAAGAGATTTTTTCATCTCTTCTCTTTTTTTATTTTTTTAGAAAAAATTAGTTTTTATGAGCAGTTATTATTGTGAAACTGCTGGAATTAATGGTTATTATACAATCGTCAACTTCAACATAGTAATTTTTCCCTTGTTTATCAACTGTTGAATCTTCTTTTTTAAGTTTTGAAATACAGTAATTAACTGGTTCATCAGTTATTTCTAAATTTTTTTGTATTCTTCCAACTCCTCTCTCAGTTGTATGGATTTTATCAACATTTTTTAATAATTTTGCTTTATGCATTTTAACACCTAATTTTTGCATCTTAGTAGATGATATGATTATTTATTTATATATTTATTACCTATTTAGTAGTATG
>CAYFRZ010000210.1:0-1598 GCA_964345675.1 uncultured Methanobrevibacter sp.
ATTTTGATAATTTCATAGATAGATATTTTATTAAAACTTTTTTAAATAAATTATTATTAATTTTAAATACTTTAAATTATAATAAATATAAATTAGGTGAAGTTATAATGAAAAGATTATATGCCTTACTTGTTATATTGATTGTTATTTATATTGGAATTAATTCATTTAGTTTAGTTTTTAATGATAATGGAGCTAATGAAGTGGCAGATGTTAATGAAAGTGTTATAACTGTTGGGGCAAGTAACTTGCCTGAAATTGAAAACTTTACAGATAATACTTTAAATGATACTACTGTTAATTTAGTTAACTCAAATAAAAACATTACAATTCAAATTTCAGAAATTGATAATTCTCAATCAATTAGCGATATTTTCAATAATTTTGTAAGCAATAATGGAATTAGTTCAACTCAAACTATTGACCAAAATGGTGTAACAACTTATTTGGCATATGATAGTGGAAGTGATTCTTATAATGCAGATATTTTCTTCAATAAAAATGGTCAAAATTATTGTATTAGTGGAGATAATATACTATCTTCCGATAGTGATTATTTTATAAATCATTGTAAGGGTATTATTGATACGATTAGTATAAATTCAACTAGTTAAATAAAATTTGGAGATTGATTAAATGAATGTTATAGCACTTCAAGCAAGTCCGCGTAAAGGCGGAAACTGTGATGTATTAATGGATGAAATGATTAAAGCTATTGAAGAAAATGGTGGGGAAGTAACTAAATATTACTTAGAAGATCAGGAAATTGCACCATGCAAAGCATGTATGTACTGTGCAGAAAACCCTGAATGTGTACGTGCAGATAATGGAAACAAAATCTTAGAGGAAATGATCGGTGCTGATGGTGTAATATTTGCAACTCCAATTTACTATGGGCAAATGTCTGCTCAAGGTAAATTAATCATTGATCGTTTTTACAGTATTGGTCAAAATCCTGATAAAAGTTTATCTGGAAAAGCAGCATTGATTTTCACTGAAAATCAACCTGAACATACTTATGATGATTACATTGAACTTACCAAAGCATCTCCATTCGGATTCATGGGATATGATGTAATTGGTCATGTTGACGCAGGTAGCGCAGGTCCGGCAGGTATTGTTGCTGAAGAACAAGAAAATAAATTAAAAGAAGCTTATGAACTTGGTTTAAAATTCTAAACCAACTTTTTTTTATTTTATAACTATTTTTTAGATAAATTTTAATAACTCTTTTTTATAAATAATTCTTTATGGGTTTAGGTTCTTTATTTAAGAGAAATAAAAAAGATAAGAAAGATGTTGTTGAAAAGTGTCATATTAACATTGATATAAATAAATGTGACGGATGTGAAAAATGCGGTATTGCATGTCCAAATAATGTTTTTGTGATTGTGGATGAGGTATCGAAAGTACGTGACTGTCACGTTTGTAAAAATTGTAAGGTATGTATGGCAATTTGCCCTAATGATTGCATAACCGTTAACTAATTTTCCAACTGATAATTTATTAAATTAAATTGGATTTAGCATAAATTATTTTAATAGTTTTTATTAAATTATTTAATTTTATTATTCATTTTTTTAAAATAATAAAAATTA
>CAYFRZ010000211.1:0-1552 GCA_964345675.1 uncultured Methanobrevibacter sp.
ATAAGTCAAAAAAATTTCGGCACAAAATCAAAAAATTAATTTTGGCGGACACCCTAAAAAATAAAAAAAGGAAAGATTGAACTTAATCAAATCGTGCAATATTTTTAAAAGCTTTTTCAATTTCTTCATCCTGATTCATTTCTTCACGAGCTAATTTAACACGCTTTAAATCTGCTTGTGTTTCAGGATATCTAGGAACCGCACTACACCCACCATCATCAATTTTAGAGATTTCAAAAGTACCAATTTTTTTAGCAATTTGAGTAATCTCTTCCTTATCTAAACCAATTAATGGAGATAAAATTGGCATATCAACACCATATCTAGTAGCTAGAATATTTGATAAAGTTTGTGAAGCCACTTGACCTACACTACTTCCATCAACAATAGCATCTGCTCCAAGTTTTAAAGCTAATTTTTCTGCAATATGATACATTCCGGATTTGCATAAAACACAAGTCATTTTTTCAGGAGCATTGTCTTTAGCAGCTTGTAAGTATTCTCCATAAGGAACAACACGTTTTTTAATAGGAGAACCTTTTGCATAAATATTTAATTGATTAACTAATGCATCAAAAAGTTCACTAGCTTTCGGAGTTGTAAATGGTGAATTATCACAATTAATCGCAATAACCTCACAGCCCCTCTTCATCATCAAATAAGCAGCAACAGGAGAGTCAATTCCACTTGAAAGCAACACAACAACTTTTCCTTGTGTTCCTAATGGAAGACCCCCCGGACCCTTAATTTTTTCATGGAAAATAAAAGCATCATTATCCCTAATTTCAACAAAAATTGTTAAATCAGGATTTGTTAAATCAACAGGAGCCAAAACAACATTTCTTACAACCCCACCACAGCGAGCTGCCATTTCCTGTGATGAAAAATCATGTTTTCCAACACGACGGCACTTAATAGCAAATTTTGTATTTTCATCAATTAAGTCTTCTGAAATTAATTCTCTAACATATTCAGTTAATGTTTCATCAATATCCTCATAATTAGCATTAGTAGATGTAGCTGGAGAATAAGATACGACACCAAATACCCTGTTTAATTTTTTAACACCATCTTCAAAATCTTTTGGACGAATATAAATTCTTCCTTGATTTCTGTCAACTTCACAATCAAAAGTAGCTTTAATATTTTTAACTAGCTTTCTTTCAAAACGTGACCTGATTTTTGGACTTTTAACACCAATTTCACCATATCTGGCAATAATTAAATCATAATTCATTTAAACAACTCTTTTAATTAGTACACGCTGAAAAAATAGTAATCCCTTCAATACTAGTTTTTTAAAATATAACAGCAATTATATTTTTTTAATTTATACATTAATAAAACTTTTCAACAACAACTCTTTTCAAAATTTTTGTGTTTTAAAATTTTTCTTATTTATGGAGCATCCACCAAAAATCTAAAAATAATTTTTGAAACTGATTATAATTACTTCAATTCAAAAACAAAAGAAAAACTTGTATCAAAAAAATTAATTTTGGCAGACCCTTAACATATTAATATATTTAATACTTTTAATCAAGAAAATAAG
>CAYFRZ010000212.1:0-1550 GCA_964345675.1 uncultured Methanobrevibacter sp.
AAATATTTTATAAATAAAATACTCAAACATAAATAAGCTTATAGGTAATATTTATGAAAACTGTTGAGTTATTTGAAAAATTTACAGACTATGAGTTTGAGAGAAAATCATTTGAAATAGCTCGTATATTAGCAGGTGTGCTCGCAGTATTTACACTGTTTGTTTTTATTATAAATTTGGGAATATTGCCTGACAATCCCATTTTAACATTTATTGGTAGCTCATCACGTTTAGCATATTACCCATTTTGCATATGCATATCATTTTTACTATTAACTTCAGATAATGCAAAATTAAATAAAATATCTTATTTATTCCTATTTGTTGCTGGTGCAATAGTATTATGTGCATTTTTATCATTTTTCGGATTATTTGGTGTTGATAAATGGTTACAGTTTTCCTGTGAAACAAAATTATTTGGATTATATCAAATGACCATAATGTTTTTCATCATCATGTGTGTTGCAACAGAAAAATTTGAAAGTATTGCACAAGATTTAGCTTTAATTAACGTTTTAATTGGTTATTCGGGTTTAGGTACTGTTCAAATTTATACAACAGCTCTACACTATTTAGTTTTCCATATTTTATGTTCATCAATTTTCTTATTAATGCCAACTAAAGATGGAATATTTAAAGCTTTAACTATTAAATCAGCAACAAGTAGACAATCACTAAAATTAGTTAGATATACAGTTATAGGAATAAGTGTTGTCTATATTTTAGTTGAAATGTTTAGCAATAATATTATCTCAAGCACAGGGTCCATTTCATTAGTTATAACAATTTTATCTTTAAGTTTTATCATATGTTTAATTTTATTTTATTCGAGAAAATGGGTCATTCAAGATTTAGAAAGACAAATATTGGAAGATAATGCATTAGAATTACAGGAAACTATAAAAAACGTTCAATCCATATCCAAAATAGCCCTTGTATCTGGTGAAAAAAATAAATTCAAATGGACTAGTGAAATCTTCGAAATTTTAGAAATTGACCCGATTGAAGAACCCATGGAAGAAGATTTGCTTTTCAAATATGCTACTGACGAATCTAAAGAATTAGCATATGCCGATTACAAAAAAACTTTAGAGAAAGCTAAATCGGGTGACATAATAACTATTGATAATATTGTTATTATAAATACTCCTAAAGGAAATAGGAAATATTTGAGATCAGTTTCAAATATACTGCTTGATGAACACATGGATATAGGCAGAGTTAATGGTTTAGTTGAAGATATTACGGAAGAGATTGTAATTAAAGAAGATTTAAAAAATTCTCTTGAAAATCAAACAATATTACTTAAAGAAGTACATCATAGAGTTAAAAATAACCTGCAAATTATATTAAGTTTACTTAACCTCGAATTGAGATTCAAAAATGAAGATTATAAAGATATCCTGAAAAAAACAAGAAATAGAATTAATTCAATGGCTACAATCCACCAACAAGTGTATAATTCAAATGATGTGGCACATATAGATTCAGTGGATTATATTTATATATCTCTAAAGAATTTATTTAGCTTATATGGCTCTAACATTAAG
>CAYFRZ010000213.1:0-1530 GCA_964345675.1 uncultured Methanobrevibacter sp.
ATATTATTTTATGATTAAAATAAGTTATCAACAACAGAAATTAATTTTTCAGCCAAATCCAATGTAAATCCCATCAATTCTGAGGAATAACATTCATAAACTAAAGTTGGAATTCCTGCTTCCGCTGTTGGTTCTGTAATATAACTCGGACTTGATCTAAATTCTGGTACATAATAAGCAACTTCATTAATTTGCTCAAGTATCTCGTTCATAAATTTAGTAGATTCAACATCAAAACCTGGAGCAAAAAGAAAATTAGTAATTTTATAATCACCAGGACCATTAGGACCTCTATTTGAGTGAATATCTAAAAATAAATCATAATTTTTAGAAATAATATCTTTTTGAACAAATTCTTGAGCCAAAAGTTGACCTTCATTTCTTCCTTCAGATTCACTATTTTTATTTAAAACATTGATATTATACAGATAATAACAACATTTCAAATCGTCTTTTGAAATTAGCTTCTCAAATAATGCCCTGTGAGATTTACTCTCAAGAGGATGCATTCCAATCAAATAAGCTATCTTAAATTCAGATTCAACATTGCCAAAAGGACCATGAATATGTACTGATCCCAAATCGTTATTACCGAGTAAAATTGCATTAAATTCAGTTGAATCAACTTGAGCATCACTAGTAGGACCATCAGGATAATTCATAAAAACACCAAAAAAAAAGATTAGACTAGAATAAATCTAGTCTTGAGATTGTGATGGCACACGAGTTGCTAATTCTTTGTTTAATTCATAAATTAATCTGTTATCGCCATCAGCTAATTTAATTTTTGCAAGTAATTCCATTGCATTTTCTTCTTCTTCAACTTGTTCTTCAACAAACCATTGTAAGAAGTTGTTGGTTGCATGGTCCTTTTCTTCAATAGCAATGTTTACTAAATTATTAATAAGGCCAGTTACCATTTTTTCATGTTCTAAAACATGTTCAAAAGCTGCAAGTGAACTGTCCCATTCAGTTTGAGGTGCTTCAATTGCTGTTAAAGTAACAGATGCTCCTCTCCTGATGATGTAATCATAGAATTTCATTCCATGATCCAATTCTTCACTTGCTTGTACTCTCATCCAGTTAGCAAAACCTGCTAAGTCTTCATCTTCGAAGTAAGCAGCCATGGATAAGTACAAATATCCTGAATAAACTTCAGCATTTAATTGAGCATTTAATGCTTTTTCCATATTTTCAGATACCATTAATATCACCAATATAATCTTTGTTCGTAATTAAATATAAATTTTGGCTTTGTAGAAATCCTATTTGATTTTTGCAAAAAATTTTTATTAACTCAATTTTTTCATTATTTTACTTTATTTTCATTAAAACTATTTAAAAAGTTTATAATCTCATTTTACAGTTGAAATTACACAACGATTAAAAAAAACAAGCCATATATAAGTATATATAATAAAATGGAGAATAAATATTTATATGAACAAAAAAAATAATCATTCTCCAAGTTGTATTTTGTTTTCAAAGCAATTAAATCTTTCGGATTTTGGTTTTGAAAAACCAGCACTC
>CAYFRZ010000214.1:0-1521 GCA_964345675.1 uncultured Methanobrevibacter sp.
ACGCCTCCGCTTACGCTCCGGCGTGGGGGTCGGCCTGGGCGAATTGGCTCGCTTAAAACATGGACATGGCAATGTAGTTAGTGTTTGTATAATTAAGTTATATTAATATCAACATACGAAGCATTATATATAAGTTGGTAATAAATTTTAAATTATGGAGCCTACAAAATACCATAATCTTTACAGAACAACAGGTGTTTTTAAATATGTCTATAAAGAAGGTAATTTTGAAATTGGAGGAAGAGATTGCAATGATTTAAAATTCAAACTAGCGATAAAAGGAATTAAACTCCAAGAAAAAACACAAAAACAAAATAAAAACATCACCGGAGACATTATCGAACAATCATCCTCTAAAAAAATTCAGGAAAGAAAACTCCAAGAAAAAACACCAAAACAAAATATGAACTTCAATAAAAAAATTAGTAAACCAACACCATCTAAAAAACATTCAAATGATCCTACTCCTAACAATAAACCACTTAGAAAAAACATTGATTATATTGAATCTAAGGAAGATGTTGATTTCGGAAAAATTAAATATAGGGATTTAAAAGGGGGAGTATTTGAAACTTGGGGTCCTGACAATAGTAAACGAGCTCGAAAATTAAGAGAAGAATTAATTAGATAAATATTATTTATTCAATAATTTCTTTCAAAGTAATTTCTGATGTAGCTGAAGTTTTAGATTACTATATTGTAGAAATAACTACAAAAACGATAATTTATATATTTTTAACAACAACATATTACCATTGAGTAGGTTAGAAAAATATCATTATTCAAAAGAAATTATTAAATTGTTTATAATGAATAAAAAAATAATTTAGGTGAAGTAAATGGAAAATAAGCCAATTTTAAAAATTAAATCAGCAGGGCCAATTAACGAAGCTAATATTGAAATCAAAAAAATAAATATTGTAGGGGGCGTTAATGGTAGTGGAAAAACTACTGTTGCAAAACTTCTTTATTGCTTTTTAAAAGTTGCTTCTGATAAAAGAACTCATCATTTTTATAAGGAATTGGTAGATAAAGTTAATGAATTTAATGAATTTTTTAATCATCTTGAAATCCAGACTGTTAAGGATGATTTTAAATACGATGATCCCTATGAAAAGGTTGTAAATGAATTTAAATTTTCTAAAGATTTATTTTTTAAATTTAAATTAGATAAAGAGTATTTTCCTAAGGATTGGCCTTATGAAGAGGGTTATGAATATTTTTTTGGAGAAATTGATTCTTTGATTGATATTTTGGATGGTAAAACAGATAATCCAAATCTTGAAATTTTGCAGAGCTTAATGCATAGTGAATTTATTATTAATTTATTTGAATCACATGTTGATTTTGCAATTGGAAATTTTAATTTAAAAAGGGATATTCCTTATAATTCACAATCTGAATCCATAGATTTTAAAATGGGGTCTTTTAAATTTATTAGTAATAATTTAAATGATTCTCAACTTGAATGTGATGAGTATATTCCAGATGTTTTTTATATTGATACAAGCTCAATTTTTG
>CAYFRZ010000215.1:0-1517 GCA_964345675.1 uncultured Methanobrevibacter sp.
AACTCCCCATCACACATTTGTTCTTCTTTTTTTGTTAAAAACATATTAATCATTAATTAATTGATATTCAACCATTTCATCAACCAAGTGTAGGAAATTATCTTTAAATTCATAAGGAATCATAGCACCAGCAGCGATATCATGACCACCACCAGTACCTCCAAAGTTATTTGAAGAGTCTTGTAATGCTTTGCCCAAGTTAACTCCTTTTGCAACCATATCTCTAGTAGTTCTACCAGAGACTTTAATATCTTTATGAAGTCTTGAAAGACCGATGATTGGTTTTGAATCATCCAATAATTCAATAGATAAACTAATACTTGCAATAGTGCCCATGACAGATTTTAATATTTTATCTTCAGAATATAAATATTGAATACTGTTAAGCTGCTCAGCACCTTGTTTCCTAACCCACTCAAGCCCTTTAACAATTTGATTACGGTATTGACGTTGCAATTTTAAAGCGGCATCAAGTGCCTGATCACGTTCACCAAGTGCAATACTTAATCCCAAACCTTGTTTTTTATTTTTACCACATGCATCAAGAATATATGAATATTCTTCTAAGTCACGCAACAGTGGTGTCTCTTTTGGTACAGTATAACAATCTCCAAAAATATCCGGATTAATAGACATAAGAGCTTCTTTTAATAAATCTTTTTCTTCATCTTCCATATCAGTGAACTTAATTCCATAAGATAAGTTCATACGCTCTAAAAATTCACGAGCACCTTCAAAATCACCACTGATTTTAGGAAGAGGTGGTGAAAAAGTATAAGCTAAAGATTTAAATATTGGTTCAGATGCTTTGGAAACAATTTTTAACCCTTCATGAATTTCTAAAGTTCCACTTTCAAGAGCATCATCAACAATTAGTTTATTTACACCCGTGAATCCATCCTGACCTTGCATATCCCCAAACGCACCAACTAAAGCAAAATAAGCCAAATGCTTTTTATCAAGATCACGAATAGCCAAATAGCTTGAACCTGCACCACATAAATCTTTACTACCATCAATACCAAATAAATGGGGATTTAAGTGAATAACATTACTTTCCGCTTCAGTATCATTTACTTGATGGTGATCTGCAACAATAACATCATGTTTGTAAGTATTAAATTCTTTAATAAATGGACTTCCCATGTCTGAAAATATGAACAAATCATATTTTTCATGCCTTAACTGATTCACAATGTCCTCTTTAAGACGAGGAATAATTGTAGTGTGGAATTGAACATCCTCTTCAGCAAGAGCATTCACTAATACTGCTGCAGAGGATATTCCATCAGCATCGTTATGAGAAATTATTCTTATAACATTATCCTTTTCAATGTGCTCCTTAAGCACATCAGTAGCTTCACTAGCCCTATTTAACAAGGAGTGCTGCTTCTTTTGGATTATATCTCCATCCTTCAGGTAATGCACCCTCATTTACATAGTAAGATGCTAATCTTCTGATTCTAGATTCAATGATAGTTAAACCTCTTTTAGAGTGTAAATCTTTAGGATTTTCA